>SKLY01000048.1 GCA_007121335.1 Saprospiraceae bacterium | reverse complement strand
GTGTTGGCACCGGGGGAACCATTTCGGGAACCGGTAGATTTCTCAAAGAAAAAAATCCCAATATAAAGGTCTGGGGTATTGACACCTACGGTTCAGCACTGAAAGCCTATCATGAAACCGGAAAACTGGTAACCGAGGAAATTTACCCTTATATCACGGAGGGAATAGGTGAAGATTTGATCCCTAAAAATGTCAACTTTGATGTGATAGACTACTTTGAAAAAGTCACCGATAAAGACGGTGCGGTGATGACCAGAAGATTGTCTGCTGAGGAGGGCATTTTTGCGGGATACTCTTGTGGCTCTGCGGTTGCCGGACTGCTTCAGCTCAAAAAACACTTAAAAAAAGACGATGTGGTGGTTGTTATTTTGCACGATCACGGTACGAGGTACGTCAAAAAAGTGTTTAATGACGAGTGGATGAAAGAACACGGTTTTCTCGAATCCAGTGAAAAAAAAGAAGCAGTGGCAGAAAAGAGATGAGCAACGGACCTGGGGAAATGAAGCCAGGGAGTAATTGGCACCCCCCCTGATCCAGGGAGCTCATCCTCAATACAGGGTTCAAATCACGCATATGAATAAAAAAATCAGGTCCGGTAAATTGGGTTTCATTTGGAACAGGTGGGTTTTCCGCAAGAAGACGACCCCATACCTCATAGGATTAATCTTTATTATATCCACTGCTTTCCATTCTGAAGAATTGCGGTCGCAGGACTTGTTATTTACTCAAAAATATGCCAATCCGACCAACTTCAACCCATCGATGGCCGGTGTTTACGATGCCCTGTATCGAATTACCGTACAGCACAGGACCCAGTGGAACTCAGTGTTGGATCATGCCTATAAATCTTACGGACTGTCGGGAGATGCTCGCCTGGAAATAGGCAGGGACCGCAATCAGATGGACGCTTTCTCCATTGGCTTAATTTTCCTGAGCGACAAAGTGGACCGCTTTGATTTTAGTATGACGCAAATTTCCCTGGCAGGTGCATTTCATAAAAATCTGGGCGGTGAACACACCAACTATCTATCAGCCGGATTGTCGCTGGGGATGCGTCAGCAAAACATCAACTACGAAAATCTCCGGTTTCAGGATATGTTTGACGGCACCAGTGACTTTACATTTAACACCAGCGAGATTCTACCTGAAAATAACTTTTCCTATCCCGACCTGAACCTGGGAATAACATTCAGTCACAGGCAGAGAAACGGAATACGCTTTAATGCAGGTGCGAGTATCCTCCATGTACTCAGACCCGACCTTTCTTTTTACCAAAATGAGGACAATCCGGCATACATCGGGGAAGACGAATATCTAATCAACAGAAATATCATAGGTCACGTCAGTGTTGAAACTGAGGTTTTTCCACGTTTTTGGCTTTCTCCCCGGGCAGTAGCTTCATTTCACGGGCCACATCACAGCTTCTTTTTTGGCACAGGTTCCAGATTGCTTATCAGCGATTCCCGCGCATCATTTCTTCACTTCGGCTTATTTGGCAGGGTCACCAATAGGCTGGATGAATACAAATTCCGCGATCTAGCGCTGTTGATGGGCTTCGAAATCGAGGGCATTCGCCTTGGTTTGAGTTACGACCTGTCACTGGATGACCTAAGCCATTATAGCCAACGACAGGGTATTTTTGAGCTATCCATCACCATCATGGGTGAATACACCAATGAAAATGACCTCTGCCCTCAATTTTAAGAGTTTTTGGAGCCGATATTATTTTAAAATCTCATATATTTATATTTACTTTGCAGGGAGAAGTCTGTGGATTTCAAAAAGATCGGACCCGGACGGTAAAACTCCCAGAGAGCTTTTTTGTTAGGTCTGGTGAAGATTGCCTAACAGAAGCGCCATTATGTCAGATTAACAATTTAAAAGTTACTCTAGAGCGTAAAGTCAATCGAAAATGATGTCAGATTAGCAGTTATGGTCGTTTGGTACGATTTTCTCACATCAACAGTTATATAATAGGGAATCCATTAAATACCGATATATACAATTTATGAATCGCAAATTTTCAACCAAGGTCAAAAAAATCATCAGCCAAAGTCGTGAAGAAGCACTCAGGCTGGGAGCTGACTACATTGGCACAGAACACCTTTTACTCGGATTGATTCGCGACAGGGAAAACCTCGCCAAAACCGTACTGGAATCCATGAATGTGGATTTTAACGAATTGAAATCCCGGGTCGAGGAACTCGCCATAGCTCGAAAAGAGCAGAGCACCAGAGTAAATGTGGGCAACCTGCCCCTCAACAAGCAAGCAGAGCGCGTCCTGAAAGTTACCTTTTTGGAAGCCAAACAATTTGGTCATGAGGAAATTAGCCCCGAACACCTTCTGCTTTCAGTTTTAAAACACAGAGACAACCCCGCATCCAAAGCCCTGGAAGATTTTGAGATCGACTACGAGGGCTTTCGATCAGAACTTGAATACGTGAGTCAGGAACAGGATTTTCTCAGTTCAGGACTCAGTTCGCACACACCATCCGACCAGGATGTTCCCATGGAAGAAGAGGGAAGCGGTCCTGGAAGATACGGAAGAAAGACAACAACCAAGTCCAGAACACCCGTTTTGGATAACTTTGGAAGGGATATGACGCGACTTGCTGAAGAGGGCAAGTTGGATCCCATTACTGGCAGGGAGCGTGAAATTGAACGCGTTTCACAAATCCTATCGAGAAGAAAGAAAAACAACCCTATTCTCATCGGAGAACCAGGAGTCGGTAAAACAGCTATTGCGGAGGGTCTGGCAATTGCCATACATCAAAAGAAAGTGTCCCGCACACTGTTTAATAAGAGACTTGTGATGCTCGATCTCGCTGCGCTCGTAGCGGGAACCAAGTACAGAGGTCAGTTTGAAGAGCGAATGAAAGCCATAATGGGTGAGCTTGAAAAATCGAGAGATGTCATTCTCTTTATTGATGAGATTCACACCATTGTAGGAGCAGGTGGCGCAACAGGATCGCTGGATGCCTCCAATATTTTCAAACCCGCTCTTGCCCGTGGAGAACTCCAGTGCATTGGAGCTTCTACCCTCGACGAATACCGCCAGTACATTGAAAAAGACGGTGCACTTGACAGGCGGTTCCAAAAAGTGATGGTAGAGCCGCCCTCTACGGATGAGGCCCTCGAAATACTGCAGAACCTCAAAAAGAAGTACGAGGAATTTCACAATGTGAATTATTCTGATGAAGCACTTTCTGCCTGTGTAAAACTTAGTGAACGGTATATTACAGATCGCTTCCTGCCGGATAAGGCCATAGATATTATGGATGAGGTAGGAGCCAGAGTGCACCTCAAAAACATCCATGTTCCAAAACACATTGAGGAGCTGGAAGAGAAAATCGAGGCGGTACGAGACATGAAAAACAAGGCTGTTAAAGGCCAGCAATACGAAAAAGCCGCAGACCTTAGAGATAAGGAAACTAAATTACTCAGGCAACTCGACATCGCCAGGGACGAGTGGGAAGAAGAAGCAAAATCCAAGCGCTACCCGGTTGATGAAGACAGCATTGCAGAAATAGTAGCTATGATGACCGGCATACCCGTAAAAAGGGTGGCTCAAAGTGAGAGCAAGAAACTGGTCAACATGGACAATGACCTCAAAAAAGCCATTATTGGTCAGGACGATGCCATCAAAAAGGTGGTCAAAGCCATACAGCGAAACCGCGTCGGTTTAAAGGATCCCAAAAAACCCATTGGAACTTTTATCTTCCTCGGGCCAACCGGTGTCGGTAAAACTGAACTTGCAAAAGCACTTGCCAGGTATATTTTTGACTCGGAGGACAGCCTCGTTCGCATTGATATGAGCGAGTATATGGAAAAATTCTCCCTGAGCCGACTGATCGGTGCACCTCCGGGTTATGTGGGATATGAAGAAGGTGGACAACTCACAGAAAAGGTGCGCAGAAGACCATATTCTGTAATCCTCCTCGACGAGATCGAAAAAGCACATCCAGATGTGTATAATATTTTGCTTCAGGTACTCGACGATGGGCAGTTGACAGACGGACTGGGTCGCAAAGTGGACTTTAAAAACACCCTGATTATTATGACCTCCAACATAGGAGCGAAGCAATTGAAAGATTTTGGACAGGGAGTGGGATTTGCCACCAAATCAAGACAGGACTCAGCAGAAGACTTCAGCAAGTCTGTAATAAAAAATGCGCTCAAGAAAACTTTCTCACCGGAGTTCCTCAATAGGATAGACGATGTGGTGATTTTCAACAGTCTGGAACAAGAAGAGATATTCCAGATCATCAATATTACCCTGAAGGATGTATTCGAGCGCCTTAAAAACCTCGGTTATTCTCTGAGTTTGACCGAAGAGGCCAAGGAATTCATCGCGAAAAAAGGATTCGATCCCCAGTACGGAGCAAGACCCCTGCACAGGGCGATCCAAAAATACATTGAAGATCCTCTGGCAGAGTTTATACTCAATAACAACCCCAAGGAGGGATCAAACTTTGAGGTTGTACTCAATGAAGATAAAGACAATACTGCAATTCATCAAATAGAAAATGCAGATACCGAAACCTGATCTTATCGGGATTTTTCGACAGTTTGGAAACTTTTAGTACCTTTGTTAATAAATCAGTAAAATTTGGCGCGTAGAAGACAAAGACCCAAGAGGGTCAAAAGACAGGAAGATCCAATTAATGAAAACATCAAAGCTCCCAAAATCAGATTGGTGGGAGACAACCTGGACGATATAAGCGATGTTATCGGACAGGAAATTTTGTCGGGTGTATATCCCACCAAAGCCGCACGGCAATGGGCTGAAGAAATGGGACTCGATTTGGTTTTGATTTCAGCAAAAGCAGACCCTCCGGTTTGCAAAATCACTGACTACAACAAATTCCTCTACCTTCAAAAGAAGAAACAGAAGGAAATGAAGGCCAAGTCGGCCAAAACGGTGGTAAAGGAAATCAGATTTGGTCCCAACACCGACGATCACGACTTCAATTTCAAGCTCAATCACGCCAAGGGTTTTTTGGAAGATGGGGCCAAAGTCAAGGTATTTGTTCACTTCAAGGGGCGAACCATTGTGTTCAAAGAGCGGGGTGAGTTACTGTTACTCAGATTCATTAAAGAGCTCGAAGACTACGGTACGGCCGAGAGTCTTCCAAAGATGGAGGGTAAGCGTATGATTGTCATGATCGCTCCCAAGGTCAAGAAAAAATAATTTTCACGAAATTCCAGTGTTAAGAGATGTTGATTGGTAAAATTTATTTACCTTTGCACTCGCTTTGACTAAATTTTATAGCTATGCCTAAAATGAAGACACATTCAGGAGCCAAAAAGCGCTTTAAACTCACCGGAAAGGGGAAGGTTAAGCGCTTTCAATCCAACACTTCGCACTTGCTCGGACACAAGTCTAAGAAACGCAAGCTGAGATTGAGGGATTCGGTAGTTGTACACAAATCTCAGGAGAAGCGAGTCAAGCGAATGTTAGTCGTAGGCTGATCCATCCATTATTTAACAACCTTTAAATTCATATAAAATGCCAAGGTCAGTAAATTCTGTAGCCTCAAGAAGAAGGAGAAAAAAGATACTTAAGCAGGCCAAAGGTTATTTTGGTGGCCGGAAAAACGTCTATACGGTTGCTAAAAACGCCGTGGAAAAAGCATTACAATACGCTTACAGAGACCGCAAAAATAAGAAGCGAACATTCAGAAACCTTTGGATTGCGCGCATAAATGCAGCTGTCCGCGAAGAGGGTATGAACTACAGCACATTTATGGGCAACCTTAAAAACAGCGATGTGGAGCTCAATAGGAAAGTGCTTGCTGATTTGGCAATGAATCACCCTGAGGACTTTAAAAAGATTGTTGCAGACGTCAAAAGCTAATTACTAAAAGTAATTTCCGGGTTTTATCCATTACCAGGAGAAACCAATAGATAGAATAAAGAAATGTGAGCCCTGGACAACTTCCGGGGCTTTTTTTTCTATCCCATCACAACCTACTAAGTTCAATAATGATTGATGGAAATTTTCATCCCGCCCGGATTGCCCTCACCGGATCCATCATAGCTGCCTGAAATGCGGGAATGATACCTGCCAAAATACCAATAATTACAGACAGCAACAGCCCCCAGAATATCATATTGAAGGTGAGAACCAACTCAAAATCAATGGCTGCCCCCACCCCGATAAGGGCAAAGTACACAAAGAGGAGCCCCACTACTCCACCGACAAGACATAGAATTATAGATTCCAAAAGGACTTCCAGCAGAAGGACTCTCTTCCTGGCTCCTATTGCTTTTTTGATACCTATTAATTTGGTGCGCTCCTTAACTGACACAAACATGATGTTAGCTACGCTAAATATTCCTACCAATATAGCAAATCCACCCACCACGATACCCACCAGATTGAGTACCCTGAAAAAATCGTTCAAAATATTGGTCAGAAGGGATAGTTCGTTCAGCGAAAAATTGGAATCCTCCACAGGCCTGAGTCTTCGATGAGCGCGGAGCACAGCCTCTAGTTCATCTCTAACATCCTCCATATCCTCACCATCACCGGCCTTTACCATCAATTGGGTTCCGAAAAAGGAAGTCGCACGCAAATTGGCAATCCTCCTGCCAAAGTTATGCGTAACCAACACAGCGCGATCAAAATTCACGGGATTGATCAGGTCATTGCCCGACCGCTGCACCACCCCAATGACCTGCACATTCAAACCCTGTAATTTTACGGTTTGTCCAATCGGGTCTGCGGAGCCAAATAAGTTTTCCGCAATGGTGTGACCAATGACCACCCTTGGTGTACCCATTTGATGTTCGAGCGAATTAAAAAAGCGGCCATCTTCAAGGTCGATATTCAGTATATCCTCGTAATTCTCTGTCACCGCCATCATAAAAGCACGTGTATCGCTGTTACCAAACATCAGCGTGCGCATGCCGATATTGGTGGATAAACTGGCCATAGAAGCTGATTGTAAGCGGGTTTCAACTGCCCTGTAGTCTTCGTAATCCAGATTTGGCCTTCGTTGGTATCTCCAAAAGTTCACCGATGGGTCTTCAGTCCACGGAAATTTGGTCACATATATAACATCTTCACCCAGCCTCTCAAAACTTCCACGGATATTCTGCTCCAGGGATTCAACCGCTGAAAGCACTGCTATAATACAGAATATACCGATAGTAATACCCAGTAGAGAAAGAAAGGTGCGCAGTTTATTGCTGACCATTTGACCGGTCGCTTGCTGCATACTGTCGGAGAGAATTCTAAAGAATAACCGCATTTACAAAAAGGTCCTGATAATTTCTGATGTAAATATAAGAGAAGCGTGAAAAACGGATGAAATATTTAGACCAAAGGCAAGTTTTTCGGGCCGAACAGGGTTGAAGCAAAGAAATTGGAACCCCCGGTGCCTTTATTGTGTTAGAAAATTTATCTTTGCAGCTTTTTAGCGAAAATCATATTTAAGAATGAGAACCAAATTATCTCAGTTCAACTTTAAACTGCCCCAGGACCTTATCGCCCAATACCCGGTAGATTACCGCGATGAATCCAGGCTGATGGTCGTCCACAAGGACTCAGGAAAGATTGAGCACAAAGTCTTTAAAGACTTGCTGGACTACTACGACGAAAACGATGTCTTTGTCGTGAACAACACCAAGGTTTTTCCAGCCAGGTTGTTCGGCAACAAAGAAAAAACCGGGGCCAATATTGAAGTATTTTTACTTCGTGAACTCAACCCAAAGGCAAGACTGTGGGATGTATTGGTGGATCCCGCCAGAAAAATCCGGGTTGGAAATAAACTTTACTTCAAGGATGAAAAGGGCAAGCAATCCCTGGTTGCTGAGGTAATTGACAACACCACCAGTCGAGGTAGAACCATTCGCTTCTTTTTCGATGGTACAGACGAAGAGTTCAAGAAAGAGATATGGCGTCTCGGAAAAACCCCCCTTCCTAAATACATTAAGCGCGAACTACAACCCATAGATGTGGAGCGCTACCAGACAATATTTGCCAAAGAGGTGGGAGCTGTTGCCGCACCGACTGCCGGTCTTCACTTCAGTAAAGAGATGTTAAAAAAAGCAGAACTCAAGGGAATCAACTTTGCTGAGATCACCCTCCACGTGGGTCTTGGAACATTTAGAAATATTGAGGTCGAAGACCTGTCAAAGCACAAGATGGATGCGGAGTACTACCACATCCCTGAACAAGCTGCTGAAAATGTCAACAAGTCGTGGAAGGCCGGAGGGAAAAATTGCGTAGTGGGTACCACTTGCATGCGAGCTATAGAAAGTGCCGTCTCAGCAACCGGCACCCTCAAGGAATCATCCGGGTGGACAAACCTGTTTATTTTCCCCCCCTATGAATTTTTCATTGGAAATTCCATGGTTACCAATTTCCATCTGCCAAAGTCGAGCCTTTACATAATGGTCTGCGCCTTCGGTGGCAAGGAACTCATTGAGGATGCATACCAGGAGGCCATCAAAGAAAAATACCGGTTCTACAGCTACGGAGATGCCATGCTTATAGTTTGATAAACTCCCGCGCTCAGTGAACTTTAATCCACTCAAGGACTTTCTTGAATTGTCAGTGAATGGATTTTTGAAAAAAATTCAGGAATAATGGTACTATCATTGAATATTTAAGGTTGATTAATTACTTTTGAGCCCGATTTGATGATATAATGATTTTTTTAATATCAAATACAGAGGATTAGCATGTACTGGACTTTAGAGTTGGCATATCACCTTGAAGACGCTCCATGGCCAGCCACCCGGGACGAACTGATCGATTACGCCATTCGCTCAGGTGCGCCCCTGGAGGTAATTGAGAATCTTCAACAAATGGAGGACGAGGGAGAAGTCTATGAGAGCATCGAGGATGTCTGGCCGGATTATCCTCGAAAGGACGACTTCCTCTTCAATGAAGACGAATACTGATTTCGCCCCTTCCATTCATTTCTTCAAGTTTCCCCCTTTTAACCCTGTGTAAATCCGAAAGGGCTTCTATTTTTGCACCATGCAATCCAAACCCGCCCATAAAATAAATATCGCCATTGACGGTTATTCCGGCTGCGGTAAAAGCACTCTGGCGAAGGACCTGGCAGAGTGCCTCAATTACATCTACCTTGACAGTGGCGCCATGTACCGGGCTGTAACCCTGTATTTTCTTCAGGAAAATATCGATTACAGCGATGCTTCGCAACTGTCATCAGCCCTTCAAAATATCCGAATATCTTTTGACCAGTCGGGCAGAAACCCGGTATTGCTTCTCAATGGTGAACCGGTGGAAAGTGAGCTGAGAAGTGTAGAGGTGAATTCCGAAGTCAGCCAAATAGCCAAAATAAGTGAAATCCGACGGTTTCTGGTGGAAAAACAGCAGCGCATAGCGCAGAAAAAAGGGGTGATTATGGAGGGAAGGGACATTGGTACTGTCGTACTTCCTGAAGCAGAGTACAAGCTTTTCCTTACCGCAGACACAGATACACGCACTGAAAGACGATTTCAGCAACTCAAAGATGCGGGAACTCCGGTTGATTGGGGAAAAATCAGGGAGAATCTCATTGAGCGAGACCGTATCGACAGCAGTCGCAAAGACAGCCCCTTGCGAAAAGCTGAGGATGCAAATACCCTGGACAATACCAATCTCAGTCGAAAAAGTCAACTAATCAAAGTGCTGAAGGAGTTAAAGGAAGAATTCCCGGGCATTCACATCCCCTGTGAATCCTCATTGAGTAGGAGCAAACATTAATGTACCCATGGAGCTGTTTCTCGCTGTATTTGCATCATTGATCTCGATCGTCAACCCGCTTGGCGGAATCTCTATTTTTCTATCATTTACACCCGGCTACACCGCCAGGGAGCGAAGCAGAACTGCCCTTTGGACCAGTTTTTACTTCTTCCTCATCCTTATCTCATTTTTCATAGCAGGTTCGTGGATACTGAGCTTTTTCGGAATAAGTTTGGCGTCCATAATGATAGCAGGAGGGATGGTTATATTTGCTTCCGGGGTATCTCTATTACAGGGCACTAGTGCATCTAGCAGAGCCATTACAGACCAGGTGAAAAAGGAGGCTATCAGAAGCGATGATATATCCTTTACGCCCATGGCCATGCCCATGCTCTCCGGTCCGGGTTCTATTTCACTGCTTATTAGTCTTCACACGGAGTTCACCCACTGGGGAGACCGCGCAATTATAGCGGCTGTTGTTCTGGTTACAGCTATTGTAATATGGCTATGTCTGTCCTCTGCAACTTTTATTTACCGGATGCTGGGTGAGGCCGGTATAAAAGGTATATCGAGAATAATGGGCTTTATCGTGATGGCCATTGGGGTTCAATATGTAATCAATGGGGTGATGTTACTGATTGACCAAATGGGACTGATATGAGTGGTAAACTCTTCCTGATACCCACACATATTTCCGGACATCCGGCAGATCAACTGCCTCCGGCAACCATAGAGTGCATCCACAAGCTCCAATTTTTCATCGCAGAACGGGCAAAAACAGCGAGGCGCTTTCTAAAAGAAATTGACCACCCGCTGCCGATGTCTGAAATAACCGTTTACGAGATCCCTAAAAAACAAAGCTACCACTACCTGGAGGAAGATCTCAATCACTTGAAAAAAGGTCACCACATGGGATTGCTCTCTGAAGCAGGCAGCCCGGGAATTGCCGATCCCGGCGCTGAAATAGTCAGAAAAGCCTACGAAATGTCCATTGGTGTGGTGCCTCTTTCAGGTCCCTCTTCTCTGACTCTCGCAGTTATGGCATCCGGACTGAATGGCCAAAAATTCAGCTTTCACGGATATCTCAGTCCCAAAAAGGAGATTATCGGCAAGGACTTGAAAAAACTTGAGAGAGCGGCTGAAAAAGACCGGGGATGCCACTTTTTCATTGAAACCCCCTATAGAAACATGCAGGTATTGGAAGCTGCTTTTCTAAATCTCAAACCCTCTACCCTGTTTTCCATCCAATGCGATTTGCTGAGTAAAAACTCATACAGCATGACTCGCTCTATTGCCGAATGGAAAAAATCAGCAAAACCCGATTTACATAAAAGGCCCGCTGTATTCCTGATCCAATCGGCCGGGTAAAAAAATGCCCCACAAAAGACTCCTCATTCAGATATCAATTAGCCAGGCAAGGGTCCTAATAATGGCACGTTAATTGAATTCAGTATTGTTTTAGAGTGAAAAACCACGGCATGCAATCCTACAAAATAGTAAATGACCCCATTTACGGATTTATTACTGTCCCGCGCGGGATTTACCTGAAATTGCTGGACCATCCCTGGATGCAACGTCTAAGGCGAATTCATCAATTGGGTTGCTCCCACCTCGTTTACCCGGGAGCAGTGCACAGTAGGTTTCACCATGTACTGGGAGCTTTTCACCTAATGCAACAGGCACTGAAAATCCTTGAATCAAAAGGTACAAAAATTAGCGAGGATGAAAAAAAGGGTGCCTGCCTTGCAATTCTTCTGCACGACCTCGGACACGGGCCGTATTCCCACGCTCTGGAGGGAAAGCTGCTGCCATACTCCCACGAACTCCTCACCAAAGAAATAATCCGGTCATTGAATGAGGAGTTCTCGGGCGAACTTGGTCTAGCCTCCCAAATTTTCGAGGGGAAATACCACCGCCCCTTTCTCAATCAACTGGTCGCCAGCCAATTGGACATGGACAGAATGGACTACCTGAGCAGAGACAGCTTTTACACCGGGGTTGCTGAAGGGGTAATCAGTTACGACCGCATCACCTTAATGCTCAATACGGTTGATGACCAACTCGTCATTGAGGAAAAAGGTATCTATTCCCTGGAAAAATTCCTCACTGCCAGAAAACTGATGTACTGGCAGGTTTATCTCCACAAAACAGGCCTTGCTGCAGAGAAAATGCTCATTTCCCTCATCGAAAGAGTAAAAAAAATACTCCGGCAGGGACAGGACCTTCCCATTGATCCCACCTTGAAGGAAATTTTAACCAGTGACTCGCTTCAAAAGAATCCGTCTGATGCTCTGGAAAGTTTTTACAAACTGGACGATGTGAGTTTGATTTACAGCCTGAAAAGATTGACATCCTCTGAAGACCGAATATGCCGGGAACTGTCGGAGCGATTCCTGAACAGAAGGTTATTCAAGGTCCAGCTATCAGATGAGGCCCCGGATCCTAAAACCATCAAATCCCTAAAAGAAAAAGTCTCCCGCGAACTCAATTTAAAGCCGGAGGAAATACCCCATTTTGTGCTGAACGGAGAAGAGAGCAATACTGCCTACAGGATTCAACGGGATGAAATAACAATTCTGAAAAAAGACGGCACGCTGCTGCCCTACTCCGCATTCCCCAATCAATTGATGAGCACTGGTAAAGTGATCAAATATTTCCTTATCGCTCCCAGAACTCGATAGTTCTGCGGATTGTCCGGTGATTTTCTGAATAGTATTTTCAGGATTCAAATCCGAGACTTCAGTTTAAGTATCGTATTCTATCAAACCTCCATGAAAAATAACCACGGTTTTCCACAATTCTTTTTCCCGGTCAAAAAAATTTCCGATTATTGCGTGGTTTATTAGCCGGCAATGCGTTGGAAGTACAAATCTAATCAAATGAAAATAGGCATAATCAAAGAGACAAAAATTCCCGGTGATTCCAGGGCTCCATTGAGTCCATCACAGGCAGCGGATTTGATAGAGAATCAGGGTATTGACCTGGTGGTTCAACGGTCAAAAGACAGAATTTTTTCAGATGATGAATACGGGGCAGCAGGGGTTCCGGTCGTGGATGAGGTCTGGGACAGAGATATTTTGCTCGGGGTGAAGGAAGTCAAAATTGAAGCCCTGATAGAGAACAAGACCTATTTCTTTTTTTCGCATACCATCAAAGAACAACCCTACAACCGGAGATTGCTGCAGACGATCTTGAAAAAGAATATCAGATTGATCGATTACGAGGTGCTAACAGATGAAGCAGGAAAACGCCTCATCGCATTTGGAAGGTTTGCCGGTATGGTGGGCGCCCACAACGGGATTATGGCTTACGGAAAACGCACCGGCACTTTTGAGTTACCGAGACTAAAAGACCTGCGGAACTACGCGGAGGCCAGGGAAATTTACAAGAGCACCACATTTCCCCCCATATGCGTGGTGCTGACAGGTGGTGGTCGGGTAGCCAATGGCGCCGCAGAGGTGTTGGACGATATGGGATTTGAAAAAGTTGCTGCGGATGACTATTTGAAAAACGAATACGACAGGGCTGTTTACTGCCAATTATTGCCAAAGGACTACGTAAGGAGAAAAGATGGAAGTGCATTTGACCGAGCAGATTTTTACACCAATCCCCTGAGGTACGAGTCAGCATTTGCCCCGTGGATATCATGTTCAGATATTTTCATCAACGGCATTTACTGGGACAATGATGCCCCGGCCTTTTTTTCCCTGGAGGAGATGAGGGGGAAAAATTTCAACATTCAGGTAATTGCCGATGTGACTTGCGACATAGCCCCGGAGGCATCCGTTCCATCCACCATCAGGCCCAGCACCATCGAAGAACCTGTTTACGGATTTGATCCAATGAAGGAGAAGGAAACGCTGCCATATACCAGCAGAAGTATTGATATGATGGCCGTGGACAATCTACCTAATGAGCTTCCCCGTGATGCATCAGAAGCCTTTGGCCAGCAGTTTATCGAAAATATATTGCCAGAGTTGAAAAAGGAATACAGTTCAGTGCTTAATGGAGCGACCATTGCCATTGGAGGGAAACTTGGGCCCGGGTTTTCCTATCTGAAAAATTATGTCGAAACGGAAAGGTGATTAGATGCCACTAAGCCTTTGAAAAATCAATTGGTATAAGTATGGAAGGTCACAATTCTTCTGAAAGTGTAATCAAGGATTGCCTTTTCTACACCAATTCAATAGGTTGGTCTCCACTCGTTTTTCAATATCGTCAGATGGGGTTTCTTTAAACAGACGACCAGTCATGCGTTCATATAGGTCGATGTACTTATCTCTTATTTCGGCAACCACATCATCGGACATAAAAGGCATGGCATCACCAGGCCTCCCCTGAAAGCCATTTTCCATCAACCACTCTCTGACGAATTCCTTGCTTAGGTGTTTTTGGGGCAGCCCCTTTTTGAGACGATGCTCATATTCTTCAGCAATAAAATACCGTGAGCTGTCGGGTGTGTGGACCTCGTCAATAAGGGTAAGCACTCCATTTTGATCCAGGCCAAATTCGTACTTGGTATCCACCAACACCAATCCCCGTTTCTCAGCCATACTTTGACCGCGCTGAAACAACTTAAAGGTTATCTCCTCCATCTTCAGGTAAGTCTCCTCATCCACAAGGTCGCTCGATAAAATGGCTTCTCTCGAGATGTCTTCATCATGGCCTTCATCAGCCTTTGTGGAGGGTGTAATAATCGGCTCTGGAAATCGCTCTGATTGAACCATCCCCTCCGGCATACCGACACCACAAATGCTGCGGTGGCCGTCCTTGTAAAGTCTCCAGGCATGACCGGCGAGATAGCCTCTGACCACCATTTCTATTTTGACGGGGCGGCATTTTTTTCCTGCTGATACATTTGGATCAGGGACGTCTTCAAGCCAAATAGGTACAATGTCACTACAGGACTCTAGAAACCAGGCAGCCATTTGATTTAGAACCCTTCCTTTGGAGGGGATGGGACTGGGGAGAATATGATCGAAAGCGGAAATCCGGTCGGTGGCAACAGCGGCAATTTTATTTTCGAAAAAATACATATCCCTGACCTTTCCGCGATAGAATTTCACAAGGCCGGGCAGTTTAAAATCTGTTTGCTTAAGTGCCGCAGGAAAAGAGGGAGTCACCAGTTTCAGATATTTTGAATGGTGTTTTTCTCTGTCAGAATCTCTTTCAATTCCTTTAGCATTGAATACTCATAGGGCAGCACTTTCTTGAAGGCATCTTTAATGAGGACGAATGCACCGGAATCTGTGGAGGGCATCATTTCGACAATTTTAGACTTCACGAGATCCTCCACATCATTTTGAAAAAGGGCCTTGATGGAGGGAATGTCGTGCCAGTCTCCCTCTATGGCAAAAGCACTTACCTTGCTACCGTCCTGGTTGGTCACAGGCTCCAATTGAATGAGTTTCAGGCCCGATTTGTCCACCGACTCGATGAATGACTGTGCATCCTCACCCTCGGGAATGGAGAGCATCTCTTCGTTAATGTCTTCCTCCGGGTTGACCAGAAAAATTTCCAGACCTTTTTCATGCACCCTGTACACCACCAATCTGACTTTATCTAAAACGCTCATACCCTGTTTTTTTGCATCAGTGTACAATACTCTGATTTTCTACATTGTATTACAAAATAAAGGAATCTTTGTTGAACGGAACCCATTGATCAACAAAAAATAATACCTTTTTTTTACAATCTCAATTTTAATCATTGTAAACCAACAGTTTACACACCACCAAAGCCAACAAAACACGCTTCTCATCCGCTGATACAGGATTGATGAAGGTGAAAAGGCGGGGGTGTACTGATTTTGTATCTACGTCGCTATTGAGTGTAGCTACTTTTTTGTTGCCCACTTTTACTTCTTCGGGGAGAGACGGAAGAGAAACCAGCTCACCGAGTTTTCTGTTTTGCTTCCGCTCCAGTATTTTGCCGTCCTGGACCATTCCGACCGGGTGGCCGTCGATGTAGAGCTGAGCGCCCTTTCGCCCTTTAATTATCACTATTTCGGAATTGGAAGACCGAACGTAGTAGATGGTTTTCTTTGACCTTTTCGGATACCTTTTCACTATGAAGGCCAGCAGTGGCTCATCGTAAATGGAGGTAATATAGCCCCTCGATTTTCTTCCAAAAATTCGACCTTTCAACTGCCTGTTGACAACCTTTGCAGATAACAGATCTAATTCATTGCGATCAATGGGAATTAGGTCATCTGCCATCCTCCTGGCCTCAGACCGCAATTTGATCACTTCCTTTTTCATTCCAGGCAGTCCGGGGTTAATATATCGGGAGTAAGTATGCACTCCCAGTACCAACGCCAGAAAGGAAAGTGTAATGATGAAGGCAAAAGCGAGCATACTTTCTAATGGTTGATTTTCATGCTGTTAAAAATGATTGTAAGGTCAAAAGTAGGGACAAAACGGATATTATCCAAGGTAATTTCTTAGTGTTGTTCTGCTGATAGAACGCTTGAGTCTTATCAACCCCCTGTCTCTGATCTGCCTCACACGCTCTTTGCTCAAGCCGGTTTGTTCGCTGATTTCATCCAATGAAAGGGGCTTGTTCTCATTCAGACCAAAGAAGCAACTGAGTACGAAAAATTCCCTGGGCGACAGTTTGGATAGCTCGATCTGCACCTGGTCCTTAAGGGATTCTTTGAGTAGTTGTAAATCCGGACTGGCGCCATCTTCATCGGCCAAAAGATCAAGTAATGTGGCATCTCCCTCCTCTTCAGAGACGGGACTGTCTATGCTTGTAAAGCTGTTGTTGGACTTCATGATACCCTCCACTTCATTAATGGATAGGTCCAACAGATCGGCCAGTTCCTCCCTGGATGGTTCCCGTTCAAATTCCTGAGAAAAATACCGGATGGCCTCTTTTATCTTGTTGTAGGAAGCTGCTTTATTGACGGGAATCCGCACGATGCGGGAGTACTCGATTATTGCGTTAAGTATCGCCTGCCGGATCCACCAAACGGCATAGGAAATAAATTTAAACCCTTTGGTTTCATCGTATCTTCTGGCAGCCTTGATCAGACCGACATTTCCTTCATTGATCAAATCGGATAATGACAATCCGTTATTTTGGTATTGCTTGGCCACGCTGACTACAAAGCGAAGATTGGCTCTGGTTAGTTTGTCGAGTGCATCCTGATCACCCTCTTTAATTTTTTTGGCCAGAGCCACCTCTTCCTCGTGATCGAGTAACTCAATCTTGTTGATTTCATTGAGGTATTTGTCGAGAGATTCCGCCTCTCGATTGGTAATACTCTTCTGGATTTTTAACTGCCTCATAAAACCAATACAAATAACTGTAAAATGCCCATTGGGCAATACGCATGTATTGTTTACACCTGGAGCAGTGAATTAGTTTCCAAAGGAGTAAAATACTCAGGCCGGTAAATTCATGAAAATGGGGGCAGAAATTTAATTTCTCCGGTCGCGATTCCGCCTGTTTCGGTCGTCTGATCCACGTCCGCCGCGACCTCCTCTTCCTCCGCGGTCTCCATCCTCTCCACGGGGATTGGGCAGCAGCACTTTCCGGGACAATTTGTACTTTCCGGTTTTGGGATCGATACCCACCAGTTTAACCTTGACATCGTCGCCCACACTGAATACATCATCGACCTTTTCAATGCGCGAGTGCGATATTTCAGAGACGTGGAGGAGACCGCTTTTTCCGGCAAAGTCAACAAAAACTCCGTACGGCATGACAGAAGCAACTTTGGCTTCATAGACATCGCCCACTTCGGGAACATGCGTAATGGATTTGATCCTGTCCCTTGCAGCTTCAAGACCTTCCTGGTTGTTGCTGATGATTTGAACAATACCTTTGTCATCGACCTCATCGATGGAAATGGTGGTATCAGTCTCGGCCTGGATTTCCTGAATGATCTTACCACCAGGTCCAATCACCGCACCAATAAAGCTCTTATCTATAATTAATTCAACCACTCGTGGTGCGTGAGGCTTGAGTTCTTCGCGAGGGCCGGATAGTGTTTTATCCATTTCGTTCAAAATATGGTCCCTACCGGCTTTTGCCTGGAGAAGCGCTTTTTCGAGCACCTCGTAAGCGAGACCATCCACCTTGATGTCCATTTGACATGCGCAAATTCCGTCTTTGGTTCCGGTTACTTTGAAATCCATATCTCCGAGGGCATCTTCATCACCCAGGATGTCCGAAAGTATAGCATATTTTCCATCCTCTGCAATCATTCCCATAGCTATGCCGGCGACTGGCTTTTTCAACTGAATACCAGCATCCATGAGCGCAAGAGAACTTGCACACACAGTGGCCATTGAAGAACTTCCGTTGGACTCCATAATATCGGAAACAATTCGGATGGTGTAGGGCACTTCTTCAGGCAGCATTCTTCTCACCGAGCGACCGGCCAAATTGGCGTGACCCACTTCCCTTCTACCCGGCCCTCTCATGGGCTTCACCTCTCCGGTACAATAGGGAGGAAAGTTGTAGTGGAGAATAAATTTTTCGTGGTGTAGGTCCAGGGCATTGTCCACCAACTTAGAATCCTGCTTGCTTCCCAAAGTTAAGGTAGTAAGCGACTGAGTCTCGCCGCGGGTAAATATGGCCGAACCATGCGCAGCGGGCAAATAGTCAACCTCGCACCAAATATTTCTAATCTCATCGGGCTTCCTGCCATCAAGGCGCAAGCTTTTATCCAGGACCATATCCCGGATAATTTTTTTCTTGATTTCCTCATAGTACTCCTCAATCACCGGGCCGTATTCTTCGATGTACTCCTCCCCTTCTTTCTCCTCCTTTTGCTCGATAAACTCCTTGCAGATATTGTCGAACCCTTCCTTTCTTTCGGGCTTTTGCAATCCGGCTGAAGCAATGGAAAAGATTTTTTCACCCAAAGTACTCTCTATCTCCTGATAGAGTTTGTCATCAGTCTCCGCTGCTTCCAATTCTCTTTTAACCGTGGCAGCTTCACCAATTTTTTCAGCCAGGTCAAGCTGGATCTGACACTGAACTTTAATCGCATCGTGAGCGATTTTAATAGCTTCGATAATCTCACTTTCCTGACACTCATCGGCCTCACCTTCGACCATCATCACATTGTCAAGAGTAGCAGCTACTATGAGGTCCAAAGATGCCTCTTCCAACTGAGTCCTGCCTGGATTTACGACATACTCACCATTGATCTTTGCAACGCGCACCTCCGAAATAGGGCCATTCCAGGGTATATCAGAGGCCGAAAGGGCGGCAGAGGCTGCAAGGGCTGCATAGGCATCGGGAAGGGTTTCACCATCGGCAGAGATCAGGTTGATGACCACCTGGGTTTCGTTCATGTAGCCATCGGGAAAAAGAGGACGTATTGCCCTGTCCACCAATCGACTAATAAGCACCTCATAATCCGAAAGGCGGGTTTCTCTTCTGAAAAAGTTGCCGGGGATCTTACCCGCTGAGGCAAATTTCTCCTGATAATCGACAAAAAGAGGGAACCAGGCGGCATCCTCCTTGGGCTCTTTGTTGCTTACAACTGAAGCGAACAACATAGTGTCCCCAATTTTAACAACCACGGAACCATGGGCCAATGCGGCCAGTTTTCCGGTTTCTATGATGACTTCCTGCCCATCGGGCAATTTAAAATCTACCGTTATCGGTGTTTGCTTTCCCATGCTAGAAAAAATAATTTGGTGAGTAATGGCGGTCGGGCTTTAGAAAAGCCTTTTGGCCTGTAAAAAAAAATACTCCCGCGACAGATATCACGAGAGTATTGAGTGAAGTATTACTTTCTGATTTTCAACTTCTCAATCAGTTTTCTGTATGCCTCGATATCTTTGGCTGCGAGGTACTTGAGCAATCTGCGGCGCTTACCTACCAATGTGAGCAGGGTATTCCGGCTCGAATTATCATTTTTGTTGACCTTCAGGTGGTCGGACAGACCTTTTATCCTGTGGGTAAAAAGGGCAATTTGCGCCTCAGCAGAACCGGTATTGGTCTCTGACCCACCAAATTCTGCGAAAATCTTCTTCTTGTCTTCTTTCGTTAAGTACTCTGACATTTGTTTGTTTGTTAAGGTTACCAATAGTGATCACAGGGATCAGTTTTAGCGGTGCAAAGATACACTTTTATAAGTAACCACCTAAATTATAAAGCTTTTTAGACAAATTGAGAGCTTTTTTTCGCCAAATCACTTAAAGACGAAGGTCGCCGGCCGGGAATACGGTAAAGTGCAGGGTGCATAAGGGTTTTCGATAGCCTAATTCTAAACCTGATATAAATCGGTCTGGCTGGAAATAAGCAAAGTCAATTTAAAAATTAGGATTTCTTGTGCGCGGGATCACCTGTATCCAAAGGAATATGCCGTAATTGTGTGACAACATACCATCGATGATTGGCCGCAATTGCAGCCCAAAATTCTCCCATTATCCCTCATAAAATAACAGCTTTCGCAGATTGCGGTACTAACACATTCGGCATCACATGAATGGGTCTCAGCATAGCCGAATTTCAAATCACTATTCACCCAATCTCTACTACCGAGATTGACATCCTGTGCAAAAATCTTACTTCCCTTGCTAAAATACAGGTAAAGGTGATTGTTGACAACGGTTAGACTGTCAAAGGAGTGACCTCTTCCGTGTTTGGATCGCAGATGCGCTCTTGCATTTTCAGTATTTACTGATACTACATGCATCTCAGCGTCCTCATCATAGAATATAGATCCCAAAATATAATTTTTATCATATGAGAAAATTGGATCTCCATCAGCAACCGCAGTATAATTTAGGCCTGTTTCAATGGATTTGACGGATGATTTTTCCATATCACTTCTCAATCCGAAGAATCCCACAAGAACAACAATAGGTGTTAGTAAAATAAGTAAATTTTTCATGGTGTTGATTTAGATGATTGAGATGAATCAAATTTACTAACACTTAGAAAATCACCCAAAAATACAATGTAATTTAACATTTTATTAACAATCTTGGATGAATCATATTACTCCCCCAAAAGATACCAAAATCAACTAGTCTGGCAAAAGGAGGGAGGCTGAGAGGCTCGCAAGGAGAACTGATAGAACGAAGGTTTGCCGTTGTTGAGATATGAGAAACCTGATTGGGTTAGAAAAACCGGAGAATTAAACACCCTTTTGTCCACGTCTTCTATCTGCATAGCCTTATCTTTACGCAAAAAATAATATGGACGTATTGATACTTGGCAGCGGTGGAAGAGAACACGCTCTTTGCACCAAAGTTCAACATAGCAAAATCGTTGAAAACGTGTGGGTTAGTCCCGGCAATGCGGGCACTGAAATGACTGCAAAAAATGTCGATCTGCCCTTAAAAGATGCCAAAGCCATAAGAAATTTTATTGTTAAAGAGAACATAGGTCTGGTTATTATCGGTCCTGAAGCACCACTGGCTGAAGGTCTCGCAGATCAACTTCAGGCATTTCAGGAATTGAATGAAGTAAGAATACTGGGACCGGGAAAATCGGGTGCCCGTCTAGAGGGAAGCAAGAGTTTTGCCAAGGAATTTATGTTTAAATATCAAATACCTACAGCCCAATACAGGGAGTTCACACTGGACAATCTCGAGGAGGGAATCAGATACCTGGAAAGTTACCCGGGACCGTATGTGCTCAAAGCGGATGGTTTGGCTGCGGGTAAAGGAGTAATTATCTCGGAAAACACCGCAGAGGCCAAAAAGTCCCTGTCTGAAATGCTGGAAGGGCAATTTGGCGCAGCCTCGAAAAAAGTGGTCGTAGAGGAGTTTCTCGATGGGACTGAATTCTCTGTTTTTATTCTGACCGATGGTATAAACTATCAGTTGCTCCCGGAAGCCAAAGATTACAAGCGCATAGGCGAGGGCGACACCGGCCCCAATACTGGTGGAATGGGGTCTATTTCTCCCGTCCCATTTTTCAAGGGCGAACTCAAAGAGCGGCTTATAAAGGAGATAGTTGAACCCACACTGGTGGGCTTGCAAAAGGAGAAAATCCCCTATTGCGGATTCATCTTTTTCGGCTTGATCAATCACAGAGGTGCGCCAAAAGTCATTGAGTACAATTGCAGACTGGGCGACCCTGAAACTCAGGCAATCCTGCCACGCATTGATTCTGACCTTGTCAGTCATATCATCTCGGTAATCGATGGTAAACCTGGTCCAGAGATGCAAATTTCACCCAATTCTTCGGCTGCAGTTATCGCTGCCTCAGAAGGTTATCCCGGGTCGGTCGAAAAGGGGAAGCCAATTTCCGGATTGGAGGACATTTCAGACAGTTATGTATTTCACGCAGGAACAAAGATGGAGGGTAAACAGATTATGACCAACGGTGGCCGCGTACTGGCCATAAGTTCACTGGCAAAAAAACCAGAAGAGGCTGTGGCAAAGTCTTACGAAAACATGAATAAAATCTGCTATGAAGGCATCACCTATCGAAAAGATATAGGTAAAGACATCCTGAATTAATGAATCAGAGCAATTGCCTGATAGAAATTAATGATATAAAAAATACGGTGACAAACCGCGCACCAAAGTAGGATGCAGTGGGATTGCCAAAGTTGCTAAATTCTATTATTTTTGCAACCGATTTAAAAACCCGTAAATCCATAAAGGTCTCTTTTATCGAAAAATCAGGGTTTCAAAACATGAATACGGTTTTTCAGAAAAGTTCTTGGCCGGGATGTTCGTTATGAATTAGTCAGGCATTCCAGTTGCGATCCCGGTTATTCGGCAGATCAAAATAGGGGACATCAACAACCATTGGAAAAAGCTTTTGAAGGAAAATGAGCGATTTGAAATGTGTAATAGGTCTTTAGAAATAATTTACAAGACCGGTGGACAGTTAATGAAATCAAAACAGATAACGTATTAGAATGAAGATAGCGTCGATTATAGTTTGTATAAAAATGTTCTTGCTGGTTCAGCTTTTTCCGCAAGACGGGAGTGATGTTTTGTTCACTATTGATGACACAGAAGTCACTGTGGATGAGTTTTTGTACATTTTCAATAAAAACAATCCAGAGGGATTTCAAGCGGATGTGGAAGATGCCAGGAACTACCTGGACATGTACGTCAACTTCAAACTGAAAGTACACCGAGCCAGAGAGATAGAGCTCGATACCCTTCCCACTCTCAGGGAGGAGTTGGAAGGTTATCGCAGACAACTCTCCAAATCCTTTCTCATGAACCGGGAGGTCATGAAGAGACTGGTAGAGGAACTGTTTGAGCGGAAGCAGTATGACATCAATGTCAGTCACCTGTTGGTTGAAGTTGAAGCTGGAGCCGATGACTCCACCGCCCAGGCTGCTTATGAGGAAGCAAATAGATTAAGGGAAAAATTAATGGGGGCGGAATCTTTCAGTGAAGTTGCCCGTGTCCATTCAGACGATCCCTCTGCTCGACAAAATGGGGGGAACATTGGGTACCTGACCGCTCCTTTACCTGATGGCTTTTATGAATTTGAAACAGCGGTTTACAAGACCGAAGTGGGAGAATTCAGCAAACCCGTCAGAAGCAACATGGGTTACCATGTAATCCGTGTAAACGATCGCCGTACTGCTCGAGGAGAGGTCGAACTGGCCCACATACTCATTCGCTTTGCTACCGATGAAAGTGCCGGGCCATCCCCGGAGGAAAAAGTCGAGACTGTTCTGGAGGAATTGGAAGGTGGAAAATCTTTTAGGGAAGTGGCACAGCGCCATTCTGAGGATGCTGCTACAGCCAACAGAGGAGGGTATGTTGGCTTTGCGGGAATAAATTTGTTTGAGAGATCATTTGAAGATGCAGCTTTTTCCATACCGGAGGATGGCGCATACACCGGGCCAGTAGAGACCAGGGTCGGATATCACATTATTCAGCGTATTAGCAAAAGACCACTGAGTGATTTTGAAAAAATGAAACCGCTTTTGGAGCAGCAACTCGAAGATTCGGACAGAAAGGACATCGCCATGCAGGCACTTATTGAGAGAATCAAAGAGGAGGCTAAATACGAGAGAAATGAGGATCTCCTCACCGACTTTATAGCCACCCTGGATGAGGATTTTTTCTCTTACCGGTGGAGAGTCCCTGAGGACCTTGAGGACGATATCCTTTTCACAATTGGAGGGAGGGAATATAAACTTGCTGAATTTGCAGAAAATCTGAGGCGAAACACCAGAATGCGCCTCAGGATGAGCCGCGAAACAGATTTGGATTATGCGGTCAGAAAGCTTTACAAAGAATTTTCAGGAGATGCCGCAATAAGCTACCAGGAATCTATACTCGAGGACACTTACCCCGAATTCAGAGCCCTAATGCGGGAGTATGAAGAGGGGATTCTATTGTTCGAGCTTACCAGGAGAAAAGTGTGGGACCGGGCTTCCGAAGATGAAGAAGGCCTCCGGCAATTTTACGAGGAAAATGCTCACAATTATATGACGCGAGAGACGGCTGAGGTCGTAACTTTTTTCATGGAAAACGCAAACCAGCGGCTGAGTGAGCGAATGTATTCTTTTGCTGAAGACAACCATCATTCCACAGTAGTATCAAGGTTTGATGGACGGAGAGGTATGGAAGTAACCACTCAAATCGACACCCTGGACGTGAGGAATATGCCCGATGAATTGGAGATGAGTGTTGGCAGTAAAACGGAGTTAACTCCGACAGGAGAGGATAGTTTTACATTTTCTAAGGTCGAATCCATCATTCCTCCCCGCCAAAGAAAGTTGGAAGAGGCTCGCGGATTTGTCATCGCTGACTACCAGGATAAGTTGGAGAAGGAATGGATGGCAGATTTAAAGGATAAATATACGATAGAGCTGGATAGAGAAGTAGTGGAAAGGGTAATGAAGAAATGGAAATAGTTCGAAAAAAGACTGAAAGGACCGGGATTTCAGGCTCAATACTAAAAGCCATTGCCCTGATTTTGGCTGTTTCTTTTACCGTTACTTCCTGTGACAACAACGCCCAAATCACCAATCGCGGTGAATTGCTTGCTGAGGTTGGTGACAAGAAGTTGTATAAAAGTGACCTAGATCACCTCCTCAGAATTGTCGGTCCGGATGACGACACCAGTAAGGTGATAAAACCGGCTATTGAAAATTGGGTCAGAGATCAGGCATTTTTGCTGGAAGCAGAAAAAAATTTTGAGGACACACCATCTATAGATAGAAAGGTGGAGAAGTACCGGGCAGCACTTTTGCGCCACGAACTCGAATCGAGATTGGTTACCGAAAAACTAGATACTGCCATCACAGCTGTTCAAAAGCGCAGATTTCACGAAAACAATACCGAGCAATTTCTAGCCCCTGAGCTACACCTCAAAGCAAGATTGGTTAAACTACCTGAAGGTAGAGGCAATATTTGGGAGTTAAGAAATCAAATTTACGATCTGGATCTTTCAAAGAGAGAGCTGGAAGAGAAGGTGGATGAAGCACAGGGGCTATGGATTATGAACCCCTCTAAATGGTATTCATACAGAGAATTTTCCCTCTTGACGAATAAAGAAATAAGTGTGGAAAATATTATCCCCGGCTATGAGTTTTCCTATGTGAGTGAAAATCGGCGTTTTTTTCTCAAGGTCCTGGAGGTAGTCGAAGAGGGAGAACCACTCCCTTTGCAGCGGGTTGAAGACCATGTGCGCCAACTTATTTTAATGGAAAGGCGCAATGAATTGACCTCGAGAATCAGAAATGACCTCTACCAGCGAGAAATGCGCAATAACAACATAAAAATACACTATCAATGATAAGGCTTTTGAACATTTTCCCTATAACAATAGCAACTGCTCTGATTGCCACAGCATTTTGCTTTTCAACAGGACTCCAGGCTCAGGATAAAAAACTCCTTGACAGGGTCATTGCCCAGGTTGGCGGTGAATTTATCCTGCTTTCAGAAGTCGAACAACAATATCAATACCTTCAGGAAAATTTTCCAAATGAGGTAGATCCGGTAGGTACGCGGTGTGAAGTTTTGGAGAATGCCCTGGCCCAAAACCTTTTGGTACATCACGCAATTTTAGACTCCGTAATCGTACCGATGGAGGAAGTGGACATGCAGATTGAAGCCAGGATCGACCGAATTGTCCAACAAATGGGAGGGGATGTCGCAGCCTTTGAGGACTTTTACGGAATGACCATTGAGCAGGTGAAGGAGGATCAGCGAAAGCCACTTAGAAACCAACTCCTCGCAGAGAGAATGCAAGCAAGAATCACTCGAGATATAGAGGCAACACCATCGCAGGTAGTTGATTTTTTTAACAGCATACCACGGGACAGCCTTCCTTTTTACAATGCTGAGGTGCAAATAGCAGAACTGGTAAAAATACCCGAAGCCAGTCATGAAGAAAGGGAACAAGCCCTCAATAAAATCACTGAAATTAGGGATAAAATAATAAGGCAGGAAGAGAGCTTCGAAACCCTGGCAATCAGATACTCAGATGATCCGGGGTCCGGCCGTCAGGGAGGAAATCTAGGATGGCAGAGACGAGGCACCTTCGTACCGGAATTCGAGGCCACAGTATTCAATCTGGAGCCGGGAGAAATTTCCGACCCTGTTGAAACCGAGTTTGGTTATCACATCATTGAGCTGCTGGAAAGGAGAGGGAACAGCATCAATGCACGACACATCCTGGTCACGCCTCGCATAACCCCGCAAGACCGGGAATTGGCTAGAAATGGGCTCGACAGCATTAGGAATCAAATAATTACGGACTCTATTCCTTTTGACCGGGCTGTGAGGCGATTTGGAAGTGAAAAAGTACAATCTTATAACAACGGTGGACGCAAGGTCAATCCAGCGACGGGAAATACCTTTTTCGAAGTTGGACAACTCGATCCCGATGTTTATTTTGCAGTGATTGATTTGCAGGTAGGTGAGATATCCGAGGTGATAGAATTTTCAGAAAGAGGAGGCGAAACCGAGTATAAAATCTTCAAACTAATCTCCAGAACCCGGCCACACAGAGCCAATTTGCAACAGGATTACACCAAAATCAAAGACCTGGCTACTGAGTACAAAAGGGCTCAGCATTTCAATGAATGGCTTTTGGAGAAGCTGGGAGAAACTTTCATTAGGGTTGACAAACTTTACAACGAATGTCCCAATATGGAGTTTTGGCTGGGTGAATCCAAGGAGATGACTGACCAGGAACTCTATCAACAAATTGAGCAAACTCCCGACATATCTCCTCAATAATTTATTTACCTATTGGGATTTCGTAGATAAACGGCTGTAAATTGCCGGAGGAGAAAGGGAATTGAGTAGATTACTATCCTCCCATCAAGTTTAAAATAACCATGACCAGGCATCATTGCCTAAAGCTGTTACCTTATTGGACTTCAACGAAGCGAGAAATTAATTTTTTGAGAGTGTTTCATCTTGAAACGCAAATAGATCGAAGTGCTTAATCAAGTCAATTCTTCTTTGATCCGCTCATCCCTCTTGTGTTTCCAATAGAAAAAACCAAGTGTACCCACTACGAGATAAGGGGCAGCGAGAAGATAAAGAATACCCCTGTTCAACCCCAAACCTGCAGAACCACCACCGGCGTAATTTGATTCCACAGTCATTCTGCACATGGGGCACTGGGCCGTCATTTCAACAACTGCTATAGCTAAGAAAATGACCACTAGTAGGATGTATTTAGTATATTTCATTGCCGATAATTTCCTTTAAAACACTACAAAAATAAGAATAGTTTGTCAATCAGCGGTAATCCGGGCCTGGATTTTCATGCTTTGATACTGTTTTGACAAAAGGGGCTATCTTCCTGGGAATTAATAATATGGCAGCAGCATCAGGTAACAAATGGGGCCTGTTATGGCTACATACAACCAAATCGGGAAAACCCAGCGCGCCATTTTGCGGTGGCGTTCAAAGTGTCCTGTGAAAGCCCGGTTGAAGGTAAAAAGAATGAACGGCAGTATCACTGCGGCTAAAACAACGTGTGTAATCAGGAAAAAGTAATAGATATAGCTAATAAAACCCTCGCCTCCATAAGTAGTTACAGGGGTGGTAATGTGGTACAGCACATAAGAACCCAAAAACAAAACCGACAGCCCCATGGCGAGGTAAATCATGCGCTGGTGCATGCCCATATTCCCTTTTTTGATGTAGAGAAATGCAGCAACAAGCACTCCTGCAGTGAGGAGATTGAGACCGGAATGAAGGGGCGGTAAGAACCCAAAATCTATTCCAAAATCATAGCGCGGCTCCGGTCCTCGCATCCAAACCAGAAGTAAAATCACTACAATGGTAAAGACCACAGCTGCGATATTGAGTTTCTTCTCTAAGGCCTTATTCGGCTGAAGTTTCTTTAAATCCATAATTTACAATCTTTCTCTGATGACATCGCTGTAATCTCTGCGATCCTGGGTTTGCGGTAAAATCATGGACAGATGTTCAACCAATCTTGCCACACGAGCCTCCTCCATGTAATTGTATTTCCCTACCGCCATTCCCTTGTCGTTAAAAAGTACCAGGTATTCTTCAGGCGACCTCATTTCATCCTCCTCCAGACCAGTCAACCAACTTGATTGAAGATTCTCGATTTCACCCTGCGATAACACCACTACGAAGTGGTTCCTGTGGTTGCCACCCATGAAAACTTCAGAGAGTAGTTTCTCTGCCATATTCCGTTCTATTGAACCCTCATCTACTACCGACACATAAACCACATCATCCCTGCTGCCAAATTGCTCAATCAAGCCGGTCCATCTGGACTTAAGCAATTCAATTTCGGCAGGTTCATCAGGTGAAATTCCGGTGATTACATACCTGTTTTGAAAAGCGGCCTCCCCGATGTAACGGTCTCTAATATCGTAGGTGTTGACCCAATCGAACTCACCGATTTCCTCCAATTCCTCAAGTGCAGCAACCCTGTAGTCAATTCCCCTCTGAAGGTAGTACCAGGAGAGAAAGGGGAAAAGTGCCAGTATTAACAGCACTACGATCAAACGCACCCAATTGCCTTTCATATGTGTAATATCAATTGTAATCGCCAGGCACGGCTAATAATTCTTTTCAACCAGTTTCGGTTTTCCACCATTTGGTTTCACCTGGATTTTAATTGTAACGGGCAGACACATTTATTTGTTCTCACAATTGATATTGGGGAATAGCTTTTTGCAGAACCCATTGTAAGAAAGGACTAAATACGGTGTTTTATCCTTCACTTTACCCGGCAAGCAAAAGAATATCTCAGAATATTAACCAAACAGCCGGAGTTAGCATTAAGATGAATTAAAACCAATGAACCGAATTAATATCATCTCAAAAGTAGGCAATGCAAAAGACATAAATTATCCTCGTCAAGAAGAGTATTATCCCAATACCAGGAAAATCGGGTATATCAATCCAGCATTTCCCTTGTATCCAGAATATCCTCTATTTCAGACTCATCGAGAATGGTCCCTTGTCGTTCGATCTGATAAGGACTTTTTACGTCTTCCCTCTGTTGGCCCCAGTGGCTACCATCCCAAAGAAGTGCTATAATTGCCCATACGAGAAGGAGAAAAGGCAGCAAAATACTGCTGACCAGGCCTTTAACCTCGTATCGAAGGTGCATGAATTCACCCATAATAAAGTAGGCTTTGTAGAGGCTAAGCCCCACCATCGCGAGGTATATAAACCAGCGAGGCAGATAAAATCCTGAGTTTACATATCCTTTTCCCAGCAGGGCTATAAAGACTTCAGCTACCGTGACAAAAGCCAGCAATAAAAGTCCTTTCAATACAATCTTTTTACCCTCTTCGTAATTTACGTGTCCCATTTTTTAAAAGGATTTTATAGTAAGTAGAATACCAAAAACACAAATACCCAGACAAGATCCACAAAGTGCCAGTAAAGACCGACCTTCTCGACCATCTCATAGCCGTTTTTCCGTTTGACATAAACCCCATTGGCTACCTGTATGGTAATAATAAGTAGTATAATTAAGCCGGTTAAAACGTGAAATCCGTGAAACCCGGTAATAAAGTAAAAAAGCGAACCAAAAGCGGGCGGCCCAAATTCCTGTACCCGAATACTGCCATCCTCGGCCTGATAGGGTATCGGATTCCACTCACCATCAACTTTATGTATCAGATAGTAATCCCCGGGCTCAAAAGTATCCCCGGCTTCTATGGAGTATCCATCCCCAGCCAGATAAGTACCTGCATCGACATGGCGACTAAAGGGATTGACCGAGAGAGTCATATTCTCCTTGACGATCAACTGGTTCCACTCCCAGGCCTGACAGCCGAGGAACAAACTACCTCCTACAATGGTCATTAATAGCCAAAAAACCACCCCTTTCTTGTTTTCTCGCTGACCTTCCTGAACGGCTCTTACCATGGTGGCAGAGCTCGCAATGAGCACGAAAGTCATCAGTGTAACAAATATCAGGGGCCAGCCTGTAATTCCTCCGGGAAATGATTGAAATACAAAGTCCGGTTCCGGCCAGGTGGGTACGCTAAACCTGAGCGCTCCGTAGGCTATGAGAAATCCGGCAAATGTAAATGCATCGGACATGATAAAATACCACATCATCAACTTACCGTAACTCGCTTTAAAGGGCTCTTTTCCGCCACTCCATGCAGCATCTTGCGCCTCTGCGATCTCGGTTTTTTGAATGGTCGTTTCTTCAGACATCGAGTATTGATTTTGCTTCCGTCAAAAATTATTGAAACATGAAAAACAACAACAAATATATCCACAGCACATCGACAAAATGCCAATAATGTGCCATCATTTTAAAGCGGGTTATCCGCTTTTTGGTAATCCTGTGGGGCAAAAGCCAGCTTTTTGCAACTCCAACTGCAAGGGCTGCCATCCCACCTAGTACATGCAGAACATGAACCCCGGATATCACATAAACAAATGAACCACTGGGGTTCCCCGTCAATTCCACTCCCCCACTTTGCATGGCGTTCCATCCCAGGTACTGGGTTACAACAAACAACAGTCCCAACACAAATGTAGCCAAATACAATGAGCGATAAACCGGGGTATTGCCCTTCAAAAACTGTTTGTAAGAGTAATGCATGGTCAGACTACTTAATAGTATCACTACAGTGCTCAAGAAAAACCACTCCGGCAATCTGAATTCCAACCAGTTACCTTGAGCCTGTCGAACCACATAAGCACTCGTAAAAGCAGCAAACATCATCACAATGGAACCTATCCCTATCCACATCGCAAATAGGGCGGGCTCCAAACCGGCACTTTTTAACTCTCCACTTACCTTTCTCATCCCATTATATTTGAATCCAACAAAAAGACAGTAAGAACCAGTGGCAGATATACAAAGGAAGCGAACATGAGCTTTCTGGCAGCTCTATCGCTACAAAACTTATACAAGTCCCAACTCCTGTGGCAGTACCAAACGGCTATCGCAATTGCTACAATAGCAGCAAAAAGGCTCACCGAGCCAAATATCCAGGGCAGTAGGGAAAAGGGGATCAACAATAGAGAGTACACAAGCGACTGAAAGCCAACACTACTGTCTTTCTCACCCGTTTTTCCTGGCAACAAGACAAAACCTGCAGCTTTATAGTCTCTGTCAGCCAACCAGGCAATAGACCAAAAATGGGCAAATTGCCAAAGAAACTGAATACCGAAAAGAGCAATGGCCAGTGAATTAATTTCCCCCACAGCAGCTGTCACACCTATAATTACCGGAAGTGCTCCGGGAAAAGCACCCACAGCTACCGCAAATCGGCTTTTTCTCTTTAGAGGAGTGTAAATAAACGAATAACTAATCAGGGCTATCATTCCCAAAAAGCTAGTAAGGGGATTGAACAAAGCCAGCAGGCTGATGCCAAGCAAACTCATGAAACCAGCAATCAAAAGAGCGGTTGAAACCGACATTCTTCCTGCAGCGATTGGACGGCCGGCTGTTCTCACCATTAAGGAATCGTAATCCCTTTCGATAATTTGATTTAATGCATTGGCTGCACCGGTTACAAAAAATCCTCCGAAAAATAAGACTAACAAGGCTATGCTGCTAACTGCCGGAGTTGCAAGCAAAAAAGCAAGTACAGAAGACAACACCACGACAAATGAGAGTCTGAACTTGATGAGTAACAGAAAATCTTTTATCGCGCTGTTCTCCGCATTCAAACTTACACTTTCTACTATACTGACAGGTCTTTTCACCGAATTACTTTATCTTATTCTTAATCTATAATTTTCCAGATACCACTTAATGGGTCTGCTGTTCTTTTTCCTCTTCAGACAGCGGTTCAATTTGAGATACAAAATCCCTCTCCCCTTTGCTGTAATCATAACTCCATCTATGGACTGAAGGCACCTTGCCGGGCCAGTTTCCGTGGCCGGGTTTGATGGGTGTAGTCCACTCCAAAGTAGATGCTCCCCATGGGTTTTTAACTTTCATTGGCCTACCGTACCATATGCTGTAGAAAAAGTTGATCACGAAAATCAACTGTACAATAAATACGAGCACAGCAGCAACTGTGATAAATTGGTTCATAGTAGCAAAGTGGGCAAATGAGTCAAATGTATCGAAGCTGTAGTACCTTCTGGGCACACCGGCAATACCGAGGTAATGCATGGGCCAGAAAATAAGATAGGCTCCGATTAAAGTCCCCCAGAAATGCACTTTACCTAAAAACTCATTCATAAACCTGCCATACATCTTCGGATACCAGTGATAAACCCCGGCATACATACCAAAGAATGCTGCAACTCCCATCACAATGTGGAAGTGGGCCACTACAAAATAGGTATCGTGAAGCTGGATGTCAATGGCGGAATTTCCGAGGAAAATACCTGTCAAACCACCACTGATAAACATGGAGACAAAACCTATGGCGAAGAGATTTGCTGAATTAAAGCGCACACTACCTCCATAAAGCGTCGCAAGCCAGTTAAATACTTTCACCGCAGACGGAACGGCGATAATGAGTGTGAAAAGTACAAAAATCATTGCCATATAGGGATTGATACCGGAGACAAACATGTGGTGTGCCCACACGAGGAAGGACAAGAATCCGATGGCCATAATGGAGAACACCATGGCCTTGTATCCAAAAATAGGTTTTCGACTGTGAATGGCCAACACCTCCGAAACTATACCCATAGCGGGTAATATAATAATATATACCTCGGGGTGACCCAGGAACCAGAACAAGTGCTGATACAATATCGGACTACCTCCGACATTGTCAAGTGCCTGACCACCGATGTAAATTTCGCTCAAGTAAAAAGAGGTTCCGACACTTCTATCGAAGAAAAGTAAAAGGAAACCAGATACCAATACAGGGAATGAAAGCAGACCAATAATAGCAGTAACCAAAAATGCCCAGATTGTAAGAGGAAGTCTCCACATGCTGAGTCCTTTGGTTCTCATATTTAAAATGGTTGTGACGTAGTTTATTCCACCGAGCAAAACCGAAACCACGAAGAGGGTCAAACTAAGCAACCACAGCGTCATTCCCGCACCGGACCCGGAGGACGCCTGCGGAAGTGCACTTAAGGGCGGATAGGCCACCCATCCCCCTGAGAAAGCCCCCGTACTCAAGAAAAGGGAGAAGAACAACACTGCACCTGCGAGAAAGAAGAACCAGTATGACAGCATATTCAAAAAGGGCGATGCCATATCCCGCGCTCCGATCTGCAATGGAATAAGCAAATTCGAAAAGGTACCACTCAGTCCTGCTGTAAGTACAAAAAATACCAGTATAGTCCCATGCATGGTGACCATGGCGTAGTAAAACTCCTGTGAAATTCTTCCAAAACCAGCATCACTTACGGTAATCCACTGGCCAAAAAATGGCTCTAACCAGGCCATATTTTCGGCGGGGAAACCCAATTGCAGACGGAAAACCAATGACATCAGTCCTCCAACAAAGGCCCAAAAGATACCGGTGATAAGGAATTGTTTTGCGATCATCTTGTGATCCATACTAAAGATGTAGTGGGTGATAAAGTTGGCCTGATACTTATCACCGTGATGATGATCGTGAAATTTATCATCAAATCCGTACCGCTCAATCAATTGATCGGTTACATCCTGTACAGCTACTTGATTTTGTGCCATTTTTTTTTAATGTTTACTCGGTTACAAAAAATGCCGTCCTTTACAAATTATGGATCTCGAGTACAGTGTTTATTAATTATTTATTCAGCTTCTAAAAGTTCATCTTCCTGTGCCAATTCACTCAATTGGTCTGAGTCAATATCT
>SKLY01000040.1 GCA_007121335.1 Saprospiraceae bacterium | reverse complement strand
ATCTATCCTCCGGTCTCAATATCGAAGGAAAGATAGATGGATCAGAAAATCTTTCCGTGGTTTTTGAGCACATTAATGTCGGGGAGGACCCGGTCACCCTGGCACAGACCAGCTCCGACGACTACGGCAATTTCAGTATAGATTTGGATCCCAAACCCAAACCGGGCATCTACCGCATCAGGATTGGCGCCCAGGGTGGCGATTTGATATTGACCGGGGAAGAGGACCAAATAAGGATATCGGGCAATATGGACCAATTGGCTCAAAACCTTTTTGAGGTGGAAGGAAGCGAAGCCACGAAAGAGTTGGTGGAGAGCTTTAAATTGGCCAATAATCGTGAATTTCAAAGTGTGGAGGACATAAGTGCCCATATTGACCAAATAGAAAATGCCTACGCAGCAGCACATTTTGCAATGCGAGGGCTCCGAAGCAGGCCGGAGTTTGTAGAAATACACAATAAAACCAGCGAAAGATTAATACAAGAACACCCCGGCACCAAAGATGCCGAACAATATGCAGAAATTGTTGTACAACTCAATCAGCAGGCCAATCAACAAGCCAACCGGAATCAACAACAAGGAGGCATACAGGTTGGGATGGAAGCACCTGACATTGAAATGGAAGGACCGGATGGAGAAATTTACCGGCTGTCAGATCTTCGAGGCAATGTGGTTCTATTGGATTTTTGGGCTGCCTGGTGCAGACCCTGCCGCATCGCCAACCCCAAAATTGTAGAAATTTACAACCAGTACAAGGACCAGGGATTCAAGGTTTTCAATGTTTCCCTTGACGGACTCGATCCCCAGGCCAGAGCGCGTTTAAGTGGCTCGGAGGAGATAGAACAACAATTGGCCATCCAAAAGAAGCGCTGGACGGACGCCATCGAACAAGATGGCCTTGATTGGCCCTACCATGTAAGTGAACTCAGAAGATGGCAGTGCAGCGCAGCTCAAACTTACGGGGTAAGAGCTATACCCAGAACATATCTCATAGACCGGGATGGAAAAATAGCCGTAATCAACCCAAGGGCACAAACCGATTTGGAAAGTGAGTTGCAGAAACTCCTTTAATGTCACCACCAAATCATAAAAAGCCTGTGACTCCAGTCAGAATTAAATTCTAGTATCAATCTTTAAAGACATTGCGCTCTTCGGATTGGTCCTGCTTATATAGAAGGTTGTAAACCAGCGGCATCATTTTTCGAGCGAAGGGGTTGGTAAGATGAAACCAGGTTCCGGACGGTTCCGGGAGTGCTCCGAGATTTATCTTGGAAATGGATGCAGTCCGCCCAAAATAAAGTCGCTTACTACCGGCAGAGATGGCACGCGCCACAAGGGCCGTCAGCATGAACTTGTAAAGACTGAATTCCTCGTTTACCTGTCGGTCATAACCAATCAAATGCCCCTCTGTAGTCCCATTCAATTGCGTGGCAGAAAGAAACCCAACCAGTTTTTCTTCCATGAAAAAACCCAGCACATGATAATCCTGACCCAGTTCTCTTTTCAATATCGCCAGTGTATTTGGTTTTGGCTGAACGGAAATGTAGGGAATTTCATCCAGTAAGTCCTGCAGAAAACTCCATGTTTGTTCGCCGTGCCTCTCAATATCTTTCAGCTTTAACTCCTCTACCTGAATGGATGAGGAAGCCCGAAGCACACGCCTTACTTTCTTCCGGTAACGAGACCTCAGGCTGCTGTAATAATCGTCAAAAGAACCCCATTTGGAAGAAATATCCAGACGCATCAAAGGCTCAACGGGAAAATATTTCCAGTCAGAGCTCCCACCATCGATTTGATCTTCCACACTTCCTCTTTGAATAATCCCCAGTGCAATGGGAGGTTCTACCCCGGTCCAATTTTCCTTCAAGGACTCTAAAACCCTTTGCTGAAACTCAAGTTCGTCCGAATGCTCACTCCAAATGGAATGGTCGCTCTCCCAAAAATATGCACCGGATACAACGAGATTGCCGATCAACCAAATATCTCCGTCCAGAAAGTTGACACCACCAACCAACATTTTCTTAAATAATCTCCCCGGGAAAGATTTACTCTGTTGGGTGTTCACGAAGGAGCTAAGCTTGAATTGATACCGCTGGAAAGAGGATGTCGCGATTAAGCTGTCCTTCCTGTATATGCGCAAGCTGTACTGGCGTATATTTTCAGGCAGTACCCGGCAAAAAGCAGCCAGCATATGCCATGGAATTTTTGGTCCATTTTCAGAATGCACAATGGAAGACATATTTAAACCTTCACTGCCGCCGGCATCTGATACATGCTCGCAGGACAGTAACCGGCAGTCAAAGCGGTGTCCTTTGTGATCAAAATTCCAACTGAAAGATGAAGATTCTTCGATGGCGTCCCTGTAATTTATTTTTGATACCTTCGTCTTACTACTCAAAGGATTTAATAATTTACAAAATTATGAAAAAACAGTACTTCAACCCGGACGACTTAAAAAAGTTTGGAGACATTACAGAACACCAGAAAGAACTGGGCGAAAAATTTTTTGAATACTACGGTTCTGTCTTTAAGGACGGGGCACTTACCATGCGGGAAAAATCGCTGATAGCCCTGGCAGTAGCTCACACCATACAGTGTCCCTACTGCATTGATGCATTCACCACCGGCAGTCTTGAAAATGGAAGCGATGAAGAAGAAATGATGGAAGCAGTGCATGTGGCCGCAGCCATAAGAGGAGGGGCCTCGCTCGTTTTTTCCGTGCAGATGATGGACCACGCCAAAAAAATGTCGATGTAAATCAAGTCAACCCATGGGAGTAAAACAACGCACAAAAAGTCTGAGGGCCAAAAATAGCCAACTCAGCGACACGTTTTACCAGCTCAAAGTCCTTAAAAAGGGAGTTGAGCCCGGCAATGGCAAAGGGTTTGCGCCCTTCGACCAAAAACTCGCCGGACACAATATACAATCCCTCCGACCGGATGGCATCGAAATTTTTCAACTCAACATCGGTAAATTGTGCAACCAGACCTGTTCTCACTGCCATGTGGATGCAGGACCGGACAAGAGGGATGAGATGATGACGAGGGAGGACCTGGAAACCTGTCTTGAGATCATCGAAAAGCACAAAATTCCCACGGTGGATATTACGGGTGGTGCACCTGAGATGCACAGCGAGTTTCGATGGTTTGTAAGGGAGTGTTACAAACTGGGAGCAGAAGTGATGGCCCGCTGCAATCTCACCATTATTGTGGCCAATAAAAAATACCACGACATACCGGAATTTTACCGCGATCACAAAGTGAAAGTGGTATCTTCACTACCCCACTTTAGCGACAAAAGGACGGATTCACAGAGGGGTGACGGAGTTTTTGGAGACTCCATTAAAGCTTTAAAAATGCTAAACGAGGTAGGTTACGGTAAAGAAGACTCCGGGCTCACCCTGGACCTCGTTTACAACCCCACCGGTGCCTACCTGCCCGGCAGTCAGGCAACTCTGGAGCGCGAATTCAAAAGAAAACTCAAGCGAAAGTTCGATGTGGATTTCAATAATTTGTACGCCATTACCAATCAACCGATCAGCCGGTTTTTAGAGTACCTCATCCACACCGATCAGTACGAATCCTACATGGAGAAATTGATTAATGCCTTCAATCCATCCACCGTGGAGGGGTTGATGTGCAAGTACACCCTGAGTGTAAGCTGGGATGGTTATATCTACGATTGCGACTTCAATCAGATGTTGGACCTGAAAGTGGATGCCCCGGGGCAACACATTTCTGAATTTGACCCTGAAACACTGGCTGGTCGAAAAATTATTACCGGGCAACACTGCTATGCCTGCACGGCGGGAGCAGGTTCCAGTTGTGGAGGGGAAATTTCGGAATAAAGCAGGCGAAAGTGCTTAATTTTTTCTGTCCACAGCCATTGTGATGAGGCTGTTAAAACAAGGTGGGCGGGAAATCAGTTCTATCAATGTACCTTTGAGAATCGAAACCGGGTACTGGAATGAACATCCCCGGATTTTCTACAAAGGATTTATTGATACACTGAAAACAAGTACTGAAGAAATGAAAAGATTACTGTTGGCGTTTGCATGCGTTTTTTTTCTAAGTCAGTTTAGCCCAACCTCCCTGTTTGGACAGGATCCTGTGGCAAAGCAGATGTTGGAGTCCGTCAAAGAAAATATAGAATCTGAGAGCAGTTGGAAATTCACCTTTGAACTAAAGGTGCGCTTCCCGGAAATGGAGCCCGACATAATCGAGGGAACCCTCCATCAAAAGGTGGACAAATTCAGAGTTGACCTCGGAGAGCAGCTTATCATCAGTGACGGGGAGTCAATTTGGACCTGGATAAAAGACTTCAATGAGGTGCAAATCACAGAATACGAAGATGACCTGGACAATATGTTTATGAGTCCTGCTCAGATCGTCCAGATGTACGAGAGCGGCAAATACGAATACCAGCACTCCGGCAAGCAAACCCTGGACGGAAAAGCCTACGATTTCATCGAAATGAAACCCACCGATCCCAGAGCTTCGGATTATGTCAAAATTAATTTGCTGCTGGATATGAACAATCTCGTTCCAGCTTATGTGGCCATTATCGCCCGGAATGGAACAGTCTATGAGCTCGCCATCAGAGACCATGAGCGGGGGGGTGACTTTCCTGAAAATTTATTTACCTTTGACCCGAACGACTTTCCCGGAGCCGAAATTGAAGACCTCCGGCTGAACTAAAGCCTTTTTGTGTCATGGGAATAAAATCGGTGTTAGCCAGACCCTTTGCGGCCTGGACGGCCAAAAGTATTAAAAAGGATGCCGCCAATGCAGTGAAAATTCAGGAGAAACTACTCCAAAAACTGCTGAGGAAAGGTTCTAAAACCGCTTTCGGAAGTAAACACGGATTTTCTGAAATCAAATCACACCGGGAATACACCGAAAAAGTTCCAGTGCGCGGATACGAAGAGATTCGTCCCTGGGTGGAGAAGGTGATTAATGCTGAAAAGGACATTCTTTGGCCGGGAATACCCAGGTATTTTGCAAAGACCAGCGGCACCACATCCGGTCAAAAATACATCCCCATCACCACGGACAGTCTTCCCAACCACTTTGGAACGGCACGCAATGCAGTATTTAATTTTGCCCACCAAACGGGCAACTTCGACTTTATGGACGGGAAAATGATATTTCTCTCCGGATCACCCAAACTGGACAAGACCAACGGCATACTCACCGGCAGGCTGTCCGGTATATCCAACCACCTCATACCTGGCTGGCTAAAGCGAAACCAATTGCCCTCCTACGAAACCAACATTATTGAGAACTGGGAAGAAAAACTCGAGCATATCATTGACGAAACCCTCGTGGAAGACATGCGACTAATCAGCGGAATTCCCCCCTGGGTTCAGATGTACTTCGAGCGCCTGTTGGAGAGAACCGGTAAATCCACCATTTTGGACATATTCCCCAATTTTTCCCTCTTCGTTTTTGGAGGAGTCAATTACGAACCCTATCGAGCCATCATGGAAAAATACATAGGCGCACCCATCGACAGTCTGGAGACCTATCCTGCATCCGAGGGATTTTTCGGCTTTCAGGACCGGCCCGGAGAAGAGGGCATGATGCTCAACATAAACTCCGGCATCTTTTATGAATTTATCCCACTACGGGAATACGGTAGTGAGAATCCCCCGCGACTCACTTTACGGGAAGTGGAAAAAGACGTGGATTACGCATTGATTGTAACCTCCAATGCAGGGCTTTGGGCTTACGATGTGGGTGACACAGTCCGTTTTTTGAGTAACGATCCACCCAGGATCATTGTTTCAGGCCGAACCAAGAATTACATATCAGCCTTTGGAGAGCACGTGATTGCCAAAGAAGTGGAAGAGGCTATAAAGCTGGCCGGTGAAAAATACGGAGTCGGAATGGTTGAATTTACAGTAGCGCCCCAGGTCACTCCACCGGAGGGCGGTCTCCCCTATCACGAGTGGTTTATTGAATTCGAAACCCCACCTGATGATCCGGAGGCCTTTGCGAAATTCCTCGACGGGGAAATGGTTCGCCAAAATATTTACTACGAAGATCTGATCAAAGGCAAGATACTCAGACCCCTCAAATTGAATATCCTCAAGGAAAACGCCTTCAGAAAGTTGATGAAAAAACGGGGCAAACTCGGAGGGCAAAACAAGGTGCCACACCTCAAGAACAAGCGCGACATGGCAGATGAGCTAAAGGAATTTATTGAAAGGAGCATCCTTTAGAATTCAATCTGGTCAACAACCCAGTCCGCAATGGACAGAGAAGCAGTAGCGCCTGGGCTGGGCGCATTGAGAAGGTGCAGGCTGTTCTTTCCCTTTTCTACAAAAAAGTCCCCGATCAAATTTCCGTTCCGGTCAATTCCCTGTGCCCTGACACCGGATTTACCTCTCTCCAAATCACCGGCTGACAATTCAGGCACCAATTTTCTCAACCGACTCAAAAAAACAGTCGCAGAGGCCGATGACTGCAGTTCTGAGATCACCATTTTGCGGTGGCGCAGCAGAAACTTTTGCAAACCCCTGTAAGAGACAGATTCAAGGAGTTCTCTGAAATTGACATCGCGCATGCGGTACCCCTCACGGGAAAAAGCCAGGACCGCATTGGGACCGGCCGCTACCCCACCTCGGATCATTCTGTGTAAATGCACACCCAGGAATGGATAACCGGGATCGGGCACGGGATATATCAGGTTTTTCACCAGGTGTTCGGACTCCTTTTTCAATCTGTAGTAATCCCCCCGGAATGGAATAATTCGCAGGCCCGGATTCATTCCAAAATACTCACAAACCTTATCGGCGTAAAGTCCAGCGCAATTGATGGCAAAATCAGCAACCATTTCGTCACCACTTTTGGCCTTTAATATCAGTTGATTTTTCTTCACAACCACACCTGACAATCTGAATCCGGTGACGATCTGTCCACCCGTTTGTACTATTTTCTCACTCAGTTTTTCACAAACGGCAGCAAAATCCGCAATCCCCTCTCCCGGCACAAGCAAACCGGCCACTCCTCCCACATGCGGTTCCAGCGCAACCATTTCTTCTCTGTCCAGTTGTCTCAGACCCGACAATCCATTGGCCCGGCCCTTTTTCAACAGTGCCCCCAGCCCGGCGATCTCATCCTCATTCCTGGCGACGACCAATTTACCACACTGTTCGTGAGGGAGGTCATTCTCCTCGCAAAACTGAACCATTTGCTGGATTCCCGACACGGCCAGCAGTGCTTTTTTACTACCGGGTTGGTAGGCAAGTCCGGCGTGGAGCACACCGCTGTTTCTGCTACTTTGGTGCTTACCGGGCAGGCTCTCCTTTTCCAAAATACGCAAGCTGATGCGGTTGCCGTATTTCAGAAGCAACTTGCGGGCCACTGCCAATCCGGTTATGCCACCTCCGATAACCACTACGCTTTTTGGATTTTCACTCATTATCAATTATTGACAGTCAAATCACAGTAAAAAACATCCCTTGTTTACGGGGATTGCCGCCGGCAAAAGTAAGGGTAATTTTTATGCGCCGAAAAAGCGAGATGGAATGATTGCTTTAGAAATACAAGAGAGCTTTGGACAAGACACAAAACAGACCATCGATTACTTTGTCCGATACCTTCAAAACTGTAAAGAAAGACCGCCATTAAAACCACACTCAGAATTCGACCAGCCAAATGCCTGTTGAACGGGACAGATCGACCAGTGATTTGGCGTACTGGCCGAGCGTTTCGTAATAATTCAGGTAAATTTCATTGAGGGTTCTCTGTGCTTCCAATACCTCAAGTAGCGAGACTTCCCCGCGCTGGTAGCTAAACAGGGCCGCATCTTGCACCCTTTCGGCATCACTGAGAATCTGCTCGGTAAACAGCGCAAGTTTGGCCTCTCCCAGTCGGAATCGCGAATGGGCTTCACGGACCTCGACCTCCACTTCGAGTTTTGCGGAATTGACCATCGCCCCCGATTGCTCGAACATAGCGCTGCTCATTTGCATCTGTCCCCTGTTAAATCCACTGAACTGAAGGGGAATTCTCGCACCTATGAAGGCATACCCAAAGCGAGGTGAGGGTTTTATGGCTTCTTCGTTGTGGTAGCCCGCAATGAATGAAAAGTCAGGCAAACGCTCAGCCCGTGCCAGTTTGAGATCAATCTAAGCCAGGTCGCGACTGCGTTCCGCAAAATCAGGCTAAGCTTATTATCAGAAAAATAACATCATGGCAATCCCAAAGTAAATGAGCAGACCTGTGATATCCACAGTAGTAGTAATAGCAGGGCTGGCAGCAACTGCAGGGTCACCTCCAAATCGCTTAACGACAAGCGGAAGGCAGGCACCCACAACTGTAGAAGTAATCACCTGAAAACTCAGCGCCAGGGATATCCCAAATGCGAGAAAAAACAGGTCGTATTCAGGGGGGATGTGGGTATTCCAGGAAAGCCACAGGACTTTGCCGTAAGCGATTATTCCCAATACAATGGCGAGGAGAAAAGCAATTCTTGCCTCCTTCCAAATGATCCGGAGCCAATCGGCCAACTTTAACTGTCCAAGTGCAAGGGCCCGGATAACCACCGTGGCTGCCTGACTACCGGCATTTCCACCGGTATCGGCCACCATGGGAATGTACATGGCCAGGATAATGAGTGTGGCCAGGGTTTCCTCAAAACTGTGTATAATTATTCCGGAGATCACACCGAGGACTGCCAAAAGCGATAGCCACACCACTCTTTTGCGGAAATGCCCAAAGGTTGAAGTCTGGTTATAATCCAGGATTTCATCACCGGGTACTATACCCATGAACTTCTCCATGTCCTCTGTATGTTCGGCACGGATGACCTCTAATGCATCGTCGTGGTGAACCAGACCGATCAACTGATTTTCGCTATTGAGCACAGGAATGGCAACCAAGTCGTATTTTTCCACCTTTTTGGCAACCTCTTCCCTGTCTTCTTCTACCATGGAATATGCAAATTCCCGATGATAAATTTCACGCACCATGGTCGAGGGATCGGCCATGATAATATCTTTAAGGCTGGCAAAACCGAGAAGGCGCATATTTTCATCAACGACATATACGTAATAGATGAGATTTTTTGTGCTTGAGGACCTAATTTGTTCAATGGCTTGCCGGCAACTCAAGTCCTCCCTGATTGCCGTAAAATCGGTGCTCATAATACCACCGGCAGTTTCCGGATCGTAGGCACTCAGGTGGATTACATTTTCCCTGACTTCGCCGGATAAAAAGGGCAGGATGGCCGTCTTCTCCTGCTGGGTAAAGTGCTGAAAAAGGTCTGCCCGGTGGTCCGAGTACATGTGTTCAAAAATGGGAGCGAAGCGCTTTTTGCTAACCTGCTGAAAGAAGGAAAGTTGACGAGTCATTTGCAGTTCCGAAAAAATGGCACCCTGGCGCTCGGGAGGCAACAAATCCAGGCAATGCAGCATATCCCCAGTATCAAGATCTTCGATCATTTCAGCCACTTCGACCGTCGGGTACTTCTCGAGGAATTCAGTGAGTTCTCCCTGATTTGCAACGAGTTCTTTAAACTTATTTACCCCATTTTTTACATTGGTTTCCATGGCTAAAATTTTTCTCCGAGAAATCAATTAACTATCATCAGTCCGTCTCCCTTTCCTTTACCTCCCAGGACACGTGAGTAACGCCGGGAATTACCGTAAACCGGGCGGAGGCCTTCTCAAGTGCCTCATCCTTACTGCGATTGGCAAATATCTCTGCAACAATCGCGGCCTTTGCAGGACTTTCATCATCCACACTTTTCAACAACCTCAATGAAAGCTCATCGTCCTGATTGATGAATTGAAGCAATAAAACCCGTATATGGTTTTCGACATCAGCCTTACATCTAATCTCAAAGGCGTAATAAACACTTCGTACCTCATCATTCTGTATAGGGCGCCTGTCCAAAATATTGCCAAAAGGTCTTAGCGAAACATGGATGAAAAGGATGAAAAAAGCGGTTATGGCACTTTCAATCAAGAGGCCCGCACCAGCAAGTGCACCCACAGCGGCCGAGCACCATATGGTAGCAGCTGTATTCAGTCCCCTGACAGTAAATCCATCCTTCATAATGACACCGGCACCCAGAAAACCAATTCCTGTGACAATTTGACCGGCAACCCGCGATGGGTCACCGATGACCGTATCCGCCGTCAATGATGCCGAAAGCAATACAAATGCAGCTGAGCCGGCGCTGACCAGGGTATTGGTTCTCAATCCGGCAGAGCGCTGTCTCCACTGTCGCTCAAAGCCTATTGCAATGCCGAGCAACACAGCCACAAACATCCTTATCGCAAAATCTTCTATGCCCATCTTCTAAGTTTCGATGTGCTCACATACTCACCGCTTTTATGCGGTTCAGAGCTTTTCAAACAATTTGCAAAAGTAATTCAAAGGAAGGACAAACAGGGCCGGGACGATTTAGAATTTCATTAGAATTTGGAAGCAGGCAGATAATGAAGGCGAGAAAATGCACAATCGGTTCAAAATGAATACATTATCTCTATGGAAGAATATGGTAAAGACCAAATTGGGAAAGGGAGTTAAGTCATAACTCTACAGATAAATATCCTATGGCAATGAGAAATACAAATGGATAATAGCCACCGGGAATCTTGTTAGTTGTAATTCACTGTGACCATAAAGGTCCCGGAATAATCACCGGATTCCTGATTTTGAAGAACATGAAGAGTTCCATTGAGAAGGAAATCAATTTGGCCTTGTGCATCAAGAGTGGGATCAGCATCAGTATTGGTGGTTATACCATCCAGTATCATTTCATGGCCATCTGGATGAATAAGAATCACTTCACTGGGGAGTTCTATATTTATACCAGTACCGGGGCGGCCAGAAATGTTAAAAGATGCCTGGACAGGTTGAGAACCACTGTTGAGGAAAGAGAGGCCACCTGTCAATTGAATGTTTCCATCTGCATCGAAACTGACCGTTCCACCATCTGAATCAATCACAATGGTTCCAAAAGATAAATCACTGGTTTTTTCAATGGTAAGCGGTTCTACTATTTCTACGGACACAGAAACAGGTACAATGTTCTGCGCAGATGCAGACACAGGGCTTAAGAGTCCCATAATCACAAAAGTCAGGCAACCAAGGGCGCCTGACCAGGAGTATAAATTTTTCATCCCGCGGTACCTTATCTGTTAACGTTAACAATAACGAAAAACGATTACCCCAGTAAATTGGTTCCCCGGAATGAAAATTTTTTTTGAGAAAAAAGATTTGGGCTTGCCGGTTACCCCGGCGAAGCCCAAATACAATAAATCCCTCTTAAATATCTTTTAAACAATGGTTTTTTTTTATTCGTATGCAACAGTTAGTTCGAATGTTCCGCTGTAGTCTCCTGCTTCTTGATCTTCAGCCACTGTAATAGTACCACCCATGTAAAAGGTAGTTTGATTTCCACTAATGCCAGAGAAATCGAAAGAGGTTCCAATACTTGAAGTAAGTGAAACTGACATAGTATTGTTATCGGGCCCAGTTAAAGAAATAGTGGAAGGGAAAGTAAGATTAACTGTAGATCTGGGATGAGCTCTCAGAGTAAATTCTGCTGCCTTAGGATCGTCGTCTGTTCCCAAACTTGGAATTTCAGTTGTTCCATCGAAAGTTCTCTCAGCATTATCTTCAGCCGGAAGGACAACAGTACCTCCATCTCCCGCAGCGAATGAACCAAAATGCATATCTTCAATTTTGGTCAATACCAATGGTGCAGCAATATTTGCTCCTACAGTGACATTTGTTTCAGTATTCTGCTGCTGCGCATTTGCAGAATTTAAGAAAAAACCGGAAAGGCCTATTACTAATACTGGTACTACTACATTAATTAAGTTCTTCATCGGATTATGTATTTTATTGTTTGATAATTAATAATTCACTCTTCCAAGATACAATGCTTGTGCCAAAAAGGGGGGAAATATTTATTGTACTGTTTACTGGGTAATTATAAATATATTCTATCTATATATGACAACACATCAGTCTCATTTTGGGACAATTGATATGGCTTTGGGACAGATTAAGAGAGTTAAGGGGTGGTGCATCTACCTTTGCAGGGTTAAAAGTCACCATTTGGAGGATTGGGGAACCGGAATGAGAAAAAATTGTGGGTTGCAGCACTACAGCCAAAAATGTAATGAGATGCAGGAAGTATCATTCGCAATCAGGGCGCATCGGTGTGGACTGAAAGCTCATTTCAATCGAAACTAGCTTACTTTGCAATAAACTTAAATGGGGTTATGGCTCAACTCCACTTTTGGTTGGGACGAGGTTCTCCATTTCGTGGGGTTGGAAAATTCTCGATCGAATCATAAAGCGAATACCAAGGGGGATCTCCAATGAAAAGCTGCTGCCGCGCCCCCTGGTTACATCGAGGGTTAACTGAGTGTGTTTCCAATATTCAAATTGATCGCGACTCATATAGAAATCACAGCCACTTACCTCTCCCAGCCAAACATCACTTTCACCCAGAATCAACTCCCCGTCTTCGTAACACATGGGCGAAGAGCCGTCACAACATCCTCCACTTTGATGGAAAAGCAGTTTTCCATACTCAGTTTTAAGTTCCTCAATCACTTTTATAGCACTATCGGAAACGAGTACCCTGGGGACCGGAGT
>SKLY01000120.1 GCA_007121335.1 Saprospiraceae bacterium | reverse complement strand
CGGTTTTGCCCAAAAGGTCTTCTCGAACGATAACCAGGGTGGTTCCGGCAGGTCCCATGTTTTTTTGCGCTCCCGCGTAAATCAGCCCCATTCTGTCAAAATCCACCCCGTAGCTGAAAATATCTGACGACATATCGGCCACGATGGGCACAGCAGCATCCGGCAATTTGCGGAACTGGGTACCAAAAACGGTATTGTTGGTGGTGAGATGCAAGAATGCGGCATCATCAGGCACCTGGATATTTTTTGGAATATGGGTGTAATTGTCCTCTTTTGACGAGGCGACCACATCAATATCTCCAAATGCCTTCGCCTCTTTAATGGCTTTATCAGACCAGGTCCCCGTATTTATGTAGGCGGCCTTTCCGTTTTGCGGCAGCAGATTCATAGGAGCCAGAACAAACTGCGTGGAAGCACCACCACTGAGAAACAGCACTTTAAAACCGTCGGGCACCTGAAGGAGTTCATGCACCAGGTCCACCGCCTCATTGAGCACAGCATCGAATTCTTTGGACCGGTGAGACATTTCCAACAGGGAAAGCCCCGTGTTTTGGAAATCAATAACCGCATGTGAAGCTTCTTTAAAAACCTCCTGAGGCAATATGGATGGACCCGCACTAAAGTTGTGTATTTTCATCGCAGTAACTATTTAATTTCCTGCAAATAAAAGCAATTTGCCGGAATTGATGGGAGTGTGTGAGGGACAGAGTTGAAAAAGTAATGGAAAGTTATCAGAGCTCCTAGGCTATAGGGTGGATGACCTTTTGCCCAAGGCCTCCCCTCAACGCAATTAGTGAATTGCGTTCCAGCGCGCAATGAAAATAATCCAGGCCGGGAAACCGCTCTCAAAACACGCAATTAACTTATTGACACTCCCACAGTCTTTGCGAATTCTGCGTGAAACCAATTCCAAAGCTACGATTAGTTCCTGGATTCCTCTTTCCTCCCAGCCTCCCTTCTAAGCCATTTATAGTACCCTGACCTGCTCACCTCTAATAGACTACACATCATTTCCACAGGAAATTGATCGGTGTACTTCTTTATGAAGTGAAAGGTTTTCTGTTTGTTATCCAAATGATACGCCCGGCTTTTATTTAAGATATCGCATTCAAGTCTGGTCTCTTTTAGCTCTTTCTCAAGCTGCTCACGTTCCCTTTGAATCGGATTCAGCATTTTATTTCCCTTACCCGGAAAAGCATCATCACCGTATTTGAAATATTGGCTTCTCCAATTGTAAATAGCATTAGCAGACACATTAAACCGCGATGCTAAACTGATAATCGTCTGGTCCTCTTCCAGACTCAACCTGACTAACTCGATCTTTTGATCTCTGTGTATGTTCTTCTGGTTTTCGACATTAGCGTAAAGTTATGATTAATAATGATTCTAACTTATCTAATTGTCTACTTTTTCAGGAGGTTTAACACATCAATTCTTCGCTGGACCAACAGGCTGGAGTGTCATTACAATTTCCTCACCTGAGCGCAAGTGAAGCAGGCCGTTTTTCCAGTGGAAATTATCGGCAGTGCGGTAGGCCTCTCTGGCGTTGGTTTCCGTGGATAGCTGCGGGCAGTCGGAGTCCCTTACGCTGGGGAAGGGGTACAATTGATAGATGCCATCCTGACGCGGAGCAATACTGGAAGAACTCAATTGACAACCGAAAAATGCCCTGGCAATGATGAAATCCTGGTTGCCCCTTTCAAAGTAGATGAATACCGGGTCATGATCCGGTCCAATTTCAACCTGTTCACCTGCTATGTCTTTCACGAGATACAGGATGTCCAGAAATTCCCTGTCCGCTTCGGTTTCTTCATCCTCCACTTCGGGTAAATGGTGGCGGTTGAGGGTGACATCTTCGTACATATTCGATCCGATGATTTTGACGCCTTCCCGGTCGCTGCGAACCACATTCATCTCTTCGATGGCCTCCCCGGTCCGGGTGTTCAATCTCAGAATAATAGTATCGTTGACGGCCTCCCACTCGCCCAGGTACTGGTTGAGACTGATGCCTCTGTGCAAGTCGTACAGATCTACTGTTCCGGCGTCATTCACGCTGAAAAACACGCGGCTTTTGTCGTTTCTCTCATCGGTGCTGCCGTAAAAATGCCCCTTGAACCAATCTGCCTGAGATTCCATTCCGCAGGAGAAAAGCAGGATTGCAATTAAACTTAGGGATAGTGCTGATATAATGAAGTTCTTCATGATCCTTTCCGGTATTTTGTCAAAATTAAAACAACCGGAGGAATTCTCATCCCACCGGTTGTAAAAGGTGCAAAGTTACATCACCGGTTTAAAATTAGGTCAACTTCTCTAAGATTTTGTCGAGTGGTAACGGAAGAAGGAGATCCCTTAATGGATATTGTAGAATCGATCATTAACCAGAGCGAAAAGTGACTAAAATCATGGGTTGCTGTGATTCGTATCAATCCGAAATCGACCATAAACCATGAAATTTACAGTGCCAAAAAATTCTTTTAACAGCGATTGATTCAATAGACAGCTTGAAGTGAGACCTGGGAAAAATTGAACGATCGCCTAAAACTATTGAAAATGAGAAATACATTTGTTTTGCTCGTCGCCTCCACAATGTTGATTTTAGGATTTTCATCCTGTAAGGATATTTTGGATGTCGAAAGGGACTTTAGTTTCACCTATGAACTGAGGATTGATTCTGACGAGAGTAATTACTACTCTGCCGACCTTATTGACTTAACAGAAGAGGTAAGTGTAATTAAAGATTACGGAGACAATATTAAGGAAATCGACATCAAGGATATCAGCCTTTGGATTAGAAACCACCAGGGACCTGCTGATCATACCATTGTCCAGGCGGAAGTGATTGTTGCGAATGCCGATGGATCAGACCAAACTGTGGTTTCATTCATAGAAAATCAAGCTATAGAACCCATTATTCAAAACCCAACATCTCTCGATCTCAACGATGAAGGAGTGAACAAAATCAACCATCTCATCAGGCAATCACCTCATACTCTTCAAATTATTTTAAGTGGTGAGCTGAATGAATCGCCAGCCAATTTTACAGCCGTATTTGAATTTGAAGGTAGAATGGTGGCAAATCCATTGTAAAAAAGCACAGAACGATCTTTTTAATGAGGTCAGTCCTGCAACAACAAGCTTGGTTTGCGGGTAGATATGATATGCCTTTGCGATGTCACTCCGGTGAATTGTGAAGGCATTTCATATCACTCTAAAAGAATTTAGTGCCCTGATCCACTGAATTTAAGCCCCCCTTATTATATTCGCCCCCATGGAGGAGAGAGAAGCAAGAGAAAAGACTCACGATCAAACCGGACCCATTCAGTTTCGATTAATCTACGATCCTGGCATGGAGGAAGAGGTCAGGGAGAAACTCAAACCTCTTTCAGGGGACCTCATTTCAGAGGAGCAACAATGGCGAGATGAACTCCGGCCGGACCAGGGCGGAGAGACCAATTGGATGTTGTACCTGTCCGATATTCAATTGAAAGACCTGTTGCCAAAACTCGCAGGATCGAAAGTGAAGGTGGCCATT
>SKLY01000126.1 GCA_007121335.1 Saprospiraceae bacterium | reverse complement strand
ATTTTCCAACATCGCAAAACATTCCTGAACATAATCTGGAGAATCAAGCCCAATTTTTTGGAGAAAATCTTACGGACACCCACCCTTTATCCGGTAATTTGATAGACTTGCGAATTTGAGGGCAGCATATGGAAGTGTATTTGATACAATCACAACAAATACATTTAAAGGGCTTGAAATAACAATTCCTTCCGAGGAGGAAATTCAATCATTTGAGAAAAAAGTCAAAGAATATTTTTTTAAAATCCTAAACAACCAAACCCAAATCCGCACCCTCACCGCTTTGAGAGATACCTTATTGCCGAAGTTGATGAGTGGGGAGGTGAGGGTGACGAACTCTTGGGAGGCAAGTAAAACCTCTAATCAAATTACGCAAGAATGACAGAGCCACAATTACATAAATTGCTGGAAGAATTGGTCAAACAACCAAGAGAAAGTGAATGGGTGGAGTTTAAACACAACTACCATTCAGCAGAAGAAATAGGGGAGAGAATTTCTGCCCTGAGTAATGGTGCTTGTATCCATCATCAAGATTATGCCTACCTGGTATTTGGTGTCGAAGACGGTGCACATCAAATTATTGGTACAACCTTTAAAGCCGAAACAGCTCAGCATAAAAATGAAGATTTGGAACATTGGTTGGCCCAGCGACTCAATCCACGTATCGACTTTGAGATTGAAGAGTTTGATTTCAATGGAAAGCATATTTCGATGTACGTCATTCCAGCTACGCATAATCAGCCTGTTGAGTTTAAGCACAATGCCTACATTCGAGTGGGAACTATCACCAGAAAGCTTAATGAATTTCCTGAAAAGGCTCGCAAAATTTGGAGGAAGGGTCCGGTTAAAGTTTTTGAAGAACGAATAGCAAAAGAGAGATTGAGTGCAGAAAATATTGTAGAGTTATTGAGTACACAGTCTTATTTTGAATTACTTTCTATTCCCTATCCATCAGTGAGGTCTGGAGTTTTAGATCGGTTTATTTCTGAAGGATTTATTATTAAAAAGCGGGCTGCTTACAGTATCACCAATTTAGGTGCAATTCTTTTTGCAAAGGATTTAAAAGAGTTTCCAGGTCTGAAGAGAAAGTCTATTCGGGTCATCATTTATGATGGCAAAAACAAGCTTAAAACGATACGAGAGCAAATCGGAGTAAAAGGATATGCGGTAGGGTTTGAAGGATTAGTCAATTGGGTTAATAGCCAGTTGCCTACAAATGAAGTGATAGGTAGAGCTTTACGAAAAGAAGTCAGGATGTACCCAGAAAGTGCCATCCGTGAATTAATTGCCAATGCCTTGATTCATCAGGATTTTGATGAGAAAGGTTTTCCTATGATTGAAATATACTCTGATCGTATTGAAATTTCTAATCCAGGCCTACCATTAATTACCCCGGACCGATTTATTGATGAATATCAGTCCAGAAATGAGCAATTGGCCGATGTGCTTAGACGATTAGGCATTTGCGAGGAGAAAGGAAGTGGAATTGACAAAGTCATTGCATCTACTGAAATCTATCAATTACCTGCTACGGATTTTATTATTCAACAAAGGCATACCAAAGCCATACTTTATGCTTATCAGCAGCTAAATGACATGAGTAAAAAAGACAAAATAAGAGCTACCTATCAGCATTGTTGCCTCAGGTATGTTACCAATGAAAAAATGACCAACCAATCATTGAGAACAAGATTTGCTATTGAAGAACGCAATGCCGCTACGGCATCTCGAATCATAAGAGATACCCTGGATTCCGGACTAATTAAAGATGATGATCCCACTACAAAATCGAGAAAGTATGCCAAATACATCCCCTTCTGGGCCTAAATCTTATTTGATGAAAAGGACTACAGACACAATCCGTTCAATTGTAAAACATTGTTTATCAAACACTTCCTTATTTGATGGTTATTTGATAAACAGCCTATTTACTTCTCAGGGACAATCTACGGGACATTTGGTCCTTTATAGGAGATTTAGCTATTTTAAGCACTTCTATACGACACTAAAGTTATCGAAAACAGCTAAATCTTATTTGACAACCAGGCTGGGGAAAGCACAAGAAAATATTATGAAACAACGCCTGCCAGTTGGTATATTATATGATGAACGGAGGTACTCACCAGTTAATATTCCATGTGTATGACCCACCTAACCGAAAACACCATCGAAGAATTCGCCATCCAACTCCTCCAACAGTTGGGCTACGAATACATCTACGCCCCCGATATTGCACCCGATTCAGATAATCCGGAAAGAGAAAGCTTTGAACAGGTATTGCTTTTGGGTCGATTAGAAAATTCAGTCCACAGAATCAATCCCACCGTTCCACCGGCAGCACAGGAAGAAGCCATCAAGGAAATTCAGCGGATTAACTCTCCTGAGTTATTAACCAACAATGAGAGTTTCCATCGCTTACTAACCGAAGGAATCAAAGTCAGTTATCAGAAAGACCTGCCTGCGTCCGGAGGGCAGGCAGGGGGAACAGAGCAGAGAGGCGACTTGGTGTGGTTGATTGACTTCGAAACCCCCGAAAACAACGAGTTCATCGTAGCCAATCAATTCACGGTGGTAGAGGACGGCGTAAACAAACGGCCGGACGTCGTTTTATTTGTCAACGGCATTCCATTGGTGGTTATGGAATTAAAAAATGCGGCGGCTGAAAACGCAACCATCAAATCAGCTTTCAGACAAGTGGGCACTTACAAAGCCGCTATTTCAGGGCTGTTTACCTCCAATGCTTTTATCGTTATTTCAGATGGTCTTGAAGCTCGGGCAGGTACCCTTTCTTCGGGTATTAGTAGGTATATGACGTGGAAGTCTTCAGACGGGGAAGAGTTAGCATCCCATCTGGTGAGCCAGCTGGAGACCCTCATAAACGGAATGCTCAACAAAAACACTCTGTTGGATTTGATCAGGCATTTCATCGTCTTTGAAAAATCCAAAAAGGAAGATGCCAAAACAGGAGTAACCACCATTTCCACTGTCAAAAAGTTGGCTGCATATCATCAGTACTACGCTGTAAACCGCGCGGTGGAGTCCACTCTGCGAGCAGTTGGATTTACAGAACCCAGTGAAGAAAGGGAAAAGGTTGGGAGAAGAGATTCCAGGAACTACTTTAAGCTGCCATATAATCCCAAACTGAAGGCAAGAGCCAAAGCTCTCCGAAAGGCCAGAAACCTTCCCGAGGTACTTTTCTGGAACCAGGTAAAGAATAAAAAATTTAAGGGTTTTGATTTTGACCGGCAAAAGATTATTGGGAACTACATCGTAGATTTTTACTGTACCAACTGCAAAGTAGTCATAGAGATTGATGGTTCCAGCCATGATGACCGGGCGGAATACGATGCCAGGCGAGATGAATATTTAGAGTCTTTGGGTTTGACTGTAATTCGTATTCCTGTAGGGGATGTAATGGATAGATTGGGGGAGGTAATGGAGGAGCTTTTTGACCACCCCGCCCTTTGGGCACCCCTCCAGAGGAGGGGAATGAACCACCCCGCCCTTTGGGCACCCCTCCAGAGGAGGGGAAT
>SKLY01000255.1 GCA_007121335.1 Saprospiraceae bacterium | reverse complement strand
CCTCCCTGTGAGTTCAGTGTCCCCGCATTGGATGCATTTTATCAGGAATTTAATGAGGAAGAAGAACACCCTCTTAATGTTTACGGTATGACAATTGAACCAAACGATAATACAGACGAATTGATGAATGACCTGGCCGATTTGTGGGGTGGCACATACCCAAAATTTAAGTACACGGGTATCATCAATAGACAGCAGTTTGCTCACTATGCTTTCAATCACGAAATATCTCCACAGGGAGGAATTCCCACCTTTGTCATGGTGTGCCCCAATTTGGAAAATATAGAGGAAAGTGAAATAACCGTTGCAGCGGTTGGATTCAATGCTTCTCAAAGTCCGGATGTATTCCAGGCTACTTTTAAGCCTGCATACCTGGATTGTGTAGAGTCTCTTATTTCCAATGTTGCAGAGGAATTGAAATCTGTTGAGTCTGTCAACGTTTTCCCCAACCCGGCTAACGATTTGGTAAACATTTCGCTTGAGTTGGAACAAAGAGAGACCCTAACCATTGAAATTTTCAATGTACTTGGTCAAAAAATTGAGACAATCTCAGCAAATGCGAATATGGGACCCGGAACTCACAGTCTTCAGTGGCAACCCAACTCCGCAGGTACGTACTTTGTAGTTATCTCGGATGGTAAGTCTCAAATGGCTGAAAGAGTAACCGTGGTGGATTAAGCCAACGACATAAGTGAAAGAATTATTAAAGTTCGGGCATTGATGAAAAAATCGGTGTCCGAACTTTTTTTTTCTCAGTAATGTTCCTATATTTGTAGCAAGTAAACATTTTGGTGTCGAAATCATTATGAACAAATATTTATCCATTTCCCTGATCGTCTTTCTCCTCACGGCTGCAGGTAATCTGCAATCTCAGATAATATCCATCTCGGGTGCTGATTTTATTATTGAAGAATTTGAGCTAGATGGAACAACTACGCAGGACATAGCAGCCACTATCCGAATGGTCTATGAGGGCCCTGGAGAAGCTACACTTGTTTGGGAAAGAGAAGAGGTTTTCCTGGAAAGAGATTGGGAAACTGCCATTTGTGATCCGATTATTTGTTACCAGCCTCATGTTAACAGTATGTATTTTGATGTCGAGCCCAATCAGCCATTTGATATGACCACTCACCTTTATCCCAATGGTGCTGATGGCGACTCTGCTTTTGTCAGGCTGTTCATGCATGAAGAAAATACCCCTGAAACCGTTTATAAATTTACATATACTTTTTACGCGGATCAAACTTCATCAGTGGAAGTAGAAAGGTTGGAATCAGCCACGCCCCGCCTTTACCCCAATCCCGCCGCTGATGTGTTAAATATCCAAAATGATAAAAATATCGACCGCTTTGAAATCTTCAATGTGGTTGGCAGAATGGTACATTCCTCCAATCATGCAACAGGAAGACAAATCGATGTTTCAAACCTTCAGCCGGGATTATACTTCGTGAAACTCTTTGGCCAGGATAACAATTTGATCAGGACACTCCGTCTAAATAAGCAGTGATAAACCAAATTTAAAGGATTTGAATTCCCTCAGATTTAAGTGATTCCAAAACCGGGAAAATTTAATCAGGGATGTTTTGGTTTGTCTCAAACCAATTTTTTATTCTTTCACAGCGATTAAATCATTTTCACACCACTGAGAAACCCTCAATCGCCGTATTCCGCAGAATTCCTCGCTGTTTCATAAAGTCTAACCCGCAATTGGTACTTTGAGTCGAGTTTTTTTCTCAAACGCTCGTAGGAGATTACACAGATGTTTTCAACAGTGGGGTTCAGGTCCTTAAATTCCTCAACTTGCTCATTCAGATTTTTGTGATCAAAGTACTCCTCAACCTCCTCCCGGATGATTTTTTTGAGTTGATCTAAATTGATAAGCATGCCAGTCACCGGGTCAATTTCACCGGTCAGGCAAACCTCGATTTCGTAATTGTGACCGTGGTAATATGGGTTGTTGCACAATCCAAACACCTCCTCATTCTTTTCGAAGTCCCAATCCTTTACGTACAACCTGTGGGCTGCGTTAAAGTGCCCCCTCCTGTAAACAGATATTACTCTTGACATGCTTTTTATTCTGTAACCCCGCTTTCAGGGATTCGTTCATAACCCTTGAAAAATTATCATTCAATGACATTTTTATTCCCCCCTGTTTTGATGGAATCTTATTTGTGGAAATAGAGTACAATCGCAAGAATTCTTTACTTACCCATTTACGGAATTCCTGAACGATCAATATTTTACGCTCAATGGGCTGCGCATCAAAAACCTTTTCGTACTTTTGTTATTGCAAAAATATGTCATGTATTTTTTTTGCCCATTTAAATAGTAGAGTCGGGATGATAAGTTGGTGAAGAGGATTGAATATAATGGGTGTGTTGCAATGGAGGGTTAGGATTTGAGGAGGAGAAGTTTTGAAAAAAGAACAAATGGTCATCGATCATATACCGGTATCGACACTTATCAGAGATGAGATCAAATCTGCTTTGGCGCGCAAGTCATTGCCCCATGCTGTGCTGTTCTCCGGGCAGGACGGTGGTGCGCAATTGCCCCTGGCACTGTTCGCAGCCAAAAGTTTGCTGTGCAATGAAACCTCTGAAGGTCTGGCTTGTGGGGTTTGCTCTTCCTGTATGAAAGTTGATAGATCCATTCATCCGGACCTGAATTTATCCTTCCCTGTACCTGCATCAAGAGAAACGGCTGAAAATGCCATTGAAGAGTGGCGGGAAATGATGGATTCAAGACCTTTCCTCGGCCTGGCTGATTGGTATGGAAAATTGGAGGCCGGAGACCTGAAATTGAATATCAGCGCCAAAGAGATCCATCGCATAGAAAGGAATATCCGCTACAAATCCTTTGAGGGAGTGGGAAAGGTCCTTTTGATCTGGCTGCCGGAATTTCTCGGTGGAGAAGGGAATAAATTGCTTAAATCCATTGAGGAACCCCCGCCTGGCACCCACATTTTTCTAGTTACCAATGAAGTGAACAAGATTTTGCCCACTATTATCTCCCGTTGCAGGCTGATTCGAATACCGCGTCCCGGTCCCTCGGCACTGTCGAGTTGGCTTACAGGTGTGAAGGGATTTGGGGAAACAGAAGCGGTCAATGCCGCAGCCGTGTCTGAGGGAAACGTAAATGTGGCCCTGAGACAGTTGGAGGGTGATAACCAACTACAAATAGACCGGGACTTCATCGCATGGTCGCGAATTGCTTTTTCCGGTGACCCCAGCGGTGTCCTGGATTTTATAGATGAATTCCTCAAAACCGGTGACAGAGAAAGCGTGCGCAATTTGTTTCGCTTTGGTCTGTTTTACTTCAATCAGGTTTTGTTAAAAAAAATGAACGTACAGCAAGAGGGACTGAGGGATGAACTCAGTGCATCGGCCGGGAAAATGGCCTCCTTTTTGTCTGTATCTGCAATAGAGCAAATTTGTGAAAGTTTCGAAAAGTATCTGGTACATATCGATAGAAATGCCAGTGTGAAAATATTACTAACTTACGCTACCGTGCAATTGGGCCGCGACCTTAGAGTGGCT
>SKLY01000056.1 GCA_007121335.1 Saprospiraceae bacterium | reverse complement strand
TCCTTTATCTCGTCCCGAATGGGTCTGAATTTTTTGTGAATGGGACACGGTTGGGTGTCCGAACACTTTTTGAGTCCCATGGCACAATCCGTAAAAAATGAATCCCCGTCAATGGCCAACACGATACGATAGAGGGCAATTTTTCCCGCATCCTCCTGCAAGCAAAACCCACCTCCGGGACCCTTAACCGATTTCAACACCCGCTGTCGAACCAACTGCTGGAGTATCTTGGCCGTAAAGGCCTCGGGACTTCCTATCGCTTTGGATACCTCCCTGAGCCTCATTCTCTGATCACCCTCTGTTTGGGTTGCAATAAATATGACCGCTTTAATCGAATACTCACAAGCCTTTGAAAATATATGCATGCGGGTTCATTTGTATCAGTTAATCATATATTCGGACCTTTTTATCCTGTTTTATGGTAAAAATTTTTGAGCCTCCTCCTTTACAAGGTCAGCTCAAAATCCTAAACCTGTTTTACTCAACTACTCAGAGAAGCCAGGAAAGACTTTCCTTTCCCAATACTTCCCGCGGCCTTATTAACCGTGGTTGACTTTAACACGGTTGTCAATTTGTCCCTTATTTCAACAAAATCGTTGTGTACCGGGCAGGGATGTGATGCTGAACACTCCTTGAGTCCGATGGCGCATTTCTCGAAAAGTTTTTTTCCGTCTATGGCCCGCACTACCTGATAGAGCGTAATTTCATCACCTTCACCCGCCAGTTCAAACCCCCCATTGGGTCCTTTGATGGATACCAAAACATCCTTCCTGACCAATTCCTGCAACAATTTAGCAGTAAAGGCAACCGGACTTTCGATGGCATCAGCAATTTCCTGAAGACGCACCCTCCGACTTTCCGGAGGCCTGGTGGCCAGGTAAATCACCGCCCTCAGGGAGTATTCACAAGCTTTTGAAAACATACCTTCTCTTTAGTCACTGCAAATATACGATAATTTAACTAATAAAAGACCTTTTTATCCTATATTTTTGAGAAATTTCACTGAAAAACAGGTTTGGAGTGAAAAATAGCTTATAATATATTGATATTTAGTCTTTTATAATTGTCATGGATTTGTAAAAAAGTCGAGACAACGGCTTATCTATGGTTTCCGGTGATTGGTTTCAATTCAAAATGGTTGTTGAGGCTACAAATATTTTCCTTCAGGACTAACAATTTTAACTGAAAAACCGACAATGCTCTTTTTTCAAACATAAAATTGTTGTAATTTTACACTTTGTATGAGCAGATTGGGAAAAAACATCGGATTTTTGCGAAAGCAGCGAAAGTGGAGCCAGCAGGTATTGGCTGACAAGTTGGGGATACCCCGTCCGACCATCGCCGGATACGAAAGGGGTTATTCGGAGCCCAATATTGAGACTCTAATACGCATGGCCCGCACCTTTGAAATATCTGTGGAGGATCTCATTGAGCGACAATTGTGGGAGGGCGAAGAACGCTCTTTTGACAAGGAGCGTGGAATGAAAATACTGGCCATTAGCGTTTCCAGTGACAACCGCTCCAACATTGAGCTGGTGGATGCCAAAGCTGAGGCGGGCTACGTAGAGAGCTTTAACGATCCCTCCTACATTAAAGAACTTCCGAGAATGTTCCTACCTGAAATGAGTGAGGGTACCTTCAGGGCCTTTGAAATCCGGGGCGACTCGATGCTTCCCATGCGGGATTCTGATATTGTGGTCTGCTCTTATGTGGAATCCCTGAAGGATGTCAAAGACGGCGAAACTTATGTGGTCGTAACCCGCTCCGAAGGCATTGTTTATAAAAGACTGCGCAAATCGGACAGCAAAAACACCTTCATCCTCATCTCAGACAACGACCTCTACCCCCCATTTGAACTCGCTTTCGACGAAGTGGCTGAAATCTGGAAGTACCAGGCCCACATCTCCTTTCAGGAACCGGGATTGTCCGCCAGGGAGTGGATGGACGCCCGTTTGGAATCGATGTCGAAGGACATCAAGGATATCAAGAAGTTGGTAAAGTAATTTCCCCTCTAATGCCGGGATCTTCTACCGGCTCCTGTCCCTCCGAGTTTGCGCCAGGCCCAGATCAGAGCTACCAACATAGCGAAAAAGATGAGCAGGGCAACCGGCAATGGCAAAAAAGTAATGACCCAGAGACGGGTTCTGTCCAACACCCAGAGCAGGACAAAAACCACGAATATTACGGTTAGAAATGCGGTAATCTTGTCGAAACCGGGAATGAGGTCCAGATTGACTTTTTTTCGTATGATCAAAATGGTGAGGATCATGGAGACCAGAGGCAGTATGTGGAGGATGATGTCCAACTGCATCACGCCAAGGGTCTCAAACAAAAACTGATAGGCCATCAGCGTCATCGCAAAAATACCGGGAACGCAAGCGAGGTAAATCAATACACTGTATAGGTACTTCCAGGGACTATCTGCAGCTCTGGTACCACTGAGGTAATTGGCCAAAATTGCACTGGCCGGTATGCACAGAAAAAACGCCAAAACAGCAGTGGGGTAATGGGACAGCAGTTCGAAAAATTCCTGTACAGTCATTGCTCAATGGTATGGTGTGCAACAGCTATCTGATTCATCCCCTCCTCCTGTATCGGTCGGGCTTTTATATATCGAGCAAGAGGGTCACCGGATCCTCCAGGGCCTCCTTTACTTTCACCAAAAACGTCACTGAAGTACTTCCGTCGATTACGCGGTGATCGTAAGAAAGTGCAAGGTACATCATGGGTCGTATTTCCACTTTTCCATCAACCGCCACCGGACGCTGCTGTATGGTGTGCATACCCAAAATGGCACTCTGTGGTTCATTCAGGATCGGCGTGCTGACCAATGAGCCAAATACCCCTCCATTTGTAATGGTGAAAGTTCCTCCGCTCATTTCCTTGAGAGTCAATTTCCCTTCTCTCGCCTTGTCTGCGAGTTCCTTGATCTTTAATTCTATCTCTGCCAGGCTGAGGGATTCGACGTTCTTCACAGGAGGCACCACCAATCCGTTCGGGGTGGAAATGGCAATAGAAATATCGACGTAGTCGTGATAGACCAGGTGATCGTCTTCCAGACGCGCATTGACCTGTGGCATATCCATCAGCACCTTGGCGCAAGCTCTTGAGAAAAGCGACATAAAACCGAGCTTGATGCCGTGTTTATCAACAAATCGGTCCTGGTATTTTTTTCTGATGGCCATGACGTTGGACAGGTCCACTTCATTGAAAGTGGTGAGCATGGCCGTTTCGTTTTTGGCGGAGACCAGCCTTCCGGCTATCGTCCTTCGCATGCGCGACATCTTCTCGCGACGCTCCTCCCTGCTGAATGGAGCTGCGGGACTCGTCTGAGGTGCTGAAGTCTGGGAAGCTTCCGGCGCAGGCTCTTTTGCAGGGGGTTTTTCAGTACCCTTTTCTTTGGCCTGATCCACAGCTTTGATGGCATCCTCTTTGGTTATTCTGCCATCTCTGCCGGTTCCCTTTACATCGGCCGGATCCAGATCGTTTTCTCTCAGGATTTTGGCGGCTGCAGGAGATGGGTGTCCGGCAGCGTAGGTCTCT
>SKLY01000213.1 GCA_007121335.1 Saprospiraceae bacterium | reverse complement strand
GTCGCAAGAGATTAATATCACCGACGAGGATTTCAAATTGCCTCAGGTTTGGAGAAGCAACCTGGGTGCAGACTTTCAACTCCCCCACGGAATCCGCGCCACTGTAGATCTCATGCACAGCAGGGATGTGCACACTCCTATTGCATATAATCCGGTACTCAGAGATGCTGATAGAACTCTTGCTGGTCCAGACAATAGAGGATATTGGGTTGATCAGGAGGGTCTGGCAGCTTATTCCAATGACCCGGATTTCAGAAATGTCTTCATGTTGACCAATGCAGATGAAAAGGCGGATTACTTTTCTGCAACTATTCAATTGAGCAAGTCTTTTGAGTCCGGTTTTGACGCTATGGTAGCCTACACCCGATCAAGGTCTCGCGATCTGGATGCTGCCGGTGGATCTCAGGCTATTTCGCTTTGGCCTTCTACTGTTCAAAGTAACAGGAATCGTCCGGAACTCGGTTTTGCAGGACACGACCAACCAAACCGTCTAATAGGAGCTCTCTCATACAGAACCGGTAATACTACTATTGGATTATTCTACGACGGAGGAAATGCGGGACGTTTCAGCTACACCTACTCCGGTAACTTTGGAGATGCTTCAGACAGACTTATGTATATTCCTAACTCTGCGAGTGAGCTTGAATTTCAGGAATTTGAATTGGATGGAGAAGCCATCACTGCACAGATGCAACAGGAACTTTTGGATGCTTATATTGATCAGGATGATTACCTGAGTGACAACAGAGGATCCTTTGCCGAGAGAAATGGCGCTGTCAGACCCTGGGTTCACCGTTTTGATCTTAGAATTCTTCAGGATATCAACCTGACAGGTGACGGACAAAACAGATTACAACTTTCCATCGACATTACCAATGTGGGTAACATGCTCAACAGCGACTGGGGTATTCCTCAACTCGAATTCCAGCGCAACCTACTCAATCTGGTGGAAATCAATGAAAACGATGTTCCTGTTTACAGATTAAATACTGTTTCGGGTACCAATGAATTGCCAACCGAGACTTTCCGAAAGTCAACTTCCAACATTCTCAGCAATACCTGGAGAATGCAGGTTGGTGTGAGATACATTTTCGGAAGATAATAATTTGAGGATTTACCAAATTCTGGGAAAGGGCTTGCAGTATCTGCAGGCCCTTTTTGCTGTTATACACAATTAATACCATAAATTCTTTGGTTTACAAATAAAAAACACCTAACTTTAAGCCCTAGCAATAACCTGTAAAAATGCCTCTTTCGATACTATCCAAATTGGCCTTGTGCTTCGCGTTCTGCATGTTGATGGCATGCGATTTTAATAGTGAACAGCAGACCAACTTCAACCCCTCTGAATCGGTATTTGTAAAATGGGATACAAATTACTACTACCACACCGAAAATATTTACCAGTTCTTCTCTCCCGATCAGGCACTGGAAAACATGATAAGCGCCCACCGTGGTTCCCGGTACTACGACGGTTGGCCGGAGAATTGTCTGGAATCCTTTGAATTCATACTTGAAAACCTCCCCGCAGTTTTGGAAATGGACCTCAGGCTGTCTTCTGATTCGGTTGTTTTTCTGCTTCACGATGAAACCCTTGATAGAACAACAACGGGGTCAGGTTATGCAAACCAAAAGAGTTACGAAAAAATTTCACGGTTGCAACTTCTCGATCACCGTGGGGATACCACGGATTTCAATCCCCCTTTGCTTAGTGAAGTACTCGAATGGTCTGAGGGTAAGGCTATCTTAAAGCTGGACATAAAGCGCAATGTTCCTTTTGAACTGGTCATCGATGAAATAAGGACAGCAGATGCAGTTCAACGCGTAATGGTCATTGTTTACAGCCTGAATGCAGCCAGGGTTTTTCACCGGCTTGCACCGGATATCGTTATGTCCATCCCCATCAGAAATCATGAAGAACTTGAAGCTGTTAGAGACTCGGGCATTCCACCGGAAGTGATTGTAGCTTTTACGGGAACCCGGGATACAGATCAAAAGCTCTTTGAAGAACTCAATAATATGGGCATAATCGCAATCCAGGGAACCCTGGGTAACCTGGATAGAAAGGCTAAGTCAAAGGGCTTTGATGCAATAGCCAAATACTTCCGCAACGGGGCTCATATGATCGCCACGGATTATCCAATTGAATTGTATTCTTTTATCAATAACTGATTCTCTCAATTAAACTATTTAATGATTATGGTCAGAATATCCAGGAATAAAACATAATGAAGATTTGCCATGAAGTCTTTGTTGAGTTTATCTATTTAGAAGTCAAAAAAGTACAACTAATTTAATTAATTTATTCACGTCAAAAATTAAAGTCATGAAAAAACTAATCCATTTGGGCTTTTTAGCCGTCTTTTACCTCGCTGTTTTGGGCATCGGAGCTCAGAACAGTCATGAAGTTACCGTTGAATCCAATTCCTTTGACCCGCAGCACCTGGAAATCTACACGGGTGATACCGTAAGTTGGATTAACACAGGCGGGCTACACAATGTAAATGGAAGTACAGACGAATTTCCTGAAAACCCTGTGTCATTTTTCAGCGGTGACCCGGAAGATGGTACCTGGGAGTATCAATTTGTATTCGACACTCGGGGCTCTTATGATTATCAATGCGACATCCATGCCGGAGGTGGTATGACGGGAACTATTACCGTAAGTGACCCCTCTGCATATATGGAAGTTTCTATGCAGGATATCAGAGAAAATGATGCCGATGGGGTTCCTCTTTTGATTGATGAATCAGTCTCAGTTACTGCGGTGGTGTACGGCGGTAATTTAAGAACCCAGGGGCTCCAATTTACCATTATCGACAGCACCAATACCGGTGTGGGTATTTTCAGTCCTTCTGACGATTTTGGATACGAGGTCAATGAGGGAGATATGATTCAGGTTTGGGGCGAGGTCTCTTTCTTCAATGGACTGACACAAATCGAACCTGACAGCATTGAACTTATTTCAGAGGACAATCCACTGGTCGATCCAAATGTCGTTACTGAACTGGGAGAAGATACCGAGTCCAGTCTTATTATGATAGGGTCTGTATATATCACCAATCCGGAGGACTGGCCCAGCCCGGGTGATAATGCAAACATCTTTGTCTCCAACCTACAGGATACCTTCGTTATGCGAATTCAGCGTGAAGTAAACCTGGGTGATGAGGCACCCACCGACACTTTCGATCTGGTTGGGATTGGTGGTCAGTTTACAAACAATATTCCAGCGGACGATGGATACCAAATTATCCCTAGATATGCAGATGACCTTGGAATAGTGCTGGATGAGGACCCTGATTACCTGCCCGTTACTATTCCCGAAGTGCGGGAAAATGATGCAGATCTCTTCCCGGTACTTATGGGTGAAAAGGTTGAGGTCTCAGGTGTAGTTTACGGTGGAAATCTTAGACCACAGGGACTTCAGTTTACCATTATCGACGATGACAATGTGGGAGTCTCTGTTTTCAATGCTTCCGGAGATCTGGGCTACTCTGTGACTGAGGGTGACTTGATTACCATTTGGGGTGAAGTCGATCAATTCAATGG
>SKLY01000095.1 GCA_007121335.1 Saprospiraceae bacterium | reverse complement strand
TCGAGCGACTGGACATCCCATCTTCTTTTACCAGTATAGCAACACTTGCATCTATTGCACCTATTTTTGAATACATGAATGGTCTGTTTTCCAGCTCCCTGGTGATGGCCACTGATCTGGGTCCCGGAATGATGCCAATCTGGTCCTCTTTCAATGCGGAGGGTATGGTGAAGACCATCGATGCTTACATTGTGAACTTTCCTCCGCTAAAATCGGCGGCAGAGCGACTTCAATTTGACCTTTTTGACAGATTGGACCTGAATAATACCGAAAATTGGTTCGAAATTGTAAACGGTACACTGGACCTGAAACCGGTCACCCACAAAGTCCGTGACACTGAATTGGAATTCAGTGGTCAGCATTCTATTGGTGGTGACATGGACTACGTGATCAATGCATCCATACCACAGGATGTACTTGGAACTGGTACGGTAGGGGCTGCGGTGACCCAGGGACTTGATTTTATTCGCTCACAAGCCGGGGAACGAGGTGTTGACCTGGGTGATGGTTCCCATGTGGATGTCGCCATCACTCTCAAGGGAAGACTCAGAAATCCTGATGTGGGAGTACGATTGCTCGGTGTTTCTGCCGGTGATGGAGAACGCTCCCCAGCCAGAGATCGCCTTGAGGAAGAAAGAGAAAGAGCCAGGGAAAGAGTGGAAGAAGAGGTGGATGAGGTGCGTGAACAAGTGAGGGAAAAGGCTGCAGCAATTGAAGATTCGCTCCGTAGGGTTGCGGAAGAAACCGAGGAGGAAATTAGAAGAAAAGCCAGGGAAGAAGCCGAAGACCGGATTCGGGGAATCCTGGGTCGGGATCGCACGGAATCGGACACCACAGCAGAAGAAAAAGATACCACAGAGGATATTCGCGACCGAATTCGCAGAATCAACCCCTTTGGCAGAGGTCAAAATAACGGGGGATGATCCGGGGAATGTTGTTTAAACAACTCTTTGCTGCTCTCTACCTGACGGTGTCTTTTTCACTATTGGCTGCTTTGACTCCCGCTCAATTGTCGGCACAGGAGCCGGCTTTCGATTACATTGACTTCACCCGGTGCGATTCGCTGAAAGGCTGGTTAAATCCGTTGCGCACAGCTTACACCGTTGATTATTACGATCTACGTGTACAGATTTGCGAACAAGAAAAGACCTTATCCGGCACCAACGAAATTCACTTTACAGCTGCGGATTCCTTTGATAAAATCCAGATAGACCTTCATGAGAACATGCTAATTGACAGCATCGTATTTCAAACGAAACATTTGGAATACAGAAGAGAATGCAGCGCTGTTTTTGTCCGGTTCCCAAAAGTAAAAATGGGATACCGGGGTAGGTTTGTAGTCGGTTTTAGCGGCAGTCCTGTAGTGGCTTCAACACCACCATGGAGCGGAGGGGCTGTTTGGGCTCGTGACACAGGAGGTGACCCCTGGTTTGCAATTACATGTCAGTCTGAAGGAGCCAGTCTTTGGTGGCCCTGTAAAGACCATCTCTACGATCAGGCCGACAGTATGTTGATTACACTTACGGTCCGGGATGATTATATGGCCGTGTCCAATGGCACTTTGGTAAAAAAGAAGCAAGCTAAAATGTCGGGCTGGAAGGAATGGACCTGGAAGGTGAATTACCCGATCAGCAATTACAATGTCACCTATTACGTCGGAAAATACAAACACCACAGTGATTGGTTTTTCAGCATTGGAGGGGACAGCATAGTCCTCGATTATTTCGTCCTGCCTGAAAACTACGAAGTATCTAAAACTCACTTTAGGCAGGTTCACGATGTGTTGGAGGCCTTTGAGTATTATTTTGGTCCATATCCTTTTCCAAAGGATGGTTACAAATTGGTGGAAAGCCCTTATTTCGGCATGGAACATCAAACCGCCATAGCATATGGAAACCAGTATCGACCGGGCTATCTCGGTATGCGAACATTACCGGAACTCGATTTTGATTATATCATCTTGCACGAAACTGCCCACGAGTATTTTGGCAACAGTGTCAGTTGCACCGATCTTGGTGATATGTGGATTCAGGAGTCATTTGCCACCTACATGGAAGCATTATTTGTGGAGTATCACCACGGAAAAACCATTGCGGAGGAATACCTCGGAGTGCAAAGGCGTCAAGTTCTCAACGTTCAGCCAATAGCCGGACCCCTCAATCTTAATTTTCACCGGTACAGAATAGGTAATGACCAGTACTTCAAGGGGAGCTGGATGCTGCATACCCTGCGGCACTATATCAACGACGATCGAAAATGGTGGAGGATGCTGAATACAATTTACAACCGCTTTGCCTACCAAACTGTGGACCGCTATGAATTACTGTCTGTAATCAGTGCATTAGCAGGGGAGGATTTGGACTGGTTCTTTCACCAATATCTCCACCGCGGACCACTCCCGAAATTTCACATTGAGGCAAAAAATTCCGGCGAGGAACTGGTGCTCAGGTACCGCTGGACAAATGTGCGATCTGATTTTCGCCTGCCGGTTAAAGTAGAACTCCCGGACGGTAGCATTGAATTACTCCATGCTTCATCCGAATACAACACCCACTTACTGAATGACCTGGACTGGAGGGAAATTCGCATCATGAGTGAAACCTTCCTGGCCGACTGGGAGTGGGTCCACTGAAATGCTATTTCTCAATCAATTTACTTAAAGCCCAATCTGAGTTTAATCCAGCTCCCGGATTCTATCCGTAAATTTTTTCCAACAGGGCTGCCAATCTAATACCACCGGCAATCAGTCGCTCTTCCACAATGTGGTAATTGTCGTAGATATATTGAAATCCGAGGCGTCCGTTGTCAGGTATGTTGTAGATGTAGGGTCTGAGTTCGGCGTTTTCCACCAGCCAGTCTGATATTTTAGCAGATTCGTATTCGTTTACCAAATCAGGAGTGATTCTGCGCTGAAGTTCTGCGGCCAATTCCGAAAAACTCATCCGGTTGCTCTCCACAAGATGGGTATCCCAGACCCGGTGGAGGTTGGTCGATTCACCAAACCAATATACTCTGACATCATTTCCGCCGCGGTCTCCCGGTTGACCGACGTGAAGGGGTTGGTGCAAATCGCCAACTATGTGGATTAGCATACGAAGTTGATCACGCTCTTCCTCCGGACTCAATTTCCCGCTTTTAAGATTTTCCACGAGCGTGAGCAGGGCGGAAAAAGCATCTCCCGTCTCTTCTTGAATGGATGGATCGTACTTGCCATCTACTGTGGTGACCCAATGCCAGGTTCGCGTGTAATCATAAGACGTATCCGATCGAATTCGGTCCATCCATATTCCCACACCGGCAATGGATTCTCTTTGCAAAACCTCATCGACCCGTTCCAGGGTTGAAGATCTCATTTGCCACTCTGCAATTTGCCCAATGGTGTAGTGCCCAATGGGTCCCCAGGCCAATGCCTGGCTGGCAAACAACAGCAAAAACCCAATAGGAAATAATCGGTACATTAACTTTGTCATCTCTACCTTTTTTAGTCAGGTAAAGATACCACACTTCGGCTAATCAAAGAATACAGCCAAACATTTAAGGATAAATTAATG
>SKLY01000258.1 GCA_007121335.1 Saprospiraceae bacterium | reverse complement strand
TTTCTTACTTTTCCGAAATTCCTCATCTGGGATATTGGAAGATCCAATCAGATGTATGCTGGCAGGCCCTGAAATTCTCAACAGTTACTGGGATGAAAGTGGATGTTTGGGCATTACAGGTATGAGAGATTTAAATTCTATGGACTTTTTGGGCTCCGGTTGCATTGATAACAATAATTATTTGAATGAATTGCCCACAGAAAAGGGAGATGAGTATCTATTATATGTAAATAATTTTAATTCGCACGCTGGATTCACAATTGTCTTTGATGACTCCGCCATTATTTCTGAAAACCCTGGTTACAGCCGTTCTGATTTTGATTTGAAGTTGAAGCCAAATCCAACAAGTGGTTTATTTCGAGCTAATTATAAAACTCCCGTGGAAAATTCTTCAGTTGAGATTATGATTACTGGAAGATCCGGTAATCTAATTACCAGATTAAAAAAAGATGACCTAAAATCCGGTTGGAATTATCTGGATTTTGACATTACAGACCTTGTCTCAGGCTTTTATGTGTTGACAATTTCTTACGAATCTCATCAAATTAGCAAACCCTTTATTAAGCAATAACCAATTTCTCATTAAAAACCAGCCAATTATGCTAATTCTCAAACAAATCCTTTTGGCCTCCATTCTCGTATTTCTCTGTGTGGCCCTTCACGCACAGAGCCCCGTTTTGGTGCCCGATTTTAATCCACCGGGAGATGATAGTTTTGACGGATATGAGATGCATGCCCAAACGCTAGGTGATCGCATAGTTATGGCAATACAGAGCGATGAGTTTGGCTCCGAACCCGCGGTGGTTGAAAATGACGAGATCGTTCTTCTGAAAGACATCAATGAAGGTCCCGAATCATCCAATCCAACCGGTTTTGTTAAATTCAATGACAAACTTTATTTTTCCGCCTTTGATGAAACCAACGGCTATGGATTGTGGCATACAGATGGCACAACTTCCGGAACTGAGCTTGTCTTCGCTCTGGGACCGGAAGTGCGACACAGAGCTGAGGGGTTGATTGTATCGGATTTAGGCCACCTGTACTTCACCTCCAACAGCATACTCTACCGAACAGATGGCAATGGTAAGGAGATTATGTTTGAGGGAGTTGATTTTAATGAAACAATTGAGGAAAGGTCGCACAATTATGCACTTTTCGATGGAGAAGTGGCATTTGTGCGTTTGTTTAACAACCGGATAGAGTTTTATTCAGTGGATGGTGATTCAGTGGTGCTCGGAGGAACCAGTTTAGAAATTCCGGTTAATGGTCAGTTTTTTGGGTTAAATCAAGTGGAAAACGGGATGATCTTCGGAATGAGGGTAATCCCCTTTTCTTCTCCTTATCAGCGGACCTATATTTTTAATAGAAATACCGAGCGCGTTGCCAATATTGAACTGGCCAATAGTAATGCCAGGAGAATTCAGGATTTTAACACCGATCTTAGTTTGGTCTGGGTAGAAGGGGAAGGGTATTTCATCACCGATGGCCGGCCGTGGACTGAAACAAAGATAGTCAATTCGTCCAATACCTCCTATCTTCAGGGCCTGCCCATTCATCATGCAACTTACAATGACCACATAGCATTTGTGGCTCAAACCGGTGGTTTTTTTGGTCCCCAATACATTTACATTTCAGATGGCACTGCGGAGGGTACACATAGGCGCAATGAGGTGAGATCGTCCAGAAGCGATATGATCTCCCGGGGATCCCATGCTTTTATCGCTTCCGGGACATCCAATGGCTTTACACCTGAACTTTACCACATCAACATGAAGGAGGGATCTTCAAGCCTTTTGCATACTTTCAATCAACCCTCTCTTCAGTTAAATTCAGTTCAAATGGTGGCCATACACCAGGATCGCTTATATTACACCAGCAATCTCGATCAGTCCATGGGTAGAAAGCTGTACTATATGGAACTTGACGTCCTTAGCAGCGACTTGACCTTAGGAACGCAGTCGCCTGATTTGAATGCCTTCATCACTTCTCACACCTACCAATTGAAGTCCGCGAACACGGAAAATTACCGCTTTGAGATATTTGATATGGCAGGCAGGCTCCTTGAGGAAGGTATCAGATCAACCAACAAAGATTACTCTTACAGCCATTTACAGGGTCTCCACATACTGCGGTTCACTTTGAACGAAAAATCACTTACTAAAAAGGTCTTCTCACACCATTGATGGGTTTGAGGGATTGGGAGGGCCTCAATCGGTAATCAAACAATCAAACCTATCTAAAAAATCTATCCGCAAAAATAGCGGCGGTCATGCTGACATTGAGCGATTCGGCGGCCCGGTCTTTTCGGCCCTCAATTCCCACCATGCCGGTGCAGTGTTCGAGGACCTCCTGAGACAATCCACTGCCCTCATTTCCGAGGCATACAAGTACTTTGCCTTTGGACTTATCGATTTTGGCTGTTCCCCCGGTGGTGGCGCCAAAAATCTCATCGGCTTGCAGTTTTTCGAGGCAGTCCCGGAATTCCAACTGCTCTATATTCACATTAAAGTGGCTTCCCATAGCGGCCTGAATGACTTTTGGGTTGTACAGATCGGCACAACCGCTTCCAGGGAACAATCCCTTCACTCCGTACCAGTCGCAGGTTCTTATGATGGTTCCCACATTGCCGGGGTCCTGTACGGCATCGAGAAAAAAGTACAAACCCGGTCCCGCATCGATTTTCAGTGGATCCTCCTGCGGTATGGAAACCAGAGCCAGAATGCCCTGGGGTGTTTTCAACTGGCTGATTTTTTTCATGAGTCTGTCATCCACTATAGTGAACTCAATACCTTCCAGTGGAACTTCATCCACCAGCTCCTCGACCATGAAAACTTCCTTAATGAGATGTTTTGAGCAATGTACGGCGGTAGAAAATAGTTTCATACCTTCGATGACGTACAGGCGGTTCTGGTCTCTGAACTTTTTTTTGGTCAGAGAATTTATGGCACTTATTTTAGCTCTGGACAACATTTTGCGTAATTTTCGGCCTTGAAACGGTTATGACGGTAAAACCACTACAAAGCTACTATCTTTTTCCCATCCTTCTGCTTGCAGGAGCAATTTTGCTGACGACTTCATGCAGCAGCAAAAAGTTCCTCGGAGATGGGGAGTACCTCGTGCGTGGAACGGAGATAAAGGTAGATGGAGCGGACGATGATCCGTATTTGAGGGACCTGAAAAACGAGATGCGCAACATCCCCCATCCCCGTCCCAACAGCCGTATATTTTGGTTTATTCCCAGGGAGCGCAGTTACTTTAGGATACAGCAAAAACAGGATACGACGGGCTGGGACCGCTTTATTCTAAGGAATTTTGCTGAGACGCCCACCCTCAAAGACAGTTTTAAGATCGAAAGAGCTGCCGGGGCTTTTGAGCGCTACTTCCGAACCAAGGGCTTTTACAATGCCAGGGTGGATTACGAAGTGAGTGTAAAGAAACACCGGGCCTTTATAAAGTACAAGGTTGAGCCGCGAAGGCTTTTCAAAGCGGATTCCATTACTTACGTAACCAACGACAGTGAGGTTTTGAAATTACTGAACGCCCACCGTGAGGAGAGCAATTTTCAACGGGGATCCCCGCTGAGTCGGGAAAATTACGACGCGGAGGCCAGACGCATTACCCGTTTGTTGAGGAACAGCGGCTACTTTGAATTTTACCCCAATTACATCAGCAGTCTCCGGCTCGGCGATACCACTCGCTCTCATATCAATGTATCTCTGGAGATATCCCCTCCTCTGCCGGATTCCGTCCACCGGAAATACACCATTAGAAACATCGATGTGTATCCCGATCACGACCCCTTTGAAAGGACCGCTCCGCAATTCCGATCGACGGAAAATGGTATTACCTACCACTTTCGAAACGAACCGGAGATCAAAACATCCAGGATCAAAAACAACATTTTTTTCCGCACAGGAGACCTCTACAACATGGACGACTACAACCGCACCATAAGGCGACTGGGGAGTTTGTCGTGGTTCCGGTTCCCATCCATTTTAACCCACCCCGATACCACGGATGGGTACCATTTGGACTACGAGATATTGCTCCGGCCCAATGCCAGGTTTGAGCGCTTTACCAATTTTGAGTTCTCCTACTCCCGCGTGCAAAACATCACCTCTCTGCTCGGATTTACCTTCTCCAATTCACTGGAAAACAGGAATGTGTTCGGTGGTTCAGAGCGACTGGTAATTGATTTTGAGGCAGGTATTGAAACGGCTCTCAGGAGCTTGTCCACCGGAAACACCTTCAATCTGCGGATAGGTGGGGACCTGACCAGCCCGCAGTTCAGGGACTACACAGGTATGTTCGGACTGGCCAATAATATCCGCATTGGCAACTTCAAACTGTTGAGCGATGAATTTTATGAAGATATAAGGTCAGAGGGCAACATCAATGTCAACGTAAATGCTGGAATTTCGCAGTACCAGCAGTTCTACAATTATACCTTTTTAAACGCCAGTTACGGTATTTCCCTGCAGCGGAGTCCCACACAGTTTTATGACATCAGAATGCTGGGAATCAATTACTGGAGCCCGAGGGAGCTGAGTGATTTTGACGAACTGGTTGGTGACGATGTGTTGTTTAGGAGGCGCTTCACCAAAAGACTGCTTACTGGATTTCTGTTCAAAGAAATCACCTACCGCTACGACGGCAGGCCAAACCGGTTTGGTGAATCCTGGTCAGTTTTGGCGAATTTGGAGTTCTCCGGTCACGAGATTGGTATCATAAACTCAGTAAGCAAGCTCATCAGCGGAGACAGGTTGATCGATCAGGTTAAACTGGGGAGGGACACGGTCAGTTTTGCCAAATACGTTCGGTTCGACCTCGATGGCAGATTTCACAAGGCATTCTCGCCCTCCAGAAAACTGGCATTGAGGGGATTTGCAGGGGCAGCCATACCGCTGAGCAGCTCGACCAATATCCCGTACATAAAACAGTTTTTCGGTGGTGGCGCCTACGGCATCAGGGCCTGGCAATTGCGGGAATTGGGTCCCGGGGGATTGATCGATACCCTGGCCGGAGACCGAAATATCCTCTTCTATCAATCCGGGGATATACGTCTTGAGGTCAATGCCGAGTATCGATTTGACCTCATCTGGGCTCTGGAGGGTGCAACTTTTATCGACATTGGCAATGTCTGGAACATCAGTTCCGATGCCGATCCGGTTACTCGCCTTTCCTGGGACTTTTACCGCCAGTTGGCCATTGGTGCGGGATTTGGACTGCGTTTCAACTTCGACTTCTTCGTGGCCAGATTTGATTTTGCCTACAAAGTCAAAACACCCTACCGCGACCCGAAAACAGATTCCTACTGGGCCATGCGTAGCTTGTCCGACCTCGGTTTCCGCAATATGACCCTGAATTTTGCTATTGGATACCCGTTTTGATTGGTTGTTGGCGGATGGCTTTTTCAGTTGTGAATAGGTGAGTCTGTGAGTTGGTGAGTTGTTTACGAGGCCGCTACCTCAATGTCGCAGGCAGGATATCTTGTCGAAGGGATTGTTGAATTTCGAGAATATTATCAGCGCATACAGCCTTGCCCCCCTTTGCGCCTTCCTTAGCGGCTTTGTGGCTTTGCGAGAAACCCCTGAACCCCAGTAAAAAATTCTCCCTGAAATCATTGTACAAATTCCTGAAATTACGACAAACCACAAATACTATTTCAACATCTGAAAAACATTGGTTTTTTCCTGGATTACCGTCATTACCGTTTCACTTTTTAGCAGCCCGTGTCTTGTCAAAATCTGCAAAGAGGGGTTTTCTGCCGAATTTGCTGCAGATAGGGCATTCGTAGGGATTGTGGCCCCTGGCCGGGCAGTATTCTCGGCCGAAGTAGATAATCTTCAAGTGGAGGTCATTCCAGCGGTTTTTGGGAAAAGTGGCTTTGAGGTCCTTTTCCGTCTTTTCCACGTTTTTTCCCGTGCTAAGTTTCCACCTCCAGGCGAGGCGGTGAATATGCGTATCCACCGGAAAGGCCGGTATTCCAAATGCCTGGGCCATTACCACCGATGCGGTTTTGTGGCCCACTCCCGGCAGTTTCTCTAATTCTTCAAAAGATTGGGGCACTACCCCACCGTGGTTTTCGACCAGCATTTCAGAGAGTTTTTTCACTGCTTTTGACTTGTTTTTAGAAAGACCACAGGGTCGGATGATTTCCTGGATCTCCTCCGCATCGTATTGGGACATTTCCAACGGATTGTCGGCCAGTTTAAACAGCTCCGGGGTGACCTGATTGACCCTTTCATCCGTGCACTGGGCCGAAAGCAGTACAGCCACCAGGAGGGTGTACGGGTCCCTGTGGTGCAGTGGAATGTGCGTTTCGGGATACAATTCATCCAAAATCTCCATGATCTTTTTTCCCCTTTCCTGTCTCGTCATCTCTGTGAAGTTTTTTGATTCAGTAAAAAGTCCATGCTGTCTTTTCCATCGGCAAAATCCGAAAGTTGAGGACTCTGGGTTTTACCAAATGGCGTAATCTCAATGGTCTCCGGTGGCTTTAGATTTCCAGAAACCACACATTGAATTTGGTCGGAGCGAATTTGGACATCTGCCCAAACATCATCCAGCTTGTTGTAATGCTTGTAATTCAGGGTGGCAATACGGGAGAGGTAGTCGTCTTTTTCATAGAACAAAAGAACCTCAGACTGGATTAAAACCTCCTTGTTTAGAATGGAGCATGCTAAGTTGTACTCGTAGTTGTTGCGAAACTTGGAGTGATCTGCCAGCTCGCCGTATTTTTCCTTAAAAACCTCGATCATCTCGGTAAAGTCGTAGCCTTTGGGTACATAAAGAAAGGACACATTTCTACAGCCCAGCCCAAAGTGTACGAAAACATCATCGGCCAGTTTTTCCAAATCGGACCGGGACTCCTCGCCGGAAATAACCGCCACAGAATTCCTGTTTTTGCGGATGAGCCTGGGAATGTGGCGGAAATACGATTCAAAATACCGGGAGGTGTTATCGGAACCGGTGGCAATGACCGCTCCCGGGTTTTTTACCTGCCCGATTACCTGTAGCCACTCTTTTACAGCAGGCTCTTTTTTATGTAAAAAATCCACCATAACGGGGATCAGATGCTTGTCTTTGGCCGAGAGCTTTATCTCCGTTTTAACTCCTGCGAGGAAACCCATGAGAAGATCGTGCATCCCAACCAGCGGAATATTTCCGGCGCTGACGATAGAAACGCGCAATTTTTCAAAAGGCCCAATATCGTAACCATCGCAAAACGACCGGAGTTTTTCCCCATTGAGGTAGTTTTCAACGATGGCACTTACAGCCAGGTCAATATTCTCCGGGCTAAACCAGGGATTCTCCTTGCTCGCCTTAAGTTTTGCGAGTTCAAAGGAATCCGGCTTCGTCTTCAAATGATCTCCGAGATTGCTGAGCAACTCAATTCTATCCGTTAGGTTCATATTGTTTTCATTGTCGTGGATTCCGACCATTTATTATCGCTGATATGATGGGTCCCGGGTTCGGTTCCCAGCGAGATCATCAAACTTTAGAACGCCGGTCAGTCACGTAAGTTCGCCACCGTTCCATCACCGTTTTAAAATCCTCCGGCAGTGGTGTTTCGAAAAACATCTTCTCCCCCGATTCTGGATGAATAAACCCGAGACTCGCGGCGTGTAGTGCCTGGCGGGGCATCGCCTTAAAGCAGTTTTCCACAAAACGGCGGTAGTTGGTAAAAACCGTCCCCTTTCGAACAGCATCACCTCCGTAGAGGGAGTCGTTAAAAATCGGATTGCCCGAACAACTGAAATGCACGCGGATCTGATGGGTCCTGCCTGTTTCCAGTCTGCATTGAAGGAGACTGACGTAGTAGAGGTCCTCCAGCGTTTTATAATGCGTGAGGGAATACTTCCCATCCTCCTCATCGCTGTAGAGGTGCATTTTTTTGCGGTGGGTTTTGTGCCTTCCGATATAACCCTCTATGCTTCCCTGATCCTCCCTGGAACCCCATATAAGCGCCACATAAGTCCGGTCAATACTGTGGTCAAAAAACTGTTTAGCCAGCTTGCTCATTGCAAATTCGTCCTTAGCCACCACCAAAAGGCCGGAGGTATCTTTGTCAATGCGGTGAACCAATCCCGGGCGGTCGTTCATATTGCCCGGTAGAATGGGGAGGTCGCTGTTTTGTAAATAGTAGGCAAGCGCATTTACCAACGTCCCTGAAGTATTGCCAATGCCTGGATGCACCACCATGCCGGCCGGTTTGTTGACCACCATGAGGTACTGGTCCTCGTAAACGATGTCCAGCGGAATATCCTCCGGAACGACCCCGCCGGTTTCACCTGGAGGATGCGGAAGCACCACTTTCACACTGTCTCCGGGCTTGATTTTCCGGTTGGGCTTTACCTCACTTTCATTTACGAGCACAGAGCCCGTTCGGATGGCAGTTTGTATCTTACTGCGCGTTATCCGTTGAAGTCTTGCAAGTAAAAACTTGTCCACCCGCAGTGGTGTTTGCCCCGGGTCTGCCAAAAATTCTTTAAAAATATAGTAATCGTCTTCGGTCAATTCCTTTTCGTCCTTCTCTTCCATACCGCGATGATAGTTCGGGTGATAAATAATCTTCTATTTCGCAAAATTACCACAAAAGCCAGTCACAAAAGGGGTTTCTAATCAGTTTTACCAAAATTCATCTTCCCATTGAATAAAATCAGGTCCGGTTTCGTTTGAAAAACGTTTTTCATCACCCAAATCCATTTTTTAAATGAAACAGATTTTTACACTGGGAATACTCTTGTTGTTGCTGTCTGCCTGTGGACAGGAAAAGGACGAAACTACCGAGCGAGATTCGGAATTTTACCAACTCGTCTCGGCCTATGAAGAAGAGCCGGGCCGCACTGCTGCTGAATCTATAGCCAGGTACTTGTTGGAAGACAAATCAATTATCATTGAAGACGAAAATAAAGTTAAAGAGGGCATGAGATTGCTTGCAACTGCCTATTTGAGGGAAGCTTTTCGACAGGTATTTATCGAGTACCTGCTTCAACGCAGGCCAGAAGAAATTCCGGATGCATTGTTGTTCGTAGCATCTGTTCACGAGGATGAGTTGGCAGACCCCAGGGTGGCCACTTTTTTTTACCTAAATTTTGTAGAGGAATTTCCCGATCATCCCAAATGGGACTCTATTGCGTCTAAACTCCCCGAGGACTTTACCACTACCGAAGAATTAATTGCTGAAACCGTTAGAGGTGTTTTTCAAGAGGATGGTACTCCCCTGAGTCGGGTAAGAGCCAATGATTTTATGCTTCTCGCAGAATTGTATGCCATTTCTAAGCCAGAGAGTCCCAGAGCACCAGATTATTTGTTCCATGCAGCAGAAGTTGCCAAAGCTTTTGAATTGCACGAAAGAAGCATTTACAACAGTCGCTGGTTGGTTGAAAGATTTCCAGAACATGAGATGGCAGCCAATGCCCTGTTTTTTAAAGCTTTTACAATGGATGAGTCCGGTGTCAATCAATCCAGGGCATTGGAATTGTACGGAGACTTTCTGGAACGTTACCCTGATCATCCTTTTGCTGAAAGTGCTGAGGTACTCAAAGAGAGAGGCAGTCATTCCGAAGAGCAGTTGTTGAGAATGCTACGGGGAGGGGAATAAAAAAAGGGGCAATGCATATGAAATGCACCACCCCATGGCAGGTAAAATCTTTACCGGTTATTTATCAGGGTTCCAGTAATTCGTACTGAATAGATGGATGACCACGCTCACCGGTTTCGCTCAGCATTCCTGCGAAAATAAGTTTAAAATAGTTGCCTTCCGCATCTCTTACTACGTAGAAACGGTCGTCATTGACCTGCGTTTCACCACCAAATTGCGGATTCCCTACGGTTCTCCAATCTGAACCAATGGTGTTGATTTCTGATTGAAAATCAAGGTCAAATACGTCTTCGTAGCGGAGATTATTGTATTCCTCCACTATGTCCACATTGTCTTCTTCGTCGTAAAGTACTTCGGCAATTTCCACATCGTACCGGTTGTGAATCACGTAATCCCTGAATGCATAAGGAACGAATACTCCGGCAAATCTAAACAGCGCAAGACCTGAGTGAAATGCAATTTGCCATTCATCCTTTGGTGGTTCCACATTCATTACACCCCTGTCAAAATTGTAAAAGGTGAAGTTGTGGCTTGCGCTTTTTTCAATCTGTACGCTTTCAAATGACTCTGAGTCTATCTCAGCGTATTGCAGCTCATATCCATTACCTGATCTTAAAACCCTCACTTTCAACCAACCTCTGGGTGAATCATCTATTGCCCAACCGCGATTGACTATGTGAACGGGATTAGAAGCACCATCCGCTACCACCGCTTCAAAAGCGGTTTCTGACAAATTACCATTGGAGTTGTCTATCCAGTTCACAGAATTGGGTAGCCAATTGGGTCTTGGATCTTCTAAAACGGCATTGAAGATAGCAAACTGATCCATTTGTTCAATCATCCCAACAGTGTCCTCAGCGGTGACCTCAGTCATGTCGTTTATCTCAAGTGGTTGCGCCATTACATAAGCTCCTTGGTTCAAAATGACGTAATAACCGTCATCACCGGAGTAAAAACCCAGATCCCAGGAATCGCGGTTTACGATAGTTTGAGTGGCAGTTGGCAGGTCAATATAGACCACGTGGGGCTCATCCGGTCCTCCAACTTCAGCGTCCAGTAGTACCGGATCTGAAATAATGGGATCATCGGTCATTCCATTGTCATCATCACTGCTGCAGGCCTGAAATAAAAACAGGCTCATGGTAATAATAAGCAGGTTTCTCAACATAATTTAATTTATTTATTTAATGAATAATTGATTGTCAAAAACAGTGACCGGCCGTAGGAAATGTACTCTACATCGCCAAAGGGATGAATGGTCCCCACAGCAGGAGTTGAATTGATGTCGGTTACATTTAAAAGATTTCTCACCCCCAATGTCAGTCGGAGATCGGACCAAAGCTTGCGAGAAACATTGAGGTCCAAAAGTTGAAATGGATCCACGGATGCAAGTTGTACCTCCTGTGATATATCCTCCACATCAATTCCGTACACAGGCTGTTCGCCGTAGAATTGGTAATTCAGGGCAAAGCTCCAAAGTCGGTCATCGGTTCTGTATCTAACAGAGAGTCCAGCCTCAGGAGAATATAAAAACCCCATATCTTCAGACTCCTGACTATATATATTGTTTCTTCCGGTAAGTGCAAAGGAGGGTGAAAAACGGAAATTGTTCCAATTGTAATCCGCCCGGAATCTAAAGCCCTGGGATTTGAATAGACTCTGGTTGATAAGTGTCGTATTCTGAATATTTTGTGTGGAACGACCGTAGGTTATTTGATCCTTTATCCTGTTGTAAAAAACCTCTGTCGAGAGCTGAAGCGGATTCCCTGCTATATTCAAACTCCGATTGGACAGGTGGACATTAAAGTGCCGCCCGGATTCGGGAATGAGGTTTTCATTCCCGATAATTCGGTGATTGGAGTCAAAAAATTCAAAGTACATCTCTCTCAGAGATGGGGCGCGATAGCTGTGGCTGTAAGCTGCGCGAAACTGCCAATCGGGGTGAAAGTCGTATTTTAAATTTAAGGAGGGTATCACAGGTGAACTGTGTTGATTGTTGTAACTGTAACGTAGTCCGGGCCTGAGTGACAGCAATTCGGAAAAGCGCTTTTCAAAACTCAGAAATAAGCCGAGATCATAAAGAGAACGCGAATGCCCATCGATCAATCTCCCCCCTGATATTTTTTCGTATTCAAAATCGTATCCCATTTGAGCGGACAATTTTTCGTCCATGAGATAGTTTACCACAGTCCTGTTTTGGAAGCCAAAAAGCGAGGTGTGATCCTGCGCACCTTCTGCAGTTGACATTTGAGTACTTCCCGTATTCAAATTCACCGCTTTTTGAATCTTTTCACGCTCGTAATCAGTGACTGCAAACATGGTTTCGATTCTACCAAATTCGGGCAGCGATCTTCCGGCCTGAAATTGATAAAAGGTTCTCCTGGCCTCAAATGTGTCATCCAATGCGATGGGACGGACGGTTCCAACGGGCTCACCGGGTGCAAATATCTCTTCGTTCAGATAATCCACACGAAGGGAGATGTCCCAAAATTGCGGTCTGTATTGCAAATGAATGTTTCCTATCCATTGCTCTTTGGGCTTCCACAACATGGCCCTTTTGAAGTCACCCTGATAACCGTGAAATAAATTTCTGGTGATGCCAGCACTTGCGGTAAGTGGCAGTGAATCAAAGTTTCTGGCTATTTGAAGGCTTTGGTTGTGGGTACCTTTATTCCATCCGTATTCAGATCCGGCAGACTCTTCGTGAATTTGTGCACTGATCGACCAACCGGCTTCGTAACTTCGTCTGGTAATGAGGTTGACCACACCGGCCATGGCATTGCTACCGTAGAGTACAGCCATAGGTCCTTCCACTATCTCTACCCTGTCTATTTGCTGAGGGGAAATTTGTCCGAAGTCAAAATCATCACTGGTGCGACCGTTGATTGGCACGCCGTCCAATAAAATAAGGAGGTTGTTTCCGCTGATGCCCTGTAAGCTGAAGGAAGTGGTTCCCATTCTAACGTCTTGCCTGGGTCTGAAATTAAGTTGGTGGACCATAATATCAGACATGTCCCGCGCACCGTAAGCACTCATTTCTTCCCTGTCGAGGGTTCGAACCTGGTAAACAGAACGCGTGGCTGATTGGGGGGTAAACTGGCCAGTCACTACGACCTCCTGAAACTGATATTCGGAAGGGGTCATTTTAATTTGGCTGGGCACTGACTCAAGGGTATCCACCAAAGTTTTGTATCCGACATAGGT
>SKLY01000166.1 GCA_007121335.1 Saprospiraceae bacterium | reverse complement strand
CTGCCCGAATTAGTGAGATCACGGGAAGAGAAATTGCCATCAAGCGCGAACGACTCCCCTATTTCGATTTGGATATCATCACCGCGCAGCTGATTAATATTACCGGAAAATTGACCGGTTAGACTGAATAATTTATGGCTGTTCTTCTTGAAAAATTCATTATTGGCAAGGTCGGGAATGAAGTACAGCACTTCAGATAATTGTATCTCTGCTCTATTAAAATTTGTACTGAGTTCCACTTCATCCGCAAATTCACCAAAACTCTCAAAATTAGCGTATTCCAGGAGGACGTCTTCATCAATAAATGACTTTTCGGTTAGCAATCGCAAACCCCTAATCTCCATTTTTTGATCAGTAAGGGCAAGGCTTTCCGCGTTAAAGTCCATTACCTTTATTTGGTCGTCAATATTGAAAACCAGTAAATTTGGAACGGCATGGATACCAGTACTGTCCAGAGACAGATTCGTCATTTGCAACTCAATACCTGTAATATCCAATTTTTTGCTGTTGAAGCGGGGCTGGTCTTTGGCTGGGAGCGGTGGAATTGAATCATTTCTGACCTTGAAACTGCCGTTTCGCAGTTCAAAATAATCCACGGAAAGGTCAATATCCTGAGAAATTTGAAAAGGTTCCTCCCAATGCTTCAACAACTCCTCCGGTATGTCTTTTACAAAATCCGGCCCTGGAGTCAACAACTCAAAATCGATCCCATCAGCAATTACAGAACTCAGTGAAAATCGCTGCTCAGCGGGATCGACTTCCCTGAGCGAAACAAAGAGCTTTTCAGAAGAAATCCGCTGTCTCGTTCCCCGAAACTGATCATCCACAAAGACTTCGGTATTGTATGCAGAAATCCCATCAATTGAGAATGCTATGCGCGAGTGCTCAGCTTCCTCCTGAAGGGGTATTTTTTCTCGTGTTCGCTTTGCGGCGTATTGAAAAATATTCTCCGGTCTGTAGGGACCGGTGACGATATTTAGACGTGTACCATCAAGGCGGATATCATTGATTTCCAAAGTTCTTCTAAAAAGGGAAGTAAGTGGTCTCTTGGTTGTCCCGTACATTTTTTTGGCGTAGAGAAGCGTATCCCCATCGTGGTAATGCACCAAAAAATCCTCTATCTCGAGGCGATTAATGAAGTTGAAATTGACTTTTCCAACGGAGACTTCCAAGCCGAGGTCTTTGGCCATGGAATTGGCCACCCATGAAGCCAGTGGCTGCTGCACAAAGGGCATACGAAGCGAAACTACTGCCAAAACCAGCAATAGCAATACCAGGCTGGTGATTTTCAACCACCGGGGCACTTTCTTTCCCTTTTTGGGAAGCTGCTTTTCTTTGCTGGTGTTTTTTGACATTGCTTCTCAAATAATATAACGAATGCAGCATCAATAAATTCAATCAGGCGGTCATTTTACCGATTCTATTGACAATGCTCCACCATTGATACGAATTGCCGGGGTAAATGTTACATCCTTGCCGCAGACATTCCTCAGTAATGATCTTGGCTACCCATTGATTTTCTCGATCCACGGGTATTTATGAGTCCCACCTCAAGCATTATTATAAGCCTCAAAAATCCTTATACACTGAACTGCTTCCCTCACATCGTGCACCCGCAAAATGGAAGCGCCGGATTCGAGGGCTTTAAAGTGGAGAGCTGTGTTAACCGCAAGAACATCCTCCGGTTCGGTACCAAGCGTTTTGTACATAAACGACTTCCGGGAAATACCGACCATCATCGGGCGATTGAGCGTTAAAAATGTCTCGACCTGCTTGAGCAATGTGAAGTTGTGCTGTATGGTTTTTGAAAAACCAAAACCCGGATCGATGATGATGTCATCCACTCCTTTTTGTCTCAGCAAGTGAAGCCGGCTTGTAAAATACGCATAAATCTCAGCCATAAGGTCGTCATAACGAGCGTGCCGGACCATCACTTCGGGTTTGGCTTTGTTGTGCATCAATACATAAGGCACCCCTTCCTCCGCAACCACCTCCCAAATTAAGGGATCAAAAAGTCCCCCGCTGATGTCGTTAATAATATGCGCACCCGATTGGATTGCCCTTTTGGCAATCTCCGCCCTGTAGGTATCCACCGAGATAAAAACATCCCCACCGAATTTCCTCTCAATGGCCTGAAGTGGTTTTTCCAGCCTTTGCCACTCATCCTCAACAGGAATTTGGCAACTCCCGGGCCGTGTGGAAAGACCTCCAATATCCAAAATGGCAGCCCCCTCCTCCGCCGCATTTTCAGCGTGCTTCAAGACTTCATCGGTTCGCTGGTAATCAAGGCTGTGGTAAAATGAATCCGGGCTGACATTGATAACCGCCATCACTACCGGGCGCATTAAATCCAATAACCTGCCCCTGCAATTGAGGGTAGTCTGAACCGGCCTTATTCCTTCCGACATTTTTAATTTGGCTTCAAATGCCATACAAAACACATTATTGGCACATTACACATTGTAATTAATAACAATCTAGCCTCCTGATAGTTTTATTACTACTCTGTGATGTAATATATAGAAGGATTAATATGCACGGCCGTGCGTATCTGCAGATAGGGAGCCATGATACTTAATTCACTAATTTCCTCACTTATCCCAGTTTCCAATATCGTCACCTTTTAAATTATATTACCAGACCGGATCCACAGTAAGTAATAAATTCACTTAATCCGAAAGCGGCTCCTCCAATCCTTATTTAAAATTATCCGCAACAACCGCATTTTTCGGTCCGTTGCTGTAGTCGTAAAATCCGACGCCCGATTTGATTCCGAGGTTACCGGCTTCCACCATATTGACCAACAGCGGGCAGGGGGCGTATTTTGGATTTCCAAAGCCCTCGTACATCACATTCAGGATGGAGTTACAGACATCCAATCCAATGAAATCAGCCAATTGAAGCGGTCCCATGGGATGTGCCATTCCGAGTTTCATAACCGAGTCAATTTCTTCCACACCGGCCACACCTTCGTGTAGAGATATGATGGCTTCGTTGATCATCGGCATTAGAATTCTGTTGGCTACAAAGCCCGGGTAGTCGTTCACCTCGACGGGAATCTTACCCAGCTTTTTGCTGATATCAGTCACGGCATTGGTCACTTCATTCGAAGTGGAATATCCGCGAATGACTTCCACCAGTTTCATGATTGGTACCGGGTTCATAAAGTGCATACCGATCACCTTGTCCGCCCTGTTTGTAACAGCTGCAATTTTGGTGATGGAAATGGAGGAGGTATTGGTTGCGAGTATGCAGGAATCAGGTGCATGCTCATCCAGGTCCCGAAAAATCTTAAATTTCAGTTCAATATTTTCCGTGGCGGCCTCGACTATAAGGTCAGCCTTTTGCACACCACTCTTCATGTCTGTTTGAGTGGATATATTTTTCAGTGCAGCACTTTTCTGGTCAGCAGTGATTTTTTCTTTTGAAACCATCCGCTCCAGGTTTTTATTAATGGTGGCAATGGCCTTATCCAGGGCCTTCTGATTGATATCGACCAGTACTACATTAAAGTTTTTCATGGCAAAAACATGGGCTATTCCATTACCCATCGTTCCCGCTCCAATAACAGATACGTTCTGCATTTTAATTGTGAT
>SKLY01000054.1 GCA_007121335.1 Saprospiraceae bacterium | reverse complement strand
CAAATCAACTATTCCTATCAAAAGCAGCTGAAAATAATGTAGAATCTTTACTTCCTGCATTTTCTTTCTTTGGAAAAGGAATGATGGTTTTTCCTTTCCTAGAAGACTATCGTGAAATTTCTTTGAGCAAACTTTATGCAAAGAGGCTTGCTGAAAATAAAAGCTCAAACTTTTCTAAACGCTTTAATAAGCTTATTTGTGCTTTAGACACAGGAATAGTTGGAATACGAGCAGAAGAAGTTGATTGGAGCAATTACAAGTTTCCAAGCAATTTACCGGATGATGTGAAAGAAAGTTTTCAAGAACAATATAAATATGATATAAAAACACAGCACCCGCTATTTGACGGAGAAAAAGAAATTGGAATTGAGAATTTTGAAATTGACGAAGAGTCTACAGGTACGAAGAGTTTATTCGTGATTGGTGGTATTATTCTTGACGCTCTTGAAACGGGAAGAGTTCTAGTAGTAGATGAATTTGAGAAGAATTTACATCCAAGTATTACACAATTTTTAATTAACCTATTCCACAATGAAATCACAAATCCTAAAAACTCACAGTTAATTTTTGCTACCCACGATATAACACAACTTTCAAATGATAATTTCAGGAGAGATCAAGTTTGGTTCACAGAGAAGGATGAGTTTGGTTCAACTTCGCTATACAGATGCTCAGACATCAAAGGAATTCGATTAGGCACTCCTTTAGATAAATGGTATTCTTCAGGTAGGTTTGGCGCGACCCCCATTATTAATGATTCTGACTTCCTCATAGAAATGCAATATGATGAAGATTAACAAGCCAAATAAACGAATACTTATACTTTGCGAGGGTGTCACTGAATATTTATACGCTAAGTCATTACAGAGTGAATTGCCGAGAAATCTTCAGAGATCAATTTCAATCGAAATTGACTACAACTCAAAAAATGACCCAAAAAGTTTAGCCGAAGAAGCAAGAAAGAAAAAACGGAAAGCCAGAAGAGATAGTAATTCCTATGATTCAGTATGGTTGTTTTTGATAATGACAATTGGCCACAATTAGAAGCAGCATTCTGCATTATTGATTCAGAAGGGTTGTGTATTGCGTATAGTGCAATTTGTATCGAACATTGGTTCATTCTACATTTTGAAAATTGTGGCAGGAGTTTTCAAGACGGTGCTGAAGCTTTGAGGTATTTAAAAAATAAGTGGCCTGAATATCACAAGACCAAATCAAACCATTACCAACTCTTAAAAGAGGACTTAGACACTGCAATTTACAGAGCTAAAACACTGCGAAAGAATGTTCAGACAGACTTACCAAAACACCAACGAAATCCTTATTTTACCATTGATAAGCTTATTGCATTTTTTAATGATTTCAAAGAATAAAAATACGAAGGCACAACATGGCATATAAAGAATTGGGTGGGTAGTGGCAAATTGAGAGGGTTTAGCTCGCCTTAAACTTTGGGATTTGGTAGACAGTTAATCGCTCCTAAATGCCTGACTTTTCATATACCAGAACCGACCTCCGTTTGCCAATCCAGACTTGGGTTGAGTATTGAAGTTCGGCCGCTGAAGTCAATATTTGGTACATTTGCGGTGAACTTATTAGCGCAGTAATGTCACTGATCAAAAAACTGGCCGGAGATACAGCGGTTTACGGTTTGTCCTCTGTTTTGGGCAAGGTGTTAAATTATTTGCTCGTACCCCTGTACACAGCGGTTTTTGCAGAAGGCGAATACGGTATCATCTCAGAGCTCTACGCCTACACGGCCTTTGTCATGATCATCATATTGTACCGGATGGAGACGGCCTACTTCCGTTTTGGTGCAGAAAAAGCGGGTCGGGGTGACGCCTACAATACGGCATTGAGTTCTATACTCCTCTCCACCCTTTTATTTTCAGTCGCTTTTTTCTTTCTCGCCGCGCCCTTTGGGGAGTGGATAAAGTTGAGACCGGAACACCAGCCACTCCTCTACTTCCTCGTAGCCATCTGGGCTTTTGATGTGTTGAGTGAAATTCCTTACGCCAGATTGCGAATGGAGGGCCGGGCGTGGAGATTTGCCGGGATAAAGTTGACCAACATCGGGCTCAACATCGGGCTCAACCTGTTTTTCCTCTTGCTGTGTCCAGCGGTAATGAATTCCGGAGAGGGGTCATTTCTGTACGGTGCCATATCCGGCTGGTACGATCCGAATTTCGGAATCGGCTACGTTTTTGTGGCCAATCTCTTTGCCAGCATCAGCGCGTTTTTGCTTTTGCTGCCCCAGTTTTCAGACTTCAAGCCCCATATCGACAGGGTGTTGTGGAATAAAATGCTCGTTTACTCCTCTCCCCTGATCATTGCCGGACTGGCCGGAATTACCAATGAGATGCTGGACCGCGTACTGCTCAAGCACCTGCTTCCCTATTCCCTGGAAGAGAATGAGCGACAACTGGGAATTTACGCAGCCTGTTATAAGCTTGCAGTATTTATGGCGCTCTTTACCCAGGCATTCCGGTATGCAGCGGAACCCTTTTTCTTCCAAAATGCCAAAAACACAAGAGCCCCTGACTTGTACGCGGCCATTGGGAAATACTTCGTCATCACCGGATTGCTGGCATTTTTGGTCATCACCCTCTATTTGGATATATTTCAGTTACTGCTCAGGAGGGAAGGTTACCGGGAGGGATTGGACGTGGTGCCCATTCTGCTGATAGCCAATTTATTCCTCGGTCTGTATTACAACCTCTCCGTTTGGTACAAACTCACGGACAAAACCCTGATGGCCACCTGGCTGGGGCTCGGCGGTGCAGCTATTACCATCGGCCTGAATATCTGGTGGATTCCCATTTTTGGATACATGGGCTCTGCCTGGGCCACTTTTATCTGCTACGGCGCCATGGCAGCGGCTTCGTATTTCATTGGAAGACGCCACTACCGATTGCCGTATGACTGGAGAGCACTTGGGCATTACACAATTATCGCTCTGTTGATTTATTTTGCCTACGACCGCTTTCTGGAACAAATGATTATCGACTGGACCCTGGCTTCCTGGCTGCTCAGATTACTACTCCTCTGCGGCTTTGTGCTTTTTGTCTGGATGCGGGAAAAATCCAATATCCGTGAGCTGCTCGCTGTAAAGGAATAAATCCCATTAAAATCAGTAAAGCACCTATTTCGGCATCAAATAGGAAGTCGGCGACAATACCAGGTTTTACACCAATTACTTTTGGTTTGGAAAGCCATGCCTGGCACTCAGTAATACAAGGTTTTAAAATAAAAAATGATATCATCACGCCTCATAAAAGCGTACAGGGCAAGGCCAATGAAGAAGAATAAAACGATGAGCTTGAAGTTGCGAGAGTCGCGCTTGTATCGCTCCCTGCGGCTCAATCTTCGGTGTTTACTGGAAAAGGACATAGTATCGCTCTTTGATGTTGGCAACAAATCCCGGAGAGCAATGGTTTCCAAAAGCCCTCCGCTGAAACACAAAGGTAGCAGGATTTTCTAATACAGACAATTTACCCAAATACTTACAGGTGCCGGAACAAATTATGAGGATAGCTATGGTCAGTTCATCAGCTCGCCACATGAAAGTTACCAGCCTTTTCCTTAGCATTTAACCTGACTTAAAATAATAAATCAAAATAATGT
>SKLY01000271.1 GCA_007121335.1 Saprospiraceae bacterium | reverse complement strand
TTTGGGGCATGGCAAAGAATAAAAGCATACACGACCAGTTTATGAAGGCGGTTTTCCGGGATGTTGGACGTGCGCAATCGTACTTTCAACACCGCCTGCCCGCTGATTTGATTGAGCAAATCGATTTGTCCAAAATTCAGGAAGTGCCGGGAAGTTTCCTGAACGAGGAACTCAAGGCCTCCTTCGCGGATATTTAGTTTGAAGTGCCGCTGAAGGGTCGCAAAAAGTCTTTTTATCTACCCATATTACTGGAGTTCAAATCGTGGAAAGACAGATATGTGACCATCCAACTGGGACAGAATATTTTTTCCGGACTGGGCATGCAGGTAAAAGAGGGTAAAAAGCCCCGGCCGGTGATTCCCGTTCTTTTCTACCACGGAAAAGACCCCTGGTAGTACCACACGCACAGAAGCCTCTACAGCGATTTGGATGATTCACTGAAGAAGTACATCCCGGAATTCGATTACGTATTTGACAATATTCAAGCCTCTGAGGAGAGTGAAATACTGATGTTACAGGAAGGAGTATGGAGAAGCATCAAATTGCTGCTCAAGCAGGCCTGGGACGAAGAGGTTTTAATGCGTTCAGTAAACAAGATTTTTTTAGAAATAGACAAAAGCGACAGGAACCTTACGAAATCTGCCTTCGTTTACTATTACAGCGTGATTACAAACAAAGAAAAAGCCATGGAATCAATAGAACCAATATCCAGTATTATAAAACGCGGGGCGAAAAATGCCTACGAAGAGATTTTATTGGAGGGATACGAAAAAGCGGATAAAGAAAACAGGGAGGAAATCCAGAAAGCCAGAGAGGAAGCCCAGAAAATCAAAGAGGAGCAAAAAGCCACAACGAAAAGAAATGTTGTGAAATCATATAACTGTGGGCTTCAACTTAAGCAAATCAGTGAAATTTTTGATTTGTCAGAAGAAAAAGTGCTTGGAATACTCAAAGGTGAAGGCCTAATTAAGTGATTCTTTAATAATTAATCCCATGGAGTCATCAGAATCAATTTCCAGCATAGTTAAACGCGGGGCGAAAAATGCCTACGAAGAGATTTTATTGGAGGGATACGAAAAAGCGGATAAAGAAAACAGGGAGAAAATCCAGAAAGCCAGGGAGGAAGCCCAGAAAATCAGAGAGGAGCAAAAAGCCACCATTCGAAAATCAGTGGTAAATTTATACAAACTTGGTGTATCCTCCCACCACATACGTAAAGCGCTTGAAATATCGGAAAGTGAAACAGATAAAATACTACGTGAGGAGGGTCTGATTTAACAGAGTCGGGAAGACAAAAGAGAAAGCCATGAAGTCATCAGAATCAATTCCAGCATTGTGGAGCTCGATCCTGGAAATACGGGAAATATCTGGTGAGGAGGTTTAAATATTTCGACAAAAGAAGGAATCCTGTAACCAAGTATCATATCGGAAAAAAGTCAGTGGCTGGCAACCAATGAATCATAGGACAATGCGGGTGGTCCCGGGTTAAATCTCCGGATTTTAATGGGTCGAATCCCGGTCATCTGCCAGGCTTAACAGATAGCTCAAAATCAACTCCGGATAGGTTTGTTTTGAAACCGGCCAATGAGGAAATCCCACATGTCCGCCGTGCTTTGGGAAAATGGTCCTAAGCATTGAATTGTCCCGAACAGCCGGATAGCAAGAATTGGATAGAAAACTGTCGTTTTTTGCAGAAAGCAACACAGATGGAACTGCGATGCGATCCAGGAAAAAGAGGGAAGAACTTTTTCGGTAGTAATCCGCTGCACCTTCAAATCCGTGAAGGGGCGCCGTAATAAACTCATCAAATTCCCTGAAGGTCCGGGCTCGCAAACCTCTTTCCCAATCAATTTCGTCCGGGTGTATCTCCATTTTTTGTCGCACCTTCCCTTTGAGCGACTTTAAAAATCTGCGCAGGTAAAGCCGGTTTTGAAGGGACTCAATTTGATCGGAAGAGCTGCTCAGGTCCACGGGCACTGAAATGGCCATTCCAAATTCAATCGCGGGATGGAGGCTTTCTCCCTTTTCACCGAGGTATTTTAACAACACATTCCCACCGAGGCTGAATCCAACAAGTACCACTCTATTGAAACCCATTTTTTCTGTCAGATGGTTTAACAGCACCTCAAGATCTCCGGTCTCACCACTGTGGTAAAACCTCGCCCTGGAATTCAATTGGCCGTCACAACTCCTAAAATTCATCGCAGCCACTCCCCAGCCCCGGCCCATTGCTACCTGAGCCATTCCCATAATGTAAGGCCTTTGACTATTCCCCTCCAATCCGTGTAGCAAAACCACTATTTTTCCATCATTTCCAGGGACCATATCCGTGAAAAAGAAATCCCCATCGGGAGTATCGAGTCGAAGACGCAGAGTGTATTTTACCGAAGATTTTTTGAAGAAATGGATACCAAGGGTTGCCCCATGACCTCCTCTGAAAACAAGTGGAGCTCTGTAATCTGGTATAGGTAAATCTTTCCAGGACTCCCGATTCAGCATTTTATCTCTTTGATGCATACCATCTTTAAATAAACAGTCCACCTGGTCAAAACAGAAGACTTTAGATTATGGTTCCGACCGACTGAAACGGTAGCACCCTATTCCCAATACACCCCATTGTTGAATAGCACATCGTACTCTTGCAGTTTCCATATTAATCCATGAGTCCGCTCTTCCCGATCTTGAACTTTTCGCTCATTTTCATATACAAAAGGGTTTTCGGAGTGGACTCATCCATTGTTTAATGATTCTACAAATACCTTTTAGCTAAATTTACAAGTACCTCAGCTGATAAATGGCGCAATTTATTTGTGGAAATTCCCGGCATTTATTACCTTTACACCCAATCTCACGCTATTTACGCGAACATCCTACCAGCATTTTTTTTACTAATTGATTGGCCACGCCAGATTACAATAACTTTTTACCATGACAAGGATACCAAAGAAGGAGATTTTTGATGCCTGTGTTAAACGACAGGAAGAACTCATCGACAATTTCACCAACGAAATTGAAACGGTGGAAAAGGAAATGAACGACCGGGACAACATGCCCAGTCAAACCGATCATAATCCGGCTGCAGAGCAATTAGCAATGTACAACGAACTCAAAAAGGAGCTCGAATTTTTGAAGTACGAAATGCGAGTTCTTGAGGAATTGGATATTGATAAGGAATATACTGAGGTAGCTCCCGGCGCTGTCGTGGTTACTGACAAGCGCACTTTTTTCGTATGCGTGTCCATTGAGGAAGTAGAGGTTTCAGGAGATAAAAAGGTGTTTGGACTCTCCACAGAAGCACCTATTTATGCCAGCATGAAGGGTGTGAAAAAAGGTGAAGAATTCCAGTTTCGCTCCTACCATTACAAAGTCCTGGACGTATATTGAGAACTAAATGGTAAAAATCTCAAAAAGCACTGGTACTACTTCAACATAGCTTCAATAGTTTCAGCAAAATCTTCCATTGAGGCTGAAAAATTGGTTCTGCCCAAATCGGTTATTTCCATTTCACCGGATTCAGCATTGGGTTCAATGTTGAAGACGACCACTGTGGGATAACCTCTCACTTGCAAAGCTTGCTGTAATCCACCATTTTGCTGCCTAATTTCATCTGGTATGCTCCTTCTCCTTGGGAAGTCCAATTCCAAAAGAACCACATTTTCCTCAGCCCAACCCTTAAATTCAGGCTGGTCAAATACAGCCTTACTCATTCGCATACACGGTCTGCACCAGTCACTGCCCGTAAACAAAGCCATGATGGGCTTGTTGGTCTGGGCTGATTCTTCATAAGCATCTTGCAATATATAGTGCCAGCCTTCATGGGCAGGCTCGTAGTCCTGAGCTGTAAGATTCAATGGCAGCCAGAATAGTACAAGTGCGATTGTTGTTACAAGTAAATTATACATCCTATTGAAGTTTGCATTGAAACAGAACCGCGGCCTCTCCCGGTGGGAGGACCGCAGGACTTGAAAAAGGAGAACTCAATTACTGGAATCCCCTGTATTGCTTAATTTATCATATCCTCAACCTGGGATGTAAAGTCATCCACTGATGGAACAAAGCCGGTAGATCCCAAAGCCTCAACTTCCATCTCGCCCGTTTCGCCATTTTGATTCATGTTGAAAACCCATATTCTGGGTACTCCCCTGACATTAAATGCCTGGCTGAGGTGTTGATTCTGCTGTTGAATGGCCTGAGGTACCTGCTTTCTTCTGGGGCTGTCCACCTCGAGCAATACTACATTGTCTTTTGCCCATTCGCTAAATTCGGGTTTGCTAATGACGGCTGCAGAAAACCTCCTGCAGGGGGGGCACCAGTCGCTCCCGGTAAAATATGCCATAATTGGCTTTCCGGTTTGAGCAGATTCCTTGTATGCATCATCTAACATAACATGCCAACCTTCGTGAGCAGGCTCATAATTTTCGGCCTGTGCATTGATCTGAGAGGCCAATAAACCGAGTGCCAGTGTGATAATTATGTATTTCATAAATAGCTTAATTTTTTTTCGTTAATTCCTAACGGTGCAAGGTAAATAACATTGGATAATTCAGGCAAAATTTAAGCCAAAAATTTCCAACCCCTCCTATTTCCAACTCAGTATGAAAACGCAAGCCGCTTAATTTTCTTACAAAATGTTTGGTTGTTTTGTTCCCCCGTATCTGCTATATTGATCAACCCCGGGGTAATTATCACCCAAATGTACAGGCAAAGGAAGGGAAATTTCTCATCATCTAAAATTTCTTATGGAAAAAATCATGGCTCTCCCGGTCCGTATCAAACCGGGATTCTCTCTTTTTGAGATGGAGGGCATGCTCTTTAAATCTTCGATTCCTAAGAAGCAACCAAATACCTCCTGCATTTTTTTGAAAAAATGCCTTTAGGTGATTCAATAAAGTCCAGACTTTTCCCAATCACAAAGGTCCACTTTTCACGAAAGAAATGAATGCTTAACAAATGGACAATATCTCCCTACTCCACCCTTGGTTTGAAAAACCGAAGGAAGAAAATGGGCAATGACCCAGACCATTCAAAATGAAACCGACTACATTAATTATCCCGCAATCTTGGATCGTCTTCGGGATTAATGTAATCAATTTCCCAGGGTCCTACACTTACCAATTGAATAACGGTTTCACCACGAGCATAGGCGTAGTGCTTCATTCCCGGAGGCATTGAAGTGTAGCTGCCCGGAGACAATTCATAGTACTCCTCCATATCGGCCTCAGCACCGTGCCCGAGTACGAATTCCCCGGAAATAACCGTAACCCTCTCTACTCCGGGGTGTGTGTGAGGAGCAATGTGAAATCCATCCGGGAGTTTCAAGCGCATATTAAACACCTCGGCTTTACCGGGGTCTCCTTCAAGGATGTAAAATTGCGAACCCTCCTCCAGTGAACCAGGTCCATCCTCCCAGGGAATATCCTCCGGCTTGTAAAGAATGTGATGATCCGGGCCGTGGTCGATTAGTTCTTTTACTTCGCCCATTTCCCCGTGATCATTTTCTTCATTGTGAGACTCCATCTCAGTCTGACACCCCATAAGGATGAGGCAAAAAGCAGCGAAAATCATTGAGTTTAAATACTTCATGGTTGCAAAAATTTAGTTTAGATCTATCAAAAATATTGTGTTTCTAACCACCCGTTTTTCAGGACCTTCCATGAATCCGTACAACAAAAAACCTGTGCTGTACAAAACTTTGAAATCCGGCAAGATGCAATAATAACCAAAATTTTGATATAAAGTGTTAAAAAGCAATGAAAAATTCTGATATTTAAGTTATTAATGATCAAGAAGCCTGCTAAATTCGTTTTGAAAGAACTTTTGTACGTCAAAGAGTATTAGCGGTAATTGAGGACTACGACCACTTATTGATAATTGTGGAGGTATGCAGGCAAGTCTCCATTATTGTTCAAAAATTCATCTTGTGACTTATCTTTGCAGTAGAAGCAATTACAGAACCATGTCGAGGAGGAACAAGTTGGAAAAGTTTGCCGAGAATCTGACTTATAAGCATGTTTACGAATCCTTTGAGTTCGGCGATCCGGTATTAACCCGGACAGAGAATGAAAAAGTCCAAATGGCCGGAATGTGGCATGAGTGGCAATTTGGCAATTCCCATCCTATTGTCGTGGAATTGGCTTGTGGGAGGGGGGAGTACACCCTGGATCTGGCGCGGAGGTATTCGGATAAGAATTTCATTGGTGTGGATGTAAAAGGTGCACGGATATGGAAGGGAGCCACCATTGCCAGGGAGAGTAAGATGGAAAATGTGGCCTTCCTCAGATCGCGCATCGAACAAATTGAACTGTTTTTCAAGGCCGGTGAAGTGAGCGAAATATGGATCACTTTCCCGGATCCCTTCCCCAAAGAGGGCAAAGAAAACCGCCGATTGACTTCACCTCCTTTTCTCAAAAAGTACCAAACACTCTTGAAAAAAGCCGGTGTGGTACACCTTAAAACGGACTCTGATCTGCTGTATAACTATTCGCTTGAATCGGTTGAAAACTTTCCCAATGCACGAATCCTCCAATCCAACAGGAATATTTACGCAGGGGAATTGCCCCACCCCGACCTGGATATTCTGACGTACTACGAAAAACAACATCTGGAGGACGGGCGCACCATCAAGTACCTGGCCTTTGGTTTTGCCAGATAGCAAGTTTTACTTCTGCAGAGATGCAGTTCAGAAACTTACCAGGCCGGAAAGCTCAAATAATTGTTTTCTCGGAGTAATGGTCCTTCGCCCCATTCATTTTAGAATCCCACCACCGCGGGGGCACATTTTTCTGGAGCACATTTATGAGTCCACTCCGAAAACCTCTTTTTATTACAAATGGCTGCAAAATCCAATATCTTCGTCATCGGGCAAAATCTTTCCTCAACGTAGCTATGGCTACGCCTGTGGGCAACCCGCCAGCTTCGCGGTTCAATCACTTGAATGTCCCCCGGACATTCACCCTCCCCAATGCTTTGGAGAGGGATCGCTCTTTCATCCTCTTCCTCGATCTTGAATTTTTCGCTCATTTTCATGCACAAAAGGGTTTTCGGAGTGAACTCATTTATTATTTTATTATAGTACGTCCCGGCAAAACCTTTTCCTTCTGAAATTTCCATAACCGTTTTCCGGAGTGGACACATTAATTCTATGTTATAAAAGACTTTCCAGAAAACATAAAATACCCCATAATTGACCTTAAATCAATGCTTTGGGTTGTTTTGTTTGAATAAGCCCTCTTCACAAACCAATAAAGCTGGCTTAAACATAAGCTAATATTCAGCCTCTACCTTTGCAGCAGATTTAAGGAAAATAAAATTCGGTTTATCAGTATGCTTAATAAGAGAGTTGCAATCATCTATCTGGTTGTATTTTTGGTGCCGGCAGTTCTGATGGCAGGCGGAATATCGGGTTATGTAGTCGATGAAAATAACGAACCACTGATAGGAGCTACCATTAGCATAGCAGGAACTTCCCATGCGGCAGTTGCCGGTCTTGATGGCTCTTTCCAAATCAGGAATGCACCGGAAGGCACCTATGAGGTGGAGGTGAGGTACATAGGATATGAGACATACAAGAGAGAAATTGAAATAGGGGAAGAGCCCCTGGTTGTAGATTTTGTATTGAAGACAGATGCGGCGCAGCTGGGAGAGGTTATTGTAGCCGGTCAGACTATTAGGGGGTCAGCCGCGCAGGCAAGGCAAATAGAGCGGGATGCATTGAACACGGTCAATGTATTGTCGGCCCGCTCGATAGAATTGTCGCCAGATATTACAGTGGCCCAGGTAATGCAGCGCGTTTCAGGACTCAGTGTAGAGAGGGGTTCCGGTGGCGAGGCCAGACATGCAATAGTCCGGGGCATGGACAAACGCTACAATTACACCCTGATCAACGGCATAAAAATCCCCAGTCCGGAGAATAAAAACAGGTACGTACCTCTCGATATTTTCCCGGCACCGATGCTCGAGCGCCTGGAAGTGTCAAAAAGTCTCACAGCGGATATGGAAGGCGATGCCATCGGAGGGGCCATGAACCTGGTGATGAAAAGTGCCCCGGGAGAATTTACACTCAATGGGGATGTTCAGTTTGGGTATGATCAGATGAACCTGGAAAACGGCTTTCTCAAATTTGATCACAAGGCGGTAAACAGAAAGAGTCCACTTGAAAAATACGGAAAAGAATACCGCGCAAGCCCGGAGGACTTCACCACTGCCAATTTATCCTTTGAAGAGGTCCAGCCCATGCCCGATGTACTGGCGAGTATTACCGTGGGGGATCGGGTATTCAACGACAAATTGGGAATTATGGCCGGTCTCAGCTTTCAAAACACCTACAGAAGCCTTGAGTCAGTGCAATACAATGTTGATATGGATCTCTTTGGTTCCGGCAGACCTACATTGGATAAATTGCAGGAGCGATACACCTCTATCCATCAACAGCGATACGCGGCGCACAGCCGTTTTGACTATTATTTGAACAGCAACCATTCTCTTTCTTTCTATGGTGGTGCATATATTCTGAACGATTTCGAAGTCAGGGACAACCTGGAAACAGGAATTAGTGGAAGAAACTTCGATCCGGAAGGAGGCAATGCGTTTTTTCAGCATAAAACTAGATTTCGCTCCACTTACCAGAAAATATACAACGCAACCTTGCAGGGAGACCATAAACTCCACCCCCGATTGGAGTTTGATTGGTCACTGGTTTACTCACTGGCCACCAATGAAAGGCCGGATAACGCTATTTTCATAAGAAACAGTGAGCTGAAAGACGGCGAGCAGTTGCCCCAAAACATAGAGCGCAGGAATCCACGCAGATGGGAGCACAACGAAGATCAAGATATAAGTGCATATCTCAACTTGAGCTACAACCACCAGCTTTTCAGCGAAAATGATTATATTAAATTTGGTGCCCTCGGAAGAACGAGAGATAGAAACAGTTTTTTCAATCGCTACATTTTTGATCCTGCCAATCCCGCCTTGCAAAACCAGGGGGAGCATTGGGATACATTTGAAGATGTGTCCTGGCAGCTTCTCAACCCGAGAGGAAGTACCTCAGATCCCCTGAACTTCGATTCAGGAGAGGACATTGTTGCTTTTTTTACACAAACGTGGCACAAGATAAACAGGCTCAATGTAAATATAGGTTTGAGAGCAGAACACACACGGCAATTTTACAAATTGGATACTGCCCGGGAAGATGTCAATCCGGATTCCTCTCAGACATACACAGATTTCCTTCCCAGTGTGGGATTAAAATATGGCTTGACCAACCACTTAAATGTCAGAGCCAGTTATTACAAAGCCATTAGCAGGCCCGGATTTCACGAAATTGTGCCCTTCAGAAGAAGTGAGGAAGATTCCTTTACTGAAGCCGGGAACCCCGATTTAAAAAGAGTGCAGGCAAATAATTTTGATCTGCGTTTTGAGTATTTCCCGGGAAGAAATGAGCAGATATTGCTCGGTTTTTTCTACAAGCAAATAAAAGATCCCATAGAGCTGACCCTGGCCAGATCTATTTCGCTGACACAGGGAGAAAGGCAGCTGAGACCAGACAATTTTGGCGATGCAACCAATTTTGGGGTTGAATTTGATCTGACAAAGTACTTCAATAAATTTGGCGTAAGGGTAAATTACACTTACACAAACTCCAGAATAACGACTACCAAAATATTTCCTGCCAGAGAAAACCCAGATGATTCATCCTCTGAACTCATCCTTGAAGAGATCGATGAAACCCGACCACTTCAGGGCCAGGCTGACCACATTGGCAACCTGAGTTTGTTGTTTAAGCACATTGAAATGGGGACAGATGCACAACTATCTCTGGTTTATACAGGAGAAAGGGTGGAGTTTGTTTCGCCTTTTTACCAAAACAATCACTGGTCCAAACCGGTCTTGACAATGGACTTTTCTTTCGAGCAGCGGCTGGGTGAAAGGACCGTGGTCTTTCTGAAGGTTGGAAATATTCTAAATACACAAAATGAGAGATATATCGACCTCCCCACCAGAAGGGATGAGGTGGATTTTCCCCACCAGGATCTCCGCGACCAAACTTTGGTCACAAGGCAGATCTTTCAACGAAATTACCGCATTGGTGCTCGGATAAAAATTTAGTATTTCAAAATTATTTTTAACTAAACATTCTACTATCATGAAAATTACTATTCCCAATTTAGGATTATTGTCATTCTTGTTGCTGTTCTTTTCTGCAACTGTGCTATTTACTGCCTGTGACACCGATGACGACGGGCCTGGCATGACGCAGGACGACGACGACGACGATGACGACGACGATGATGATGACCTCATATTTACGGTCGGAGACGAAGAAGTTTCAGGAATTTGGAAAGCTGGTTCTGAAGTCACGGTAACCGGTTCCATTACAATTCCTGAGAATGAATCACTGACCATTGAAGAGGGTGTCAGGGTGATTATGGCCGGTGACGGAGGCATTGATGCTCCCGAGATCAGAGTGAGAGGCTCTCTTTACTGTTACGGTACCGAAGATAACAGGATATTGATTTCCGCAAGAGATGAGGACAGAACTCCTGAAAATTATTTTCGCGGCCTTTGGGGCGGTATTTTGGCAACCGAAACTGTTCAGGATATGGTATTTGAGTACACCGATATTGAGTACACAGGTGCACCCGCTCAACCGGGAAGCCCCATTGTAGCCGAAGGCGAGTTGGATGAGGGGGAACCCAGATATGCTATTTACATGCAGGACAATGGGTTGACCAGCAACTTGATTCTCTGGCACAGCAGAATTGCCTATACCAAGGACGATGCCATCAGACTGAACGGCGCCAGAACACTGATTGCACATTCGGTTTTCGAACTCAATGGCGAAACAGGCGGGGAAGCGGTAAACACAAAGAGCGGGACCGTAGGTGATTTTGCCTATAACCTTATATACGGCTCTGCCACCAATGGACTCAAAGCTGCCAACTCAAAGGGAAGAGAGCCGCAATGTGACAACTACTACTACAACAATACAATTGTCAATTCCGGTTGGAGAAGAGCACAGGCCGGACGGGGTGGTTCATTGAACTACGAAGCCGGTGCAAGGGGAGAGTGTTACAACAATCTAGTTGTGAATTGCCGATTTGGATTGAGACTGAGACAACCAGACAGCGAACCGGATCTTGATAATCTCAAGTACGACTACAACTTTTATTTTGGCAATCACCAGGATATAGTGGATGAGTTCTATCCAAGCAACGGAATGCTGGGCGATGAGCTCCCCTTGCCGGAAAATGACGTTCTTGGTGGGGTAGGCGAAAACGATCCGTTGTTCGCCAATTACGATGTAACTGTATTTGATCATTTTTCGGCTTCGGACGGAAGCAATGCACAACCATTGTCCGGAAGTTTTTCATTGACAGCTGATTCGCCTGCTGCATCTGGTGGCACTGTGGACTTTAGTCCGAGATTTGACACGTATGTGGTCAATGGAGTGACTTATGTTACACCTGCTCCTTCTCCGTTTTTCGGCGCTTTTGGAGTTGAAAACTGATTTTGCCGATAGGGCTGAAACTGATTTAAATTTAATCTGATTTTCATGGGCGGAGGTCAAACCAACTCCGCCCTTTTTAAATTTTTGACAATGGTTGGCTACAGGTTTTTATGGGTGATTTTATTCTTTGTTTTGATCGCTTGTTCCCAGGACGATGATTCAGGACTGGATTTACCATTAGAAGACCCATATATTGATTGGGATATGCATGAGCCTTTTGCCCTGGATTTTCACTTTTCGTCCCTGGAACTATTTATGGGATTTGCCGAAATGGCTGAACCGAGGGGGGAATCTTCACTTATCGAGGCCTCAGGCCTTGTACCCAGCGTTAAAAACCCAGGCTACTTGTGGTCGCACGAGGACAAAAACAACAGCAATCGCATTTTTTTGCTCGATGAAAATACCGGCCAAACTGTCGCTTCCTACACTTTTCCCGGAGTCCTGAATCGCGATTGGGAAGATATTGAGATAGGTCCGGGACCTACTGAAGGAGAGATTTACATCTATCTCGGTGAAATTGGTGACAACAATGCAGTTTATGGTCAATACAGAATTTACAGAATACCTGAACCTGTATTTTTGGAATCTCATAGTGGCCAGGTCAACAACCTGGATATAGAAGTTGATATAATTGAATATGTTTACCCGAACAAAAACCATGATGCGGAAAGTCTCTTACTTGATCCCTACACCAGAGATCTCTTTGTAATTACCAAACGCGATGCCCTTTCAATTATTTATGTGCTGCCCTATCCTCAAAACACTGAACAAACAACAGAAGCCATTAAAGTGGGTGAACTTTTTTTCAGGGAAGCCACCGCTGGAAATATCAGTATTGATGGGGAACATATGGTGGTTAAAAACTACGACCATATATTTTACTGGCCCAGAGTAGACTCCTTGAATATAGTGGATTGGTTTCAGAATAAACCTTTCAGACTCCCCTATAATCCGTCAGAACCGCAAGGTGAAGCAATTTGCTTTGACCTGAATTCCGATGGCTACTACACACTGAGCGAATTCAGTAATGAGATCACTCCGGTATTGTATTACTACGAAAAAAATTAATTAATTATTAAATCTAAAGTATGAAAATTTTCATTGATTGTTTTATTTCAAGAATAAAGTTCACACTGCCAATTTTGGCGTTTGCACTCGTCTTCACTGCTTGTGGTGACGATGACGATATGGGTCCAGTTGGTGGGGGAGATGAACCGATAGAGTTCAACGATGATATTTTAGAGCAGGCTGTTGCTCAGGCACTTGACATAGAAAGCGGGCCGATTTCTAAAAGCGAGATTATGGGACTGATTGAATTGAATATCAGTGGTCTTGTCGTAGAGGATTTGACAGGGTTGCAGTATGCGGAAAATCTCACGAGATTTGTAGCTCAAAATACCCCTATCCAATCATTCGATCCCGTATCAGAATTGTCATCTCTCAGAGAGTTTGATATCAGAAATACCGCAATTCCCGAAGGGAATCTTGACTTTTTAGAGGGGCTGACAGGACTGGAATATATCGACTTTAGAGGGACCGGATTAAGTGATATATCCAATTTGGCATTGATGAGTTCTCTGAGAGAGATTTACCTGAGAGATAACAACATAGTTGATTTTAGTCCATTATCTGATCTTACTCAGCTCACTTACCTGAATATCCATACAAATCCTGCTACTGATTTGTCACCTTTAGCGAATTTAACAGCTCTTGAAACTCTTATCATGCGAAACATTCAGGCTGGAAATGAAGGTCTTGATGTTGTTCGCAACTTTACAAAGCTCCGTAGAATTAATGCCAGAAATACGGGTATTACTGATTTGACAGTATTGGGTGAGCTGATGGCACAAGGAGCGCTCCAGGACAATCCAACTGAGGGCATTTTGGCAGATGTAGATATCAGGGACAATGAATTTGGGGAGGTCACCCCGGACAATGACCCATATGCGCCCATTAGACCCTATTGGGAAAACATTGATTCAAGATCCCCTGAAAATCTACCGGATGACTTTCAGGGAGGAAGTACTTTTCCCGACGGAGCATTTGAGTCTGCTGTTCGAAATGCACTTGGTATTGGCCCAGAAGATGATATAACAAATGAAATGTTATTGGGGTTGGAGGAGTTGGATGCAAGAGACTTACCTATCGAAAGTATCGAGGGAATTGAAATGATGCCCAATCTCACATTCTTGCGATTGGACAGGACGAATGTATCAGATCTTTCTCCCTTGGCCGCTCTTTCTCAACTCGAATATTTCAACATCAACACGACTACTGGCATTACAGATATCTCTCCCCTTGAAAACAATACCGGGCTGGGTACCCTGATTGCAAGAAACGTTCCCTTTGGCAACGAGGGCATGAGCACCATAGCAAACTTCACTCAACTTCACCGCCTTAATATGCGCAATACTGGAGTAACAGACCTTTCTGTTTTGGCAAACCTCATGTCTCAGGGAGCCTTGCAGAATGAAAATGCCCCCGGGAATACTGCGATTTTGGATATCAGACAAATTGAAGCCGATGACTTTTGCGTAATATTTCCCTATATCGATAATATTGCGGACTTGGATGGAGGTGATTTTTCTGATTGCAATTAACCCTCCTTGCAGTAAGGTATGAATGACTTTTTAAAGCCCGGGTCTTAATTGATCCGGGTTTTTTTTGGGTGTTGGGCCGAGATTGCACAGTCAGTCAGATGACAATAATTCCACAAGTGGATTTAAAATCGCAAGCATTAGCCCATAAAGCCTGTCCAGCTCCTAATAATTTCTCAGAGAATTGGCATCGTATCCTTCTGTGGAGTTTCTATAGCCTCCCTCCAATTTTTGCACTTAGTGCTGCCAACCCTGGGCGGTGATTTTGTGAAACTTTTCGTTGACTGTCTTAAGTTGAACGCCCTCTTCCCGGGGCTTTATTTCACCGATAATGGAAATGCCGGGCAGAGTGCGGACGATGGGGAGGTCTTTTTCTGCTGCGGTAAACAGCAACTCGTAGTCCTCTCCTCCGCTGAGGGCACAGGTGATCGGGTCCAATTTGAACTTCAGGGCCATCAATTGCGCTTCGTCTTTGATGGGGACGAGACCCTCCTCTACCAATGCACCGACCTTTGATTCTTTGCAAAGGTGTTTGACCTCGGAGGCCAAACCGTCTGAAATATCAATCATACTCGTCGGGGTAAAACCTGCATTTTCAAAGGCGACGATCATGTCTGTACGCGCTTCGGGTTTGAGTTGCCTGCCTATGAGATAGGTCTGTTTTTCGAGGTCGGGTTGAACGCCCGGATTGGACTGCCAAATCTGTTTTTCGCGCTCCAGGATCTGGAGTCCGAGGTAGGAAGCGCCGAGGTCACCGGTGACGCAAAGAATATCACCGGGGCTTGCACCGGAGCGGTAGGTTATTTTTTCCTTGTCCACCGCACCTAACGCAGTTATCGAAATCACCAGGCCCTTTTTGCTGGAATTGGTATCGCCGCCGACGAGATCGACATTGTAATTGCGACAGGCGGCGTATATTCCCTCGTAAAGTTCCTCCAGTGCCTCCACCGAAAACCGGTTGGAAATGGCGATGGAAACCGTGATTTGTCGGGGAATGGCATTCATGGCGCAGATATCCGAGAGGTTGACAACCACGGATTTGTAGCCCAGGTGTTTGAGTGGGGTGTACATAAGGTCAAAATGGATGCCATCCAACAGCATATCGGTTGAAACCACGATCGGTTTTCCCCCGTAATCCAATACGGCGGCATCGTCTCCAATGCCTTTCAGCGTCGAGGGGTGCATGGGCTGGTGGGAGGAGGTCAGGTGGTCTATCAAACCAAATTCCCCCAGTTTGTTTACATCGGTCCTCTTTGTCTCTTTACCCATTATTTAATACTTTGTGATCCGCAAATTTCGCCTTTTTTTCGGTCTGTCCGTCCCTAATCCCACTTTCTATTCCGCAGAACTGTAAAAGAGATGCTCAATACCCCGGGCTATGCTTGCTTTTCCCAGCCGGCAGAGCTCTTCAGTGCTTTTTCTAAATCAAATGCCTGCCATACCACATCGGGGGGCAATTCAGCGGTCAAAGTTTCCGGCTTTGAATCGGTGAGAGAGGCAGGCAAAATCAGTTTCCAGGCGTGTAGGTGAATGGAGCGGTCCTTGTTTTTCCGCCGTGCCCCGTATTTCACATCTCCCTTTACATGGCATTTCAAAAACTGCAGCATGGCGCGAATTTGATGGTGGCGGCCGGATTCCAGTACGAGTCCGAGCAGGTGGTAGTTGTCAATTGAATCGAGGTACTTTATGGTTGCCCCGGCCGGTTTGCCCTGATTTATTTCTTTTGTTGAAAAAACAGAGCGATTTCGGGTGCCCGACTTTTTTATCCAGCCCTTTAGCTCAAAGTCGTCCTTTTCGGGCCTGGACTCAGTAGCCGCCAGATAAAGACGCCTGACCTTCCGGTTTCTGAAAGCTTCACTGATTTGGGCAGCGGAGTGTTTGCTCCCCGCAAAAACAACCAGGCCGGAAACAGGTCGGTCAATGCGATGTACCGGGTACAATTCGCGCCCCTCTTTTTCCTGTACCATTTCCAGCAGGGACCGGTCTCCCGTTTTATCCGGTACAGCGGGAATACCACCGGGCTTGGCCATTACCAAATACTCCCCCTTTGGGCTTTTGTAAATTATGTTGAAATTTTCGCTCAAATTTGTAAATTTTGTAAAAAATTGGTTGGGAAACCGATGGATTCCACAGGTTGAACAAACATCAATTGGGACCAGGTAGTTTAGCTGAGGAGAAGGGCGGTTTTAGTTACTAAAAAAATCCCGATGCGCCTTGCACCAAAACCCCACTCACTTTATCTCCTCGTAATCCGTGTATTCGTCATCGTCGTCTGAAGAATCGCTGTGGTCAATTTTAGGGGACTGATTGTTGATCTTTTTGATGAAATTGCGAATCTGGTCGTACCGGAATACGATGATTAAGATGATCAAGAGTAACAACCACTGCATATTGAGTTTCTTTGCTGCAAAGATAATGATTTTCAGGGAGATTTTGGGGTGGGTTTGGCTATCCCAGTTTACCGCCCCGAATGCACCAATAAAACCGAAATGTCGGCCGGAGTAACTCCACTGATTCTACTGGCCTGGCCGATGGTCATTGGTTTTATCTGATTGAGTTTTTCCCTCGCTTCAGCCGAAAGGGCTTTGAGATCGTGGTAGTCGGTCTCTTGTTTCAGACGGACTTTTTCCAGTCTTTCCATTTTGTCCACCTGATCCTGCTCGCGGGCGATGTAACCCTCGTATTTCATCTGTATCTCAGCCAACTGCACCGATTCGGGATCGAGTGAATCGATGAAGTTGCTCAAATCACTGTGGTGCTCTGCCAGGTCCTGCAAACTGAGTTGGGGGCGTGCCAGCAGCGATTGGAGTTTTACCTTTTGCTTCAGTGGGGAGGTGTTTTTTTCTTTCAGCATACCGTTTACCTGCTCAGGGCTAACACTGGTATCGCGCATAAAGGAAATCAAATCATCGCGCTCGTTTATTTTCACGGCAACCCGGTCCATACGCTCGTCCATGTTTTTCAGGCCGATTTTGTGTGCCAGCGGGGTGAGCCGGATGTCGGCATTGTCCTGGCGAAGGAGTATCCGGTACTCTGCGCGGGAGGTAAACATGCGGTAGGGTTCCTCCGTTCCCTTGTTCACCAGGTCATCGATCAGCACCCCGATGTAGGCTTCCGAGCGCTTCAGGATGAAAGGTTCCCTTTCATTGATTTTCAAATGGGCATTGATGCCCGCCATCAGTCCCTGGCAGGCAGCCTCCTCGTAGCCGGTGGTGCCGTTGATCTGTCCGGCAAAATAGAGGTTCTCCACCAACCTGGTCTCCAGGGTCAGTTGAAGTTGGGTGGGTTGGAAAAAATCGTATTCAATGGCGTAGCCCGGCCTGAACATCTTTGCATTTTCAAAACCCGGAATCTTGCGCAGTGCTCTGTACTGCACATCCTCGGGCAAGGAGGAGGAAAAACCGTTTACATATACCTCACAGGTATTCCAACCCTCGGGTTCCACAAAAATCTGGTGCCGGTCTCTGTCTGCAAAGCGGTCGATTTTATCTTCTATAGATGGGCAGTACCTGGGCCCGAGTCCACGAATCCTTCCATTAAACATAGGGCTCCTCTCAAAACCCGTTTTGAGCAATTCGTGTACTTCCGGATTGGTATAGGTAATGTGGCACTGAAGTTGTTTTTCGGGAATGGGCATATTCAGGTAGGAAAACCGTCCACCCCCTTCGTCCCCGTCCTGCGGTTCCATTTTGGAGTAATCCAGGGTTCGCCCGTCAATTCGCGGCGGGGTGCCCGTTTTCATTCTCCCCGCTTCAAAACCAAGTTCGGTGAGTTGTTCGGTGATACCCTTTGCTGCGTGCTCTCCGGCCCTGCCCCCTCCGAACTGTTTGTCTCCGATGTGGATCAGTCCGTTGAGGAAGGTTCCGTTGGTGAGAATGACTGATTTTGCCGGGATTTCCAGCCCCATTCCGGTTCGAACACCCTTGACGCGGCCGTCTTTGACCACGATGCCGGTCACCATTTCCTGCCAAAAATCAATGTTCCGGTTCTGCTCGGCCAATTCGCGCCATTTGATGGCAAACATCATGCGGTCATTTTGGGTTCTGGGACTCCACATAGCGGGTCCCTTTGACAAATTGAGCATCCTAAACTGCACCATGGAATGGTCCGAGACAATGCCGGTATAGCCGCCAAGCGCATCAATTTCGCGCACGATCTGACCTTTAGCCACCCCGCCCATTGCGGGATTGCAGGACATTTGTGCGATCACCTGCATGTTCATGGTTGCGAGCAAAACCCTTGAACCCATATTGGCCGCAGCCACTGCTGCCTCGCAACCTGCGTGACCTCCACCTACTACCACCACGTCGTATTCCGGAAACATATCAGCTTCTCTTTTGGCCCGCAAAGGTACGGAATTTCAGCAAACCGGCTTGTATTCCGCTGACTCTATTGAAGTTATCTCGCCTCTTTGGGCCGTTTTTTTAAAATCCTGTGACTTTCCCCTTTTCAAAAAAACCTGCAAAAGCAGATTCAGGAGTGCAGTCGATTCAAGGAACAACTTACTGTCCCAACAAGTTTTCAATCATACTGCGCATTCTCGGGCTTTGCTGACTCTCCACAATGGCTTCCAGGCTGCGTTCCAGCCGCTGTATGCTCTCCTTCAAAAATGCGGGATCCTCCTCCTGTTCTACCTTTTTTTCAAACCGCTCCAGTGTGTTGGTTAAAACGGTGGTGGCCCCGTATCTGACGAAAGAACCCTGTCGTCTGTCGGTTGCCAATTCCAACAACCAATCGTGTTCCTCCATGACCTCCCCGGGGGTTTGGGATTTGAGCATGTCGGAGAACCTGGTGAAGAAGTTGGTGATTGCAAATCCGCGCAGTTTGTGGTAGTTGTTTCGGAAAAAGGCGTTTTGTTCGTTACCTCCACCTGAGGCATAAATAGAAGCAACGGACATCAATACGGTTGAACTCAGGGTTTCCTCGTAATTGGCCGCCAGTTCAAGTCCCATTTCCGGTGCACGGTAGTAGAGGACTTCCAGTGCCGCACTGATTATCGCTGCCGAATAGCCCTCTTCCAGTAATTCTTCGGCCAAAAGTGGCACAGCGGGGTATCCAAACATTTCCAAAATTCGCAGGGCGTTGGCGCGGACGATGGTATTTTCATCTCCGCGCGCCATCTCTATCAATTTGTCGGGACGGTTGTCCACATACCAACCGCCATAGCTGTCCATTGCGATGTTTCTAATTCTGCCCGAGGGGTCTTCCAGCAACATGTCCAGGTATTCCTCCGGTACATCCTGTCCGAAAATACGCAATTGTCGGGCGGCAGTATAGCGATCCGAGAAAGAAGTGCCAAGCTGGTACTGGGCAAGGTAACTGTCCATGTCCCTTTCTTCCTTCATTGAAACTTCTGCAAGCAGGTAGTCCTCCACATCAAAATTTATCCAAACCGGAGGCGCGGGACAATCCACCAGCAACTGGGTTTTTCGTCTGTCAATGTGCATGTCCACCTCCACTTTGTAGCCCCCCTCCAGGTGAATATCCACGGAGACGGGAAACTGAAAGACCGGATACCATTCTACCGGACTCTGAATCTGTTCCACGGTCAGTATGAGGGTGTTTGATACAGAGTCGTAATTGTGTGAAACCTGAATGACCGGGTGGCCTTTTTGAAAAAACCACTGGTCGAAAAAGATATTGAGGTCCTTTCCGGTCACTTCCTCAAATGCCAGTCGCAGGTCGTGCACCTCCACTGCGGAGAATTGATTGTCCTTCAAATAGCGCTGCCAGGAGGCAAAAAATGCCTCATCCCCAACCAGGTGTCTCAACATCTGAAGTACCAGGCCGCCCTTGTTGTAGCTGTGGCGGTCAAACATCTCCTCGTTGTCCTCGTATTCAAAATTCAAGAGCGGACGGACGAAATGTGTGGTTTCGTTAAAATAGGCAGCGCGCTTATCGGCCCTGTCTTCCCCGGCCGCATCCGGTCCGTAAAAGTGCTCCTGCCAGAGGGTTTCAGTGAAACTGGCGAATCCCTCGTTCAGGGTAAGACTCGCCCAGTTCTCGCAGGTGACAATGTTGCCAAACCAGTGGTGGATCAACTCGTGGGCCACTATGGCGTCGTTGTTTCTGTCCCGGAGGTCGATCAGGGGTCGCTGCACCTGTTCACCAAAAATAACCGCAGTGGTGTTTTCCATCGCCCCGGCTACAAAGTCCCTCACTGTAATCTGACTGTACCTGGGCCAGGGGTATTCCATGCCGGCAATTTCCGTGAAAAACTCAAACATCTGATGGGTGTTGCCAAAAATATCGGCCGCGTACTCCTCGTATTCCTCCTCTACAATGTACTCCAGGGGTATGCCATTCCACTCGTCTTCCACCACGGTGTAATTTTCCCCGATGGCCAACATGAAAAGATAGGGAGGATGGGGTAGGTCCAACTTAAAATGATCCCTGCGGAGGCCGTCCCCGACTTCTTCAGATCCCACCAGCACACCATTGGTCAGGGTGTATAAATCGTCCTCCACGGTGATAAACATCTCCTGGGTAGTTCTCACATTGGGCCTGTCAATGGTGGGAAACCAATTGGAGTTGTACTCTGTCTGTCCCTGGGTCCAAATCTGTCTTGGAAGGTGTTTTTGTTCGCCGGTGTGATTGATAAAAAAGATACCCCTTTGGATGCGCGCCGGCTGAAAACCATCGGCCCGCTCCCTGTATGGAAAAGCTTCGTAATCGATGAATAATTCAAAGGTGTCTCCCCTTGAGTAGGTTTGATCCAAATGAATGTAAAGATCGACCCCATCGTAATCGTACTCCAACTCAGGGCCGTCGGGACCAAGTGAAATTTGATGCAGTTCAAATGTTTTGGCGTCCAATCTCACACGATCTATATCGTAGAACCAGGGTGTCAGAGTGAGTGTTGCCTGCCCGGGTACGGAGCGCTCCTCCCAGTTGAAGGAGATATCCAACACAGTGTGTACCAGATTGGCCCTTTTTTCATAAGTGCCCTGGTAAATCCTGCCCTCGAGTTCTGCAATCATTTTTTCCACAGATTGCGAGTAGCTGACTGGTGGGGCAGTTATGCTCAGGGTGTCGAGCTGTCTGAATTCCCGGTCTCCATTCTCTGCATAGGGTGTTACCGTCTCAGCGGGACCGGGAGAACAGGCCGCGACAAAAAGGGCAGCCAACAGCAACAACTGTTGACCGAAGTAATAATTGGTTCGCTTCATGAATGATTTTTTAGTACCTGATAGTTAAACGATTACTAAGCTGAATTTCATAAGCCAATTGAGCCAAAGTTGTCAGAAATTTATCTTCCAGTTTGCCAACCAACTGGCACAATGCCATCTGTCCTATTTCTAATTGACTCAATCACTGGTTGTTGCAAATCTGATTAACCGCATATATTTTACTACTCTTACTTTTTGTCTTGATGGACAAGTTCAAAATGTAACAAATAATCGCTAATAATTATTGACCTGAAAATGGGTGATAAAATTTATGGGAGGTAAAATGCACATGGTCGTACGTATCTAAGGATACTGGTTTCTAATCTGGATCTGGAAGAAGGTATTTAAACCATTGGTTATTAATAGAATATAGGATACAGGGTTGATGTGGAAAATGATATGCACGGCCGTGCATATCTACAGATATTAACCATTTACGTAATTTCATAACTTTCCACTTTCCCACTTTCCGAACATTTCACTGTCTAAAAAATAAGGTCTTATGCAAGAGATTAGAACCATGTAGCGGCCGCAAGGCATTGCGTCCCTACAACCGAATTTATTCAAATCCTATCCGCAATTATCAACTTTGTACTTTCCCACTTTCCGAACTTTGTACTTTCCCACTTTCTACTGCGCCCCTTAAGTAACAACTGGCATGATCAGCATAGTTATATCCTGACCCTCCACTTTTTCTTCAGGGAAAATGAGGGTTGCCCGTTTGTTGTCCAGTAGATCAACGCGCACCTGTTCACTTTCCAGCACACTGAGCATTTCGATGAGAAAGCGTCCGTTGAAACTGACCGTCATGTCTTCGCCCTCGTAGGTACAGGGAAACTGTTCGTCTCCTGAGCGCTGGAAGTCAATGTCTCTGGAAGAGATGGTCAGGCTTTGCGGCTTTAGGTCCATGATCACCTGGTAGGTGGTCTGGTTGGAAAAAAGCGAAATCCGCTTAAGGGTATTTATAAAATCCAGGCGATCGAGGTACAGCTTGTTGGGATTGTCCTGTGGAATGACACTCTCGTAATTGGGGAAAGTCTGATCAACCAGTCTGCAGACCAATAACCCCTGTGAGGTGGCGAAAAATATGTTTTCCTTGCTGAAACGTATGTTGATATCCTCCCCTTCTTTTAACAGAGGTCTCAGTGCACCCATAAGGCTTTTCCGCGGAAGCAAAACCTGTTTTTCAAGCCCGCCTGATTCGGTGTAGAAGACGTTTTTTATCAGACGGTGCCCGTCGGTGGCCGCAAAAACGAGTTTGCCATCCTCGACTTTTAAGGAAACCCCACTCATAGCTTTTCTCATTTCATCCGAGAGTGCAGCTACCTGGGTCTGCCTGAACCCCATTTCAAAAAATTCCGCGGGAAAATCAATGCCGTCCTCTTCCGGCAATTCAGCAATATTGGGAAAATCCCCTCCTGGCTGACCCGTGAGCTCATACTTTCCAAACTCAGAGGTCATCTCTACTTTGCTGGTATTTTCGTCCACATTCAGACTTATTGGGTGGTCCGGCATACTTTTGAGGGCCTCTGTGATGATGACCGAGGGAAGGGCCACTGCAAAGTCACCCTCAGCTTCCACTATACTGGCCTCCGTTTGAATCGATATTTCAGTATTGGTAGCGTAAACGAGTAGCTTCGTGCCGGTAACTTCCAGCAGGTAGTACTCTGATATGGGCAAAAGCTTTGAATTGACTGCAACTGCACCTGATGCACGCTGCAAGGCTGAAAGCAAACTTTTCGAGGATATTACTAGCTTCATTGATAAAAAATTTTTGCTTGCATATGATATGCAAAAAATCCGATGATTTAGGGAATCCAGTCCCGGCATCTCCTCAATCCCCTTCTCCAAAAAGGGACCAAAAACATGTCAGGAACCACATTCCCTCGTTTAATTTATTTAAGATCCGGGCAAAATCCATTGACCACCCGCTTTCCAACAACCAAAGGAATCGCAGTTATGGGTCGTTCATTTGGACCTGTACTTGCATTCCTACTGCTGCCATTTTGCAATACAAACTCCTGGCCACCTAATGGCAACCGGAATTTCTGAAAACAAAATTAACCTTTGACCGCAAATATCCCATTATCCTGCCGGGATATTGTACAAAAATCGCCTGATTTTCTGCCGGAAGGCTGTCAAACATCCATTTTTTCAGCCCGTGAAAGGGTTTTTTCATACTTGAGTAGTTACCCAGCAACCTCACCGGATTCCGTTGAGCTGCCCTCAGCCAATCAGCCCATCATTAACATAGCTGTTGCCATTGCGACCATAAGCCCGTTTTCTATGATGGTCACCGTACTCATCGGCAGATTGAATACCACACCCAGGCAGGCGCAGCGAATGGTGTTTTTGCTAAAAACAGCCTGAATCACTCCGATGCTGCCAAATGCCATGAGAATTATGGTGGCGATGTAAACTTCAGTTAAAAATATACCCGCCAAATAGGCAAGACCGAGGGCCAACTCCAAAAATGGATAGACGTAGCCGTATCCTCTGACTCTGGAGGCCAGTACATCGTAGGTGGCATAACTGTCCGCAAATCCCCTGAGATCAAGGAATTTAAAAAAGGAAAAGGTTATGAAAAAACCGGCCATGAAGGCGTGCATCCAATTCCTCAGATCGATGGTCTGCCCGTCAAAAGTCCCGGCTGTGGCGGATATCAACAGGAATACGAATATCAGGATGAGGGGCTTATATGTTTGCCACTTGCTCTTCTGCTCTTCATTTCCAAGTGCTACAGGGTCGGAAGCAGGCGCCTCCGGCGATTCAATTTCTCCTTCAATCCGGTAGTGGGTATTTTCAGCGAGTTGCTCGTCCAGTGCCTCGGTGGAAATATGGTTTTTCATCTCCACAGTGGCCGATTTATCCTTCAGACTCACTTCCACATTTTTCACACCCTCCACTTTGCCCAGTTCCTCCTTTACCCGACTCACACAGGCTCCACAGGTCATTCCGGTGACTTTATATGTATGTTTCATTGTTGTAGATTTTATCGTTAGTCCAAAGTTTCACCGCAAATGCATTAATATAGTTCAGCAGTTATGGGCTATTACAGCATTCCGCACTTTCCAAAAGCGGGAAACTTTAGCGTTTAAAAAAGTTTTCAAAAACCAAACGGGAGGGTTGTTAAATAGTTTGGGAAAGAGAGTGGGCATGTCTCCTTTGCCACAGAGCTAATCAACCAAAAAAGTGTTCCGAAACCAGCTTGAAAAATACGAATTAACGGTAGGGATCGTAGAGTTCTTTTTCCTCGAGATGGTCGAGGATATCGTCGATGGCTTCATAGGATTTAAAGCCTGTCTTTTCCTCATCTCCTCCCGAAAAACTCAGGGCCGGAAGGCTTTGCAAGTCCTGGATTCTGTCAATGGTTTTTAAGGAAAAAGGGCCCTTGATGAAAATGCGCTGCAACGACAGCAATTCATTGAGGTCTTCAGTGGATAAAAAGCTCGGATCAAAGGGGTCAATCCCTGCGGGGTCGAAATCCAATTCCACAGCCCAGGCCAATGGAGCCCGGTCCGTTATTCCGGCGGCCAGGTCTTCAGGTGATTGGTTAGGTTCGACTGCCATTCGCCAAATGATCTTGTGGTCTTTTAATTCCAACGCATCGGCGGGATCTGCAAAGTGGGGCAGTTGTATGAAATTCAGATTGAGTGTGTTGGCCAGGTGTGCAATTTCGTCCGGCTTATTCAGCCCAAATTCACCTGCCAAATCGACGCCATCGACCCATTCCACAATTGCGTGCAGTTTGTCGGGGGAGACAAAATCCGGGGAATTCGGGTCCAGGTCAAAACCCATAATGGAGGCGCCTTTGGCTGAGAAATAGCGAGCATCGGTTAGGTTACTGACTTTACAGGCTTTGATTTCTACCACAGTTAGGTTTTATTTAAAAATAGCTGTAAACCAACAAAGCCCCCTTCCTTTTGGGGAAGAGGGCCGGCTGTTATTTTGTTACAAGTAATTTACTGCACTGAATACAGTCACACATCACTCTTCCACCACCTCAAAACTGACCTGACAGGTCACATCCGGGTGAAAGTTGATGGTTGCGTGATAAGTGCCCAGAGTTTTAACCTCTTCGGGAATGTCAATTTTTCTTCGGTCCACTTCAATGGCAAACAGGTCCTTGATGGCCTGAGAGATTTGAACGTTGGTAACCGAGCCGAAGATCTTTCCGGAAGTACCGGCTTTAGCACCGATCTTGAGCACTTCGCCCTGAATCTTATCAGCGATTTCCTGATACTCAGCAACTTTTTTGTCTTCGCGGGCCTGTTCCTGACGGATCATCTCATTGAGTCTGGCCATATTGCTTTTGTTGGCCAGGATCGCTTTCCCCTGGGGAATGAGATAATTTCTGCCATAGCCGGGTTTTACAGTAACCACTTCGTGCTTGGCGCCCACTTTTTCTATTTCTTCTAAAAGAATTATTTCCATCTTTTGCAAATTTGGTAAATGAACGATAAAAAATGCGGATACAACCTTACTTCAATTGATCCGTCACATAAGGGAGCATGGCCAGGTGTCTGGCTCTTTTAACCGCGGTGGCGACTTTTCTCTGATACTTCAAAGAGTTGCCTGTGATTCTTCGCGGCAGCAATTTGCCCTGTTCATTGACAAACTGAAGAAGAAAATCAGGGTCTTTGTAATCGATGTACTTGATTCCAAATCGCTTAAAGCGGCAGTATTTATCTCTTCTTTGCCCGATGGTGGGATTGCTGAGAAACTTTATATCATCTCTAGATGCCATAATGATTTAATTTTTGCGTGAATAAATTATTCTTCTTCCTGGACGTCTTTGTCGTCAGTATCCTTTACAGCTTCCAATACCTGTTTGGCGGCCACTACTTTCTTCACAGCCTCCTTTTCATTGGTTTTTGGCTTGCCGGAATCGGATTTGGCTTTTTGCTCGTCCTGCTGACTTTCCTTGTCCTTGTCTTTGTCCTTTTTCTTACCGATCAAGCCTTTCCGCTTGTCGTCATTGTACTTCACTCCGTATTTGTCAAGTGAGGTAGTTAAAAAGCGCATGACTCTCTCGTCACGGCGCAGTGAAAGTTCCAGCTTGTCGATAAAAGAAGGTGACTCCAGTTTGAATTCCACGCAGTAATAGACACCCGAATTTCTCCTGTTGATGGGATAGGCGAGCTGGCGCAAGCCCATTTCTTCGGTGTGAACTATCTCACCACCCTCTTTGGACAACATGTCCTGGTAAGTTTTGAGAGTGGATTTGATCTCTTCATCTGACAAAACCGGATCTACGATAAATGTTACTTCGTATTGGCGCATTCGACCCAAGTTTTAAATTGTTAAAAAATAGTTTTAAGACCCCCTGAAAGCCCTGCAAACAAAAGGTTTTCTGCCCACAGAACTCAAAAAGGGCTGCAAAGATAGGAAGTTTAGGTTTATCAGTGGTAATGGTTGGGCAAAATAATTTTAGCCGAGAAGGATGTCAACCCCAGTTTCTATACTGTTTGCACTCAGCTCATTACCTTTGCAACCCCATCAAAATCTAAACATCGTTTTGCCGGAAGGACTCAGAGAAAAGGCCAAAAAGAAACGGAAGGTGTTCAGGAAAACCCTGGAGCGGGCCAATCGAAAGGAGGTCCTCAAGCAATTACCGGACTGGCACGAGGCCGCTTTTGAGGAAATTGACTGCCTGGATTGTGCAGCCTGTTGCAAAAACTTTTCACCGCGGTTTAAACCACCGGATATCCGCCGGATTTCCAAAAGCCTGCGGATGAAAGAGGGCGAATTCATTGACCGTTTTCTCGTAGTGGACGAAGACGGGGACCATGTGGTCAATTCTAAGCCATGCCCCTTTCTCGCTTCTGACAATACCTGCGAAATTTATGATGGCCGGCCGTCGGATTGCAGTCGTTTTCCGTACACTGACGAGGATGTTTTTCTGGATAAAAAGTCCATTTCATTGAAAAATAGCTCCTTTTGCCCTGCTGCATTCGCCATTTTGGAACGCATGGAAAAATTTACCCTGTGATGTGAAATTCGGTCTATCAGATGAGTGGTCTGACCTTGACGGATTCTGCGAGCTGCTCCGGTTTTTCTCCGTTTTCATCCCAAAGCAGATTAATCCCCGGCCGCTTTCCTTTCTCTAAAGAACCTATTTTATCTTCGAGCTTTAAAGCGCATGCTCCATTGAAAGTGGCCCATTGAATGAGTTCTTCAAAACCCAATTGGGATTGGAATTTGGCAATCACCTTCATTTCGTCCAATACGGACAGTGTCCAGTTTGAGGTCAGGCTGTCTGTACCAATGGCCATTTTGGCTCCGGCCTCTTTGAAATACCGGTATCGCGGCAACCGGTTTTCGATGTAGAGGTTGGCGGAAGGGCAGGTCACCCAGTAAAGTCCGGCCCCGGCCCACTGCTCTGCAAATTTGATGTCAGCGGGACCACACAGGGTATTGTGCACCAGAACTGTGGTTTTTTCCGGGGCCATATTTTGTAGCGCGTACTTTATAGGGGAAGAGAATCCACCGGGAATGCAATCGGAGCAGTCCATCCCGAACCCTTCGTAGAGATCGACTATTTCACCACCTCCAGTCGAAAAAAGATCCAATTCGGAGGGTGTTTCCATGTTGTGCATGCTCACCGGATGATCTGAATGACGATTTTCATCCCGCAGCAGTTTGAATAGTTTTTCGGATACGGAATAGGGCGCATGGGGTACTGCGTTGCCGGCTAATTCATAGGTGCCCCTCAATTCTTTCAGCACCTTATTGTAACTGTCAAAGTGCTTCTGAGCTTCCTTTTTCTGCAAAAAATCAAACATCTCTACAAAAGTGTGGTAGTGAATGTTGGATTCTGCTTTGGTCTGAAAACTGTCGGACACATTGGAAATATCACCCACAGCCACAATTCCATTGCCGGCCATTTCCCTGTCAGCGGTTTTAATGGCCTGTTGTATGGTTTCCTCTTCTGCATTACGCCTCGTGACCACATCCTTTACGAAAGCCATCAGACCGGTACCTGTATCGACCAGCCTTTTCATATGGGAGAGTTCCAGGTGGCAGTGTGCATTTATAAAACCGGGGGTTAGGATACCTTCGTATCGCTCTAACGGGGCCTCCCCGACCTGGCTTTTTCCCACTATATCAGCGATCTCCCCATCTTCCCTAAGTACAATTACCTTGTCCTCCAGACAATTTCCGATTCCGTCGTAAATTCTGTCTGCGGTTATTTTTCTGGTCTTCATTTAGTGAAAGCGTTAGATTTCCTGAACAATGAGGCCGTTTTTCAATCGAGGTTCGAACCAGGTACTTTTTGGGGGCAATGTTTTGTTGATGTCGGCGATGTGGACCATATCCTCCAGTTCAAGTGCGTGCAGGCAAAAGGCAATTCTCAGGTCGTTCTTTTTGCTTCGCTCAATTACTTTTGAAAGGCCAAGCGGTCCCTCCACATATTTTATGCGATTGTCAGAGCGGACATCTTCAATTTCCAGCACCTGCTTGAGCACAAGTTCATTGAAGAGGTGGTAGTCGTTGTCCAATCCGTCCGCTGAGTATTTCTTCAACACCTTTTCCCTCCACTTCAGGCTGTACCACTCTCCTTTTATCAAAAAAGTAAGCTCTCCCTTTGCTTTGGGTTTGCGAGGTATATCAAGTGGCTCGATATTGGCGAACTTGCTCATTCTCGCGATTAAAAGGGTGGGGCTTATGGAATTGAGAATCTCCAACACCCTATTGTAATCGTGGACCTCCATTTGATCGAATGGAAAAAATCCGGCAAGAATTCCGGGTACACCGGGGTGTTTATTCGGTTCTTCCAGATGTTTTTTCTGCAATCTGGCAGTGGCCGCGGTCCTGTGGTGTCCATCTGCAATGTAAACTTTTGGTACCCGATTATCAAAAAATTCGATGATATCGGTCATGAGTTTACCCTGGTCAATCCGGTAAAAAATATGCTTACTGCCATCATTTTCAAGTGTAACATCGTACAGCTTTTCACAGTCCTCAATGGCCTGGTCCACCAACCTGGAAAAGGTTCTCTCGCCTTTAAAACAGAGTAGTATGGGTTTGACCATAGCATTTCTCTGAAGAATAAGTTCCATTTGCTGTTGCTCTTTGCTGTTAATGGTATGCTCATGAATGGCTATGTTGCCTTCAAAGTATTCATTGAGGTCTGCAGAAGCGACCAGGCCCCTGTGAGACAAACCAGACTTTGAGATTATTTCGTAGGCAAAAAGAGCATCTTGCTCAGACCGTTGAAAAAAACCATTCCTGGAAAATTCGTGATACCGGTATTTTACATTGGAAAGAAAGGAATCAACCGAGGCAATGAGGTCGCCGTCGGGATAAGAAGCTCTGAAGGGTTTTATTTTCATGATTGAGCCGTTTATTTTATAGTACAGGTCGGTAAAGGTAAGGCTAAAAAGGGTAATACTGCAAATTAGTAAGTGATTGCCGCAGTGAGTCGATCACTGTTTCCAGTCGGAGTGGACATATCAGCGGATCATATTAAAAACCGCTGTGGTGAGCCAGTTTTTTTCGGACTTGACGAGATTATCCAGCGCCTTGTCTGTTTTTTTGGAAAAGTGGAGCACTTCATTGGTGACCTTGATCAATTCTCGCCCTTCTTCAGAATCCTGGTCCAACTCACTCAAACTCTCCAGTACATCCATCATGGGTTCGAGCTCTCTTTTTTTGCGGTGCTTAATCACTTGCCTCAGCACGGTCCAAATGTCTTTTTCGGCATAAAAGTACTCCTTGCGGTCGCCGCATCTCAGTTCTTTGTGAACAAGGCCCCAGTCGATAAGGGTTCGGACATTTTGATTGACGTTTCCCCTGGAGATTTTCAACTCATCGATAATTTCGTTGGTGCAAAGGGCTGTAGGAGATATTAGAAGCAGGGCGTGCACCTGGGCCATGGTCCGGCTGATACCCCAGTTGGTACCCAGTTTTCCCCAGGATTCTATAAATTTCGACCTCGCTTCAGTTACTTCCATAATTAATCAGGCTTGAGATGGCCGGGATGTAATGACATAAATATCCCATTAATGTTATCCATCTGTTCACACTGTAATTAAAAGGAAATCACCCACAATTTTGTTTAAGGATTGCGGTAAAAGGGCAACTTTTGCACCTCAGCTTCAAGCTGCTTTTTCCCGACTTTCACAAATATTTTTGTGCCCGGCTTGTTGTGTGGTAATGTCACATAACCCAGACCTATCGGGTGACCGAGCGTTGGAGACTGGGTGCCCGATGTCACTCTTCCTATTTCCTCACCCTCTGCATTCAAAATCGGATAGTCCTTTCTCGGAACTCGTCTGGCATCAACAGAAAAAGCCACCAATTTTTGCTTCGGACCTTCCTCTTTGACTTTTTTTATCTGATCTGAGCCGATAAAATCTCCCTTTGACAATTTGGTAACCCAACCCAAACCCGCTTCAATGGGGGAAGTGTGGTCGTCAATGTCGTTCCCGTAAAGACAAAAGCCCATCTCTAACCTGAGAGTATCTCTGGCGCCAAGCCCTGCCGGTAGCAATCCCTTTTCCGGGCCGGCTTTCATGAGTGCATCCCAAATAACCGATATCTGGTCGCTGTCTGCATAAATTTCATAACCTCCTGAGCCGGTGTAGCCGGTGGTGGAAACAAGGGTATTTTCAATGCCCGCTACCGTTCCTTTTTTCGAGTGGTAAAAAGGAAAGTCCTTGAGGTCTATATCGGTAAGGGCGGATAAAATTTCTTTCGAAGCCGGTCCCTGCAGTGCAACCAGACCCGTTTGATCGGAAATGTTCTCCAGTTTTGCATCGAAATTATTGTGCTTGTTTACCCACTCCCAGTCTTTTTCCTCATTGGCTCCATTGACCACCAGCATGTAGGACGGCTCCTCCCCGAATAGCCGGTAAATAAGAAGATCATCCACTATGCCGCCCTTTTCATTGGGGAAATAAGCGTATTGCACCCTTCCCGGATACAATTTGCGGGCGTCGTTTGAGCATAGGTGCTGCACCAGCTCTGTGGCTTCTTTTCCGGTTACGAGAAACTCCCCCATGTGGGAGACGTCAAACATACCAGCCTTCTCTCTGACCGCCCGGTGTTCTTCATTGATGGAAGAGTAAACCACCGGCATTTCAAAACCCGCGAAGGGGCTCATTTTGGCTCCGAGATCAATGTGCTTTTGGTAGAGTGGCGTTTTTTTCATGAAAAGTATCTTTAGATTTATTCGTTTAACAATTCTATTCGCTCGATGATAGTTCCCACATCTGCCTGATGGACGGCCTCCATGCCCTCGTAAACCCTGCCAAACCTGGTGTAATTTCCATCCAAATGCATGGCGGGTGAATGGGTGATAAACCACTGCACCGATTCCGTATGTGGCCCTGCCGATGCCATTCCCAGGTATCCGGCCCCGTCAAAGTGAATCGGTGGCAATTCAGACCGGATGCTGTGCTCTAAACTTCCAAAACCGTCTCCCACCGGGCATCCCCCCTGAATCACAAAATTGGGCACCACGCGATGGATGTGTTTTCCGTCGTAATATCCCTCCAGCACTTGCTCAATTAAATTAACCACAGTACCGGGATGCTCTTCCTTAGGAAGTTCAAGTCGCACATCTCCCGTGCTCAAGCGGATCAACACCCTCGCTGTATCGGGCAACCGGTCGTACAATTCCCAGTTGATCGGATTGTTCCATTCGGGTTTTTTGAGTTCTTTTTGCTCTTCAAAAAGGGCGTTGTAGGTGCGAATAACGGTGTTGTATGTGCCCACTTCACGGCTTTCTTCGAGTTGCTCAAGTAGATTTAAAAATAGTTCCCGGTCTCTGAAGTGGTTTGAGAAAAAATCGATATCCTGAAGGAGGAGGTTGCAAACCTGTGACACCGGCCCGATTTCTGCGGATTCAAGAGCCAAACGGTAGGTATTTGCAATTCTGTTGGCCACGGTGGCGCGGTTAAAATTGACAGCCGGTTTTTCACGTGAAAGGCGAAGGGTGTTTTCAAGATGTCGAAGTAGGGATACCCTGAGAAAGGGATCCTCTTCCGAGTCAAACCACCCAATCAATTGCTGGTGATTTACAGGGTCGTAGCTCATCGCTTCTGCCCAAACAGACTTCACAAAGGGGTCCTCTTCCCCCTGGAATAGCCTCCGCAGGGTCTCGTTGATGGATCCGGCAGTTACTGTAAAGTAAAAAGGCATGTTTTTCAGCCCTGCTGCATATAGCAGTGCTCTGGTGCGAATGGGGAGGGCATCGTTATCGGCCATGCTATGGATGTCGGTCGCCATATCTGTTGAAATGTGACGAACCAGCATTTGACCTGCCAACTGACTAACCTGAGGGTGATCATCCTCAACCAATCGCATGCCAATTCCGGTGAGTTCTCCGACACCTAATGCATCGAGACTTCTGATTGCATTGGCCCGCACCCGGTAATCAGGATCGTTTTCAGCTACCCTGGCCAGGATTTCTCTCGCGCGGGCCGACCCCACTTTACTCACAGCAAGGGCGAGGGCCATTCGAATTTTTGGGTCTTTCTCCTGCTCTAATTGTCTGGTGAGAATGTAGGCGTAATCTGTAAGGTCAATGCCCGGGGCTCTGGCCAGGTAATTGGCGGCTACCAATCTGACATTGTCGGGGAATTGATTTCTCGTGGCATAGTTGACCATTACATCCGTTCCCTCCCGCAGGGTCATCCCTCGCAGTGCAAGATTGAATAAGCCCCTGGATTGTCCCAAAAGCAGCAGGGTATCGGAAGGCCTGTAGGTGGTGATGGTCGCAAGCATTTCAAGTGCATTCTCGTCCCCGCATTTACCCACAGCTTCAAGAATTCGGCTATTTAATTGGTTGTACCGACCCAGGGTGTCATGAGCGCGAAATGCATTGATCAGGGGCGAAACCCCGGCTTGTGCGCCTGTTTGTCCCATTGCCCAGGCAGCCATTGAAGCTGCTTCCATGTGTGGATCGTGAAGCCTTTCTCCAATAGCGCTAATCACTGGCTGGCTGGAGTCTTTAATCGAAGCAAGTCTCAAAAGCGAGGCAAATCTGGCGTAGGGTTCTTCGTGCTCGAGGTAATAGAGCAAACTGTCTGTTTCTGCCCTGTCTCCAAGATCGTAAATATTCCTGAACAAACCAATGCGCAGATCGTATGGTAGCGCGGTTTCCTCTTCTTCTATTTCCGGCTTACAGGATACCAGTAAAAGCAGAGCAAGCCCAATCAAGGGCAACATAATACCCACAGCACCATTTTTACTCAGTTTGAACCTGGTGGTTCTTACCATTTTATGATTATTGAAAAAGCCCAGTTTTTAAAACATCCGCGAAAATTATTCATGCGGACTATCTCAAATAAAGTGCTAATATACACCAATTTGCCGGGATGAAAAGTCGGGCGTAAAGCGAATGACATTGTCCCTGTTCACTTACCCTTCTTTTTTTCACGCCCGAAGTGCGGAAAACTTTTTATGTAGGCTATCACTGCAACAACACAAACCCCCACCATAATCAGAGTTCGGATTGTGGCCAAATTGTCTCCACCTTCCCAGGCGCGTTGAAAGGGCATGTAAAGTGCCAGGGTCACCAAAATACTGTAAGCGGTTAAGGCGATCAAAACCTTTCTGTTTTCGTTTCTAATACCGTTAGATAGAACCAAAAAGATCCCTCCAAAGCCAACTGGCAGCAAGGCAGTCCAGGAACCATTTTCAGCCGAAAACCAGGCCCAAAGTGAAAAGACAATCAATGTAAAACCGGCGATTATCGTAGCGGGATATGGCTTCATGTAAATTCATTTAATTAAAGGGGCAAAAATAGCACTTTAAGGGCAATTTACCTCCATGATTAAGGACTATTTCTTAGCCGCATTCCCATTTGCTCAGTTGATCTCAACTTCAAATACCAACCTATCCGACTCGTTATTTACTCCGTCGTAACCTGTGACAAAAAAGAGGTAATCGTCCCTGACCAGCGTTTGTGGAATGGTAAAGTCGATTGTCAGCTCGGCCTCATTGACCGGATCATTGAGTTTGGATTCCGTGGCTGTGGAAAAATTACTGCTGCCCGCCCGCCTGTAGGTGAGTTCCACCCTGCTGTTGTTGGAGAAGTCAAAATTCTTATTGTCCGAAATATTTACTCTAAAAGACACTTGCTCTCCCCGGTTTGCGGAAAAACTATTGCCGGCGGGGGGATTAATTGCTGTGAGGTCCGGTTTGATTGTATCGTGTGGATTGAGCACATGGAGATTCCAAAAATCTGTTGCAGGAGAAGAATTCCCCGCCTGGTCAACCACCCGAAATTGCATGTGATAAAATCCGGCAGTTACCATTTCAGGCACCTCAAGTTCAAAAACTTCTTCCACCTCTGCTCCCTCCAAATCCACTAAATCCAATACTAGCCAATCCTCTGTGGACATGGAGCGGTGTCCGTGGCAGTCAAAATTGGGATGGATGTCGATCTTGAGCTGGGAAAGGGCGATGTCATCGGTCATCAGTGCATCTACAGCTAATATTTCTCCACCCATAATTGTTATGGTGTTTGGATCAAACTCACCACAGACCTCCATGGGACCG
>SKLY01000183.1 GCA_007121335.1 Saprospiraceae bacterium | reverse complement strand
CAGCAGATTATGTTCATTATTGCCTCAGCTTTGCAATCTAATCTAATTTATGGAGGCGATTTACAAATAATTCACACGAAAACAACAAACCACAATTAGCTGAATACAGGTCGCTTCAAGCAATTTTGAAACTAGCCAGATTTTCCAGTCGATAATTGAGCCTGACGAAATTAAACCGTCTAAAAACACCCTAAAACCACTTACCTCAGTTCGAACCAATGGTTGGCTCACTGAAAATAGGCACCAAAAATCCCGTAAGACTCTGACAGGGCAGCAACCAATTTTTCTGCTTCCTCTGCACTCTCCGCCTTTTCCAGCTCATTGACCAGCCTTAGATGTGGATGAAGCCACTTGTGGAGCATGTCGTGAGCAGGCCCGGTCATTGAACAACTGAAAATGAGGTTGGAATTGGACTCTGAAAGGCTTTTTGCCAGCTTTAGATAGTCGTCCTCAGCAGAATTGAGGTATTTTCTCAGCCTTTTTTCACCCTCTTTAATATGGCCCATCATCTCCGCTTCAATCTCCCATTTTTCCCCGTCGTTCAAGGTCAATTCAGGGTCTTTTAAATCGGTGGTAAAACCGGCTTCACTTTGAGATTGAGCCGGAACAGTCAGGGCAAATAATCCACCGCAAATCAGAGCACCTAGAACCATTACATTTATCCACTTCATAATCCTAAATTTTTGATGAGTATTCTATTTTGCAATTACCTTTAATAGTGCGCGGACACTTTCCATTCCGCTTTTTTGAATGTCGTATTCAAATCCCATAGTGCGCCATTTGAACATCTGCAACCGGAAGGCACCGATGATTATGTGAATGAGTTCCTCACATTTCACTTCATCTGTAAAATAGCCCTTCTTCTGCCCTTCAAAGACCACGGGGAAGAGGTGGCGCATTTTGACCTGCATGATGGCGAGAATGCGCTGATTGATGTTTTCACTTTGTTCCATGAGGCCATCGGAAAAGACAGCCACGACATACTGCTTGTTTTTGCTGAAAAACAGAAGCTGGTTTTCAAAGATGGCCATTAGTTTTTCGGGTGGGGTCATCTTACCAATTTTCAATCCTCCCAACCGCTCATTCATATTGGCTGCTAAATACTCCAACATCAGAAGTACAATTTCCTCCTTACTTTGAAAGTGGCGGTACACAGCACTTTCCGAGAATTGCATTTCCCCCGCGATGTTTTTAATGGTAAGCCCTCCAATACCCGATTCTGTCAGCAATTTACCTGCTGCATCGATGATTTCCTTCTGTCGGTCAGTTATCTTTTCCATAGGTTTGTTAGTATTCACTAACTCAATAGCGACCGGCTTAACTTTTTAGTATTAAGCCTGGAAAATTTAGGAAAAAATGTTTTCGGGCGATGAGAAATTGATCAACGAAGGTATCGGGAATGATTGTCTTATTCATTTAGTAACCGTGTAAAAAATGACCACGGTTCGGGATTTGCAGTTGATTTGGGATTCAATACACACGGCCGTGCGTATCTACAGATGTTGGCGATAAATCTGGATTTGGGATGAAGGAATGCAAAATCTTTGGTAACCAGGGATTCCGGGGATATATGATTGTTGGGTTAGAAATACGCACGGCCGTGCGTATCTACAGATATTACCCCTATACCATATCGGTTATTTCAGCCGGACGCAAGGCATTGCGTCCCTACATCCGAATTTCTGTTCAAATCCTATCCGCAATTTCAGGACTTTTTACTTTCTATATTTTGTACTGTCAAAAATATGTCTTGTGCGATAAATTAGGACCTTGTAGAGGACGCAAGGCATTGCGTCCCTAAATCCGAATTTTTGTTCAAAACCTATCCGCCATGTCAGGACTTTGTACTTTCTATACTTTTTACTTTCCGAACTTTGTACTGACAATTAATCAGACTGGCGTCTGAATTGTCCATCTCTCCAGGCGTCGATAAACTCCTTCCACGCCATGGGGTTGAGGACGTTCATAGGGCGAAACTGTCCCTGGTGGTAGTAGGATTGGGATTGCTGGCGGAAGAAAAGAGAGGTTGCCTCCGGGCCGTCGGCAGGCATATCTTCCCGCAATCTTGCCAGTGCTTCCTCCGATAGGTTTTCGGCGGCTCTTCGCTGCAGCTCATTGGACACATCCATGGCGAGGAATTCAATATCAAAATGGCGTCTGCTGGGCCACGGATAAATCACTGTCTCAGGTAGTAGAATGGTATCCTGGGTCAAAAGCTGGAAAATGGTGTAATGATCGCTCCAAAGGTCATCGGGAACTTCGTATTTGGCAACTTCAAAACCAAGGGCAGAAAAAATAACTGTTTCACCCTCTCTTGCCACAATGGAGAAAAAACCATCATAATCAGAAAAGGTACCTCTGCTGGTTCCCTGTATGGCGATATTTACAAAAGGCACAGCAATCAACTCATCGTTGTGCTCTGTAAAAACCTGTCCACTGAATTGAATTGGTTTGCGGTCTGGATCGGTTTGACCCATTGCTTGTTGAGCGTGCAAACTCAACACTAAAAAAATCGCTACGAAAACTATGATGTGATGCAAAAGACGCATTTATGACAGCTTATTTTGTGAACGTCGGTCAAATGTACTAAATTAACTCCAACCCTAAAACAATATTGAGTCCGAAAATTGTTTTCACAAAATCCACATAGTTAAATATTTCGGAATGACTATGTAAACAATTGAGTGGGCAGGGCGGCGTGATTATTTCACAAACCCCGTGAAAAACCTAAACGGGGAGAAATTTACAGCTCAGTTTGATATCAGAAAATGTGTCTAAATCATTAACTTTGCAGCCGCAAAAATGAGGAGGAGCAGAATAATCGGAAAACACCAGGGCCAATTAAAGGGGCCCATGCTGGTTTGTCTCGGTGCCATGCACGGCAACGAGAAGGCGGGTTTGCGTGCTATTTCCCTCATGTCCAAAATGCTCGAAGTTGAACCCATTACCAATCCCGCCTTTATGTTTAGGGGACTTTTTCTCGGGATAAAGGGGAATATGGCCGCTATGCGCAAAAACCTCCGGTACATAAAAAAGGACCTCAATCGAATATGGACCCCGGAAAATGTGAACCGGGTAAAACAAACACCCGCTGAAAACCTGAGTGATGAATTTTTGGAAATGAAGGAAATTCTCGATCTCATCGAGTACTACTACCACCGCTATAAACCCGACAAACTCTATATTTTGGACCTCCACACCACCACCGCCCGGGGAGGCATTTTTTCCATTGTTACCGACGATCCGCACAGTGTGAAGTTGGGTGTGGAACTACACGCGCCGGTGATCAAAGGAATGCTGGAGGGGATAAAAGGCACCACACTCCATTACTTCAATGAAGAGCACTTTTACCCGGGAACAACCACAGTGGTTTTTGAAAGTGGTCAACACGACGAGCCCCTTTCGGTCAACCGCGCCATAGCCGCCATTACCAATTGCATGCGCATAATTGGTTGTGTGAGAGGAGAGGATGTGGAGAACCGGCATGACTCACTGTTGATCGAACACTCCACCGGCTTGCCAAAACTGGCTGAACTCGCATACTGTCACCCCATTGAAGAAGGTGATGGCTTCGAAATGAAGCCCGGTTATCACAACTTCCAGCGAGTGGAAAAGGGCGAAATCATCGCCACAGACAAAAAAGGCGACATT
>SKLY01000013.1 GCA_007121335.1 Saprospiraceae bacterium | reverse complement strand
TTTCTCAAATCCAACATAACGGCCTGGGTAAAACCGACCAATCCGAATTTACTGGCATTGTAGGCTGCACCATTGGGGAAAAAATTGGTTCCCGCCAAACTGGCTATGGTGATGAAGAGGCCCTTTGTTTCTTTGAGGTGGTCCACTCCCGCTTTGATGGTGTGAAATACCCCGGTCAGATTTATATCAATGGTCTCCTTCCACTGCTCTTCCGTCATCTCCTGGATATTGGCAAAATGCCCCACACCGGCATTGGCGACCAACAAGTCCAACTGTCCAAACTTTTTAACCACCTTGTCGGCTATTTCACCTTGTCTCTCGCCATCTCTCACATCGCAAACATAACCCTCTACCAGGCCGCTGTGCTTTACATTCAATTTCTTCAAAGCAGCCTCAACGGACTGTTCACTGGTTCCGGTAATGCCGACATGCCAGCCATTTTCGAGCAAAACTTCTGCAATTCCATAACCTATACCCTTGGTGCCGCCTGTAATCAGTGCTGTTTTCTTCTTCATATTATTTCAGTTTTTGTACGATTGTCTAACAAGACCGGCGCCATATCGTTTAGGGAATTATCATTCCTTGCAGATCAGATCAACATCCATTTCGGGGAGTGGGAAATTTGTGAGTATAGTTTAAAAGGATGTCTGAATTCTCATGTCAATTCAACTCTCCGTGATCTCTGTTCCACTGTGGTGGACCATTGCCCCCCAAAGCCTAGGGGGCAGGCTAGTTGTGAATTGGTGAGTCTGTGATTTGGTGAGTTATTTATAAGTACGCCACTTCAATATAGCCGGCAGTTTTTCTATTCGCAGAGATTGTAGATTTGGCGGATTTTCCTGAGAAAAAGTCATGAGGGTCATGGGATGCAGCCCGATGCAATTAGCCTTTCTTACTACCCCCAAAAAACGCAATTTACTAATTGCCGCTCACAACCTCACCTCTTCTTCCACCCATATTCCATTTTGACTAAAATGGCCAACCAAAGCCAGAAGAAAGTGCCTACTTTATCGACCTCGATTTGATCATTCATGAGTTGCAGCAACAAAATAACGATCATTGAAGCTGTGACGGCAGTAAGTAGGTTCCGGTCAGGGCCGGGATCGAGTTTTTCGTAAATCTTTTGAGCCCTGACCAGGAAGACCACGATGAGTGCAAAAAATATGAGAAAGCCGGGAATTCCCTGCTCGACCATCAACATGAGGTAGTAATTGTGGATACCGGACTGCTCGGGATTGTCACTCACATAGGTTTGGAAGCTGAGCACGGTATAAGGTTTGTAACTGCCGTAGAAATTATTGGGACCAAAGCCCGTCACCGGTTCATCCACCACCATGTAATATCCTGCAATCCATCGGTAAAAACGCTCCATGGTGGATATATCTTCAAATTGGTAGGTAGCCTCCAGCAAATTGTCAAAACGCTGATGCATAATCGTCCTGTCGAAATCCGGAGAGTGCTCAAGGTAAGTCTCCCCTTCAAACATGTACCAACTGAGAAATCCGGCCGCCAGCACACCAGCCACCAGTATAGGTTTAATGAGTTTGAATCTGAGGATAAAAGGAGTGAATGCAGCTGCTACTGCAGCAATCATTGCCGCTCTGGTGTAGCCGAAGTACATGGCGATCACCAGAAATACAAAAGAGACGGCGAGAAACTTCCGCCAGCCCGGCCTTCTTGACGATTCTGTGTAGAGGTAAGCCAAAATGGGTAGAAAAAGAGCAATCAAAGAGGAGTAATTGACCTTGTTTCTGTAAAATGGATCTACGACGGAGTTTATACTCGCAAACGTCAGCCCCCCCTCGATGGCATGGCGAACAAAAATAACCACAGCTGTAAATAAAAGGGAGGCAAAAACAGCGGTCATAATCCTGTTGAACTTCTTCCGGTTGTCCAACATGTAGTAAGCAAGCAGGAAAAAGACCCCTACATACCACAGTTTTGACAGGAAAAATTTCAGGGCAACCACCTGATCCACGGCGTAAATAAAGGTGATAAATATCCAGCCGAGGTGTAGGACGATAAGGGCAAAAACAGGATGCCTGAAAGCGGCGGAACTCCTTATCCGGCTGCTGTGTGACCACATCAATATGTAGAATCCAAACAATATCCACATAATGGGTTCAGCGGGCATATCCGTGCCCAGAGAATCCGTGACAGAGAATTCAGTGGAAAGTGGGATGGTAATCCAGAGTAGGAGGAATAATTTTTCAAACTGAGTGACAGAAAAAACCAACAACAACAAAATGAAAGGAATGGCTACCGGCACCATGGACTCCAGTGCTATCGCCATGCTTACACAGACCACCACCAGCGCAAAGTAAATCAAACTCATTCCTTCACGCCAATCGCGATATTTCAGAAGGTTGGTTAAGCTGCTCACCCTTTTTTGATTCTTTCCGCTAGTTCCGGATCAATGGAATGAAATAAAAGTAAACCTACGGTAGCAAATAACAGCACTCCCAAAACAGCCCCTCCCACAATCAAGGATCTGGCGGGTCTGGACTTTCTATCGGCCGGAAATGCCTCCTGCAATACAAATACCGCAGAATAGGAAGCTTCGTATGCTGCAATTATCTTCTTCATTCGAATCCTTTCAAAAGTCAATTGGTTGCTCTCACGTTCAAATCGGTTTTTCACCAATTCAAACTGACCCACACCCTCGTTAAATCGCTGCAATCCGGTCAATTCATCAGTGGCTTCACCAGTGAGGAAGCTGAATTGTTGCTCCAAACCCATCAAATTGGCCTCCATAAATGCAATGGTATCCCGGGATATCCTGGGATTGGCCGCCAATCTATCGTACCGCACTCGCTCCCGCTGCAATTTGGACTCCAGCTCCGTAATTATGGAAGAGTACATTTCAGATTGTGCTTCGACACTGAAGATACCGTACTTTTCCCGCAGTGTGCGCAAACTGTCCTTGAGGACTACTACCATTTCTTCCTTTTCACCGACCGTTTGCTTTATCACTTCAAGCATGTCTGATTGAGCCTGGCGAATAATAGAAGTTGCGAGTTCAGAAATTTTGTTCCTGGCGGCCATCGCCATTTCCATAGCCACCTTCGGGTCCGTATCTTCCACGGACAGCTCCACAGCTCCACGTCGAGTTTTCCTGACCCCGTAGTTTTTCTGCAGTTTGTTCCTCAACCTTGTCCTCCAGTGCCTGCTGCCCTCCTCAATGCCATATCGCTCAGCGAGATTAAATTCATCGATTAAAAAATCGTACAATTGAGGAGACTCTGCTATTGACAATAGCCTGTCCAACTCTATATCCGTTCCGTAAAACCGCATGTCGGAATCGGTTTCACCAAAAATTATATTTGGCTTGAGTAGGTCTTCACTGGTTGGATAAAATATGGTCTCCGACTTGTAGTAATTCGGCATGGTCAGGGTAATTGCAGCCGAAACTACGAAAGTGACCAGACACAGGACAAGCAGCCGGATTCGGTTTTTATACAGGACATTGGCAAGAGAGATTATTTTGTCTTGTGATTCCATAGTTTTGATTAAATTGCTGCAAAAGTAGCAAATTAACGTGGATTCAGCGGGTGAGCGTTTACGTCTTTAGCCATTTTCGAATTGTATCCCTTTTTTTATAGGCTTCAAAAAGGGTTGGCACAAGAAGGACAGCCCATATTACAAGCGTCAGCAAAGCGCGGTTTTCCAT
>SKLY01000240.1 GCA_007121335.1 Saprospiraceae bacterium | reverse complement strand
CATTTATTCCGTGCCAGGCCTTTGGTGCGCAACAATTTATTCTCACAATCTATGACTAAGTATTATTTACAGGCCATTTCACTGATTATTAACTGGCAACAACGGGGGCTTATTTTAAAACTCTTTCCTGTGTCGTTTCAATGGCGTACCAATACCTGAAAAAAGCAAAGTTAAGCATTCTCCTTCCACAACATCATCGGAATGCAACAGTTCAATTGAGTCTGTGGGGATTATGTCACGGCTACGAGAACAAATAAACAGCAGAAAAAAGAGACAATGGTGTCATTGAAAATGACTCAAAGCGTTGTGTAAACAAAAAAAGGCCTTAAATTGCGGAAAGATTGGGGGCATGCATGCATACAATTTGCCTGCGAATGCCTTACTTTGCTATTGATTACGATTCTGTTGAGGAATGAAGTTGGGCAACATATATCTGAATTACAAGTGGTGGCTCGGATTGAGCGGGGTGGTGATTTTGTTCATATCACTGGTTTATACCAATTACCTGGCCACTCAGTTGGCCGAGGGTGAGAGGGATAAAATTGATTTGATCTCAAAAGCATTCGAAGCCATAAACCAGGAGGACGACAATCTCGACGCCGATCTCACTTTTCAGTCCTATGTCATTGAAAAAAACAGCTCTATCCCGCTGATTCTCGCAGATGAGAATGACAATATCATTTTTGCTGTTAATTTCAGAGGTGACCGAAACAGCGACATGGAGTATCTGGAGCGCCAACTTGAGCGTATCAGAGCCGACGGTAATGAGCCTTTTATCATAAATACTGCACAGAGTCCAAGACAGTATATTTACTACAAACACTCCCTGGTATTGCAGTTGCTGACCTATTTTCCCATTGTACAAATCATTCTGGTAGGAGCGTTTGTTGTTCTGGGTTTTCTCGGCTTTAGTGCTGCCAGGAAAGCAGAGCAAAACAGAGTCTGGGCCGGAATGGCCAAGGAGACTGCACACCAACTCGGAACCCCCATAAACGCCATTATCGGCTGGATAGAGGTCATGGATTCCATAACGGAAAAAGACGACGAGGACAAACAGGAAATCATAGAGGAACTACGCAAGGATGTCAATAGGCTGGAACTGATCGCAGATCGGTTCTCAAAAGTGGGAAGCAGTCCTGAACTAAACAAACAAGACCTAACGGATGTGATTCCACCTATAATCGATTACATGAAGAGGCGCGCTCCCAGACAGGTGCAATTCAGATTTGAAATGGACAGCCAGGGAGTTTACACCTCCAAAATAAACAAACATCTCTTCGAATGGGTGATAGAAAATCTCATAAGAAACTCATTGGATGCCATGGGGGAAAAAGGGTTGATACTGGTGGAGATGAGTCATCCGGATAAAAGAGTGGTAATAGAAGTATCGGACTCAGGTAAAGGAATCCCCGCCGGTAAATTCAAGGAGGTATTCAAACCCGGATTTTCAACCAAAAAACGCGGTTGGGGGTTGGGACTTTCTCTCGCTCGCCGAATTATTGAAGAGTACCACCGGGGAAAAATTTATGTAAAATCATCCACTCCTGACGAAGGCACCACCATAGCCATAGAATTGCCGGGTGCTTGATCCGGTGAAGCAAAATTACCACCATGTTGGCCGATGTGATGTTGAAGTGCTGTTAGAGGATTTATTAATTTTGTCCCACCTTATTATAGGCTGGTTTAAAAACAATGAACGAATTATGAAATGGAATGTATTGTTGGCTGTGATTATTTTGGGGCTCACCGCTTGCGGAGACAGACTCTCGCCGGAAGAGCAGGAACGGATGTTGATGGATGAACGCTGGTTGCTACAGGAAGTAAGAGGAACGGAAAACTACCAACTCGACGAGCACAGACCCAATCACGTAATGTTTCCAACCACTATCCCCGGAGAGGCCAGAGCCTTTGCAGGTTGCAATACGATAAGTATGCGCATCAACCTGAGCGGCACAGATCTTGAAGTGGAGCAAATGATCAGAGGAAGGAAAGAATGCGAGGATATGCTACTGGAGAATAAGTTATTTGAAGTGCTCGATGAAATAGATGGTTTCAGGATATCCAACGGAACCATGGAGTTGAGACAGGGAAGGAGAACACTGGCCACTTTTGAAAGAGATACCACTGAGTTTTTTCTACCTCAGCGATGGACTCCCGGTGGGGATTGAAACACGTCATCAATCCAGAACCTAAGGGGTCAGTTCTACGTTGAAAAACTGCCATGAAAAAAGCCCTCGTCATACAAACTGCCCACCTCGGGGATGTTATTTTGTCCACGGCAGTAGTGGAAAAACTCCACCGTTCATTCGAGGGAATTGAGATCGATTTTTTGCTAAAAAAGGGCAATGAATCGGTGTTGGCAAACCACCCTAAACTCAGGCGAATCTATTGTTTTGACAAAAACTCCAAATGGAACAGTTTTTGGGAATTGCAGTCTGAGATAAAGAAGGAGAAATACGACCTGGTGGTCAATTTACAGCGATTTTTTACTTCCGGCTTGCTCTCCATCTTGTCAGGAGCTGAGACGGTCATTGGTTTTGACAAAAATCCACTCTCATTTTTTTACCACAAAAAATACGCCCATCGCTTCGAACCGGATAGCATGCTGCACGAGGTCGAGCGAAACCTTATTCTCGTATCGGAAATAACCGACGATGACTGGGTCTCACCCAAATTGTACCCCTCAGCCGGTGATTATGATAAAACGGAACGGGAGGACCCCTACATTTGCATAGCTCCGGCTTCAAAGTGGTTCACCAAGCAGTGGCCTGCCGAAAATTGGATTAAAGCATTAAAACACAGCCCCCCGGGGATGGATGTTTTGCTCATAGGGTCTGAGGGGGACAGGGCTTTGTGTGATCAAATTGAATCCGCAGACACTTCAGGTGCGGTCAAAAATACCGCCGGTCAGTACAGCTTACTTGAGGTCGCTGCACTAATGGATCGAGCGAGGATGAATTTCACCAATGACTCTGCGCCCCTCCACATAGCCTCCGCCATGAATGCACCGGTAACTGCTTTATTTTGCTCCACCATACCAGGCTTTGGATTTTACCCTCTCTCCGAGGACTCTCTCGTGCTGGAAACCGGGAGAAAACTCTCCTGCCGCCCGTGTGGATTGCACGGAAGAAAAAAATGCCCGGAGCAACATTTCAATTGCACCGATATTTCGATAAAGGCTGTTGTTGACAGAATGAGCCGGTAGTTAGAATTATGGGAAACCGACCTGAATACTCACCTCCAAATCGGGAATTTTTGAGCTTGCTTTTGTGTTACCATAATCGTTGAAGATTACAAGAGAAGTACAAATGGAAAAGACCAATCCGACCAAAGAAGCCAGACTATTTAAGAATGACTTTTTAAATTCCCTGACCAAAACAACCCCCCTGACCAGTGTGGTGGTTTACTTTCTGGTAATAATTGCCCTGCTCTACGTTGCTTTGGTGACTAAGGGGCTCCCGGCAGTGACTGTAGCCGGTTTGTTTGTTTTCGCCTTCTTCTTTTGGACACTGGCGGAGTATTTGTTGCACCGCTATCTCTTCCACTGGATCTCCGACTCCAAAATTGTAATGCGCATGCACTACCTGATGCACGGCGTACATCACGACCACCCGCGCGATGAGTCCCGATTGCTGATGCCGCCGGTGCCCGGTTTGATTATGGCATCCTTACTATTCTTAATTTTCTACCTAATCTTCCTTCTTTTTGGTCAACCACAGCTTACCTGGGCTTTCTTTCCCGGTTTTTTTGCCGGTTATCTGATGTACTCTTTCGTTCACTTCTCGATTCATAAATTCAAGCCACCGGAGTTTCTCAAACCTCTTTGGATTCACCACAATCTGCACCATTACAAATACCCCGACAAAGCCTTTGGAGTTTCCAACACTTTTTGGGACCGGGTATTTGGTACCATGCCGCCCAAAGACGAGCGACCTGGAAAAAAAAGAACTGCGAGCAAGTAGTTCTCCAACTGACTCCATGATTATCAAAAGTAATATGTACCGGATTTTTTACCTTTGTCGCTAAAGGCATCTGCAAACAGGCGAATTATAAAAGTGAGAAAATTAGTGGATTTGGCGACAGGAGTTTACTCCATCAAAACAATGCTGTGCATCCTGTGTACTGTGTTTTTTGCTTGTTTTCAACTCTCAGGCCAATCAGACCAGCCTCTGGAAATACCCGAGGATTGGGGTATTGCAAAACCTCTGGCTGTCATTCAACCGGAGGAGGGTGAAAGGGGGCCCGGAATTTGGTTCCAAGTCAACAGTGATGAAGAGCCCTTTCTGGTTCGTTGGGAAATGAGAGATTCCGAAGGATTGCTTCCAATTGCTTTCAGAGAGACACCTGGAGCCTTGTTTTTCTTCCCGGAATCCGGCGATTTTGAAGTGCGTGTATCGTGGACAGATGAATCCGGTAAGACCCATTCCGAGACGATGGACCTCTCGATAGATGAGTCGGGTACTACTTTTTTCCACGCTACTTTGCCCGAAAGTTCATTTAATGTCCAACAAGTGGACTATGTCACCAGTATTGATGTCTGGAATAAATTGGAGCTAACCGGTGCCCGTTCAAAGCCCTTTACCATCAGAGACATTCCGTGGTATGCACCTGCTTCAGCGGCTGCGGTAGGTGGAGGGGTATGGTTACTTGCTGCAGATAGAGAAGAAGAGGACCCTCCTACACAACCACCCCCGGACACCACCCCTGCACTGATCGTAAATGACCTGCTTGTGGAATTGACCTGCCCTGATGGCGCAGAAATAAACCCTCTGGAAAACGACGAAGGCGATGGAATGACTGTTACCGATGTAAGTGGATTGACCGGTGAAATCGGTACTTTTAATCCCCCGTCCACCATAGTTATTTTTCCCGGTTTGTCTGAGAGTGTGCAGTTGACCTACTCAGTCACAGACAACCACGATCAGAGTGGAACCGCATCGGTAATTGTTGAAGTACAATTGCCTGTGATTGATATTCAGGAGCTTGAAAGGGAAGTAACCGCCGGGGAGCAACTCAGCGGTAATGTCCTCGAAGGTGCCTCCTGCAGCGGTTGCGAAGTGGTTGAATTCTCTCAGGGAGTCAGTGGAACCGTCAATATTTCCCCCGATGGCAACTATAATTACGAGTCCGAGAGCAATTTCAGCGGATGGGTTGAGGTGCCGTTTGAAGTGCTGGATGAATGCGGGCAAAGTGCACAGTCGACAGTGCGTATATGGGTGGAAGCGGTTTGCGATGCCGGGTTTCAGGTGGAGACTGCAGCGGAGGACTGCGGTCTTGAAAATGGCAGGATCACGGTCACTCCTGAACAGGAAGGGGACTTTCAAATTCGTTGGCAGGATGGGTCAGAAATTTTTGAAAGAGCCGGACTGAGTTCAGGCAGTTTTTCCTACACTATAACCGATCTGAACAATGATTGCGAATACGAGGGCGAGGTCGAAGTAGAGGAGAATCCCGTGGAGCACTGGGGTTTTAATACAACCAGTGCGGGAAATTGTCTCGAAACCCCCGATGCGCAATGGACCTTTGACTTTGATGGGCCGGGTAGCCCGGTGGTAGAACTCGAAGGACCGGAAACCAACCTCACAGCCAATTTGCAGAGCTGGTCGGGCAGTTTTTCCCTGACAGAAATATGGGAAGGAAAGTTCTTTCCCGAAGGTGAATACACCCTCACCGTTTACGATGAAACAGCGGGGGAGGAATGCGCCTCACAACAACAGATAAGCCTGGAAGAATTGCCGCTGGAAATGGTCCTGAATAATGTGGAAACTTCTGTTTTGCAAGGAGAAGAAGTGAGTGGCAATCTACTTTCCAACGACCTGGGTACCGGTTTAGAATTGACTGCAATTGACGATCCAGATTTTGGAGAGATAGAGGTGGCAGAGGACGGAGCTTTTACCTATTGGGCCCCGGAGGACCAAAGCGGAGAAATAGTGCTGGAATACACCGCTGTGGATACCTGTGGCCAGGACAAAACAGCACTGCTCAGAATACATGTTCTGCCTTGTGATATCGCTGTGGACTTTGAAATTTCCGATCCAGATTGCGGAGAAGCTGACGGCTCCATCCGCATTGGAACCAATGGTGATGAAAACTTTATTTACGACTGGTCCAATGGCGGGGACAGCTCTTTTATTGAAAACCTGAACGCCGGCACATACAGTTTAACAATAACCGATACCACCACGCAATGCACGGAATCTTACGAATTTGAACTGGAAAATCTTCCCCCTGAGGCAGTGAATGACACCTTTGAGATATTGATAACCGATACTCTGGTTGCCAATATTATGAGCAACGACATTGGACACATACTAACAATAGAATCCCACAGTGAGCCTCAAGAAGGAAGTCTCGAACTGGATTCCACAGGGGAAATGACCTACGTTCCCGGGGAAAATTTTGTCGGAGAAGTTGATTTTTTCTATGTGCTGGTAGACAGTTGTGGGGGAATTGATACCGGTCTGGTCTTTATTGAAATACTGCCGGTTGAATGCCAGCGGGAATTTGAAATAACCGTCGATACGGCAGACTGCGGAATTTCCAATGGAGCTGCCTATTTTGAGATTGAAACAGCCTGCGATTACGAATTGATCTGGCACGATGACAGTGCCGCAGATACGCTCATGGAACAAAGTGCAGGAGACTATGAAGTCGTACTCATTTTATCGGGTGAGGGATTTGAATCCGACACCATCACCATTCCCTACACCATTCCTGAAAGAGCGCCGAAGTATATTGAAGCCTTTACTGTGGAGGACCCCACCTGTATTAAAGAGGGTGAAATAGAACTGGAGTTGACCAGTCCCGGTGATGGGGATTTTGAATTGACCGTCGAAGGACCGGGGGAAAGTACTGTCATTGAAACGATGGAAACCGGAATTGCACTTTCGGAATTTCTCGAAATCGGTCCGGGGGAATATCTAATTGTAGTCCGCGATCAATCCCTCGACTGCGAACTGAGCGATAGTTTAGTTTTGGAGCTTGTTGAACAACCACTGCCCATTGAGGCGCGGGATAAAGAAATTGAGGTTTTATCAGGGGATTTTGTGTCATTTAATCTGCTGGCAAATGCCTTCGGGACACAACTCAGAGTGACAGCTTTCGAGCCAGCCGATTTTGGAGATTTGACGATCGATTCAATGGGTTTGGGAAGTTTTGAATCCACCATCCCCGAGAAGGGTGTCATTGAGGTCCAATTTTTCGTGGAGGATGTCTGCGGTACATTGGATACCGCCTTATTTACTATAGTGGTTGAGTTGCCCCCCTGTGATTTTGATGTGGAATTTATCATTGAAAAACCCGATTGTGGTTTTAGCAATGGTTCACTGGAGGTGGTCCCGGACCCTCCTGCGGATTACACATTTCAATGGAGCAATGGCACTGAGGGTGCACTGAATGAAGATTTGAGTACAGGGGGATACGAGGTAACCATCACGGATGAGTTGTTGCAGTGCAGTTTAATTTTCAATACTACACTCGGCGAACTGGATCCCAATTGGATTACGGATAGCCAATTCTTTTCAGAAGGATGTTTCAACGGTCCTGAGATAACACTTCACCTGAGAAACCCTGAAGGTGGACCAGTACGCGTCACGGTTAATGGCCCCGGAATATTTAATTCCTCGTTTTTCGAAAGCCCCGTATCGGTTGATCTCAGTGACTACTTTGGTTATTTGGAGGCTGATTTGTACCTGATCTCCGCTTTGCCGCAGGGAATTCCTTCCAGATGTACCCAAAACATTCAGGGTGAACTTCACCTGACCGAATCTTCTGTTGAACTCTCTTTGGTAAGTACCACCAATCCGGGTGGACCGAATCAGAATGATGGTTCCATTACAGTATCTATAAACGGCGGCAACCCATCCTATTCGCTCTATCTGAATAATGAATTCCACGGCACCACATCCGGTCAGGTCTATGAATTTGACAACCTTTCCCCGGGAACATACGAACTTCTGGTATTTGATAATTTAAATTGCGCATCAGAGGCATTGACCGTTACACTGGGAACTGCCAACAGCCCGCTGGAATTCCGGTGGAAAAACGGAGTTGCGGATGTAGTGTCGGACAGATGGGATTGGGAGTTAAAAGAACTGGAAAATCCCTGGGGTGAAAACGGGGAGGATGTGAGCAGCCGGGTTTACTGGAATTCAAAAATGGATTCAGAATTGAATTACTATCCCGCGGAAAATCTTCCACTGGGGTGGAAAACCCGCTTCCGCTATCTCTCGGGAATACAGCATTTCTATTGGGATCAGGGATCGGCCGGCGCAGATATCAGGGCCTCCGGACTATCTATGGGACCGGTCGTCAGATTGGGAATGGGTTCGTTATCAGCCGAAACAGCTTTGACAGCCGGCTATCGACGGTTAAGTATTAACAGTCTCCAGGGAGGTTCCTTCAGTAACTTTTGGGACCCCGTCTCCATTGACAGAATGGAGTTGGATTTTTCATTCTCAATTTCTCGACAGTGGGGTTCTGCAGAAATTTACGGTGGTTTGGATATTACCTCCGAAATGCCTTTTCACGGTATTCACAGCAGATTGTCGGGAGGATTGAACTGGAGGTTTTAAGTGATCTCTATCTATGAGAAATCAATCGTATTTCCTGCTGGCCAGGTAATCGTAGAGTGCTCTTCCCATCCTTCGAGAGCAATTTAGCTTCTTACCATTCCTCAAGATGACGAGATTGTCCTTTCGGTTGATCTCGGAAACCTGCCTGATATTGACGATGGTTTGGTTGTGGATGCGAAAAAAACCTGGGTGGTTTTCCAGCTCTTGTTGATAGAATCCCAAAGAGCGGCTGCTTTTTTCTTTGTCGCCATTGGTCAGACAGACGATAGATATGTCCCGCTCAGCGACGATATGCGATACCTCCTCAGGCTTTACTGTTTTTATCACCTGATTGAATTTAATTATCTTAAAAAACTCAGGCTGGTTGGGCTTTTTATTCTCAAGTTGAGAGAGAGTATCGCGAATTTCAGACAGGGAAAAATGTGGGTGTAGGCGAATGGCCTTGCTCACTGCGAACTTCAACTTGTCTTTGTCCACGGGCTTGGTGAGGTATCCAACTGCCGAATAATCAATGGCTTTTTCGGCAAAATCAAAGCGGGAGTGTGCAGTTACGAAAATGATCATAAAGTTGATTCCACTCTCCGATTCCAACTGCTCCAGCAGTTCAAAACTCTTCCTCCCGTCCAGGACAATATCCAGAAAAACGAGGTCTGGGTTTTCCGACCGGATTAATTTTTCAGCCTCCTCGATGGTTGCAGCAGTTCCTGTAATGTTGAGCTGCGGGCAATACTTTTTGATAAAATGTTGTAGTACTTCCAGGTTGTCCCGGGAGTCTTCAACTATGATGGCATCTAATTTCATGTCTGACTTATCATTTAGCACGGGTGATTACACGTCAATGGGTGCTGTACCCTGTTTTTGCCTTTGGTTTACCGTTAAAAAATTTGGAGTGTGGTAGTTGTATGTTTGATTGCAACTAAGATTAATTTGTTTTGGAGAAAAAAAGATCCTGGAATTCTCCGGGATTAGATTTATTTGGGATTCAAAGATAGCGAAAAATTGGTTAAAAATTCCGGTTTTTTGCCTTTAGATTGTGATCAATTTTTGCTAAAATAGACCGATAATCCGGTCAGGGAAAGAGGACCATTTGATAACAATAATTTATGTGAGTTGATTTTAGTCTTTTATTCCGTCCTCAAAAACCGGACTAATAATCCTTACCAAAGTACCGGGAGACCGGTCTTCAATTGTCAAATCCACCCGATAGCCCAGTTTTTGAAGCAACTCAATGCGTCTTTTTACCAACATGGTTCCCTTAGAGCGGTGTGGTGTGTCATCTCGCTCGAGCTTTTGTCTATTGGCGGCAGCGCGACCGACTCCATTGTCTTTTATCTCGATGATCAGGCTGTCATTCCGGCGTAAGAGTTTCACTTCGATTTCTCCCATTCTGTCAATTCCGGAAAATCCGTGCTTTATCGAGTTTTCGACAAATGGTTGAATCAACATGGGCAGGATCACTGTTTTATCCGTATCGATATTGGGAGCCACGTCGATTTGGTAGGTGAATTTATCCGGGTATTTTTCCATCTCAAATTCAAGGTAGAGATTGATCAATTCCAGTTCGTTGGTCAGGTTAGTCCGGTGGATATCCTTGCTGCTCTCAATGCCCGTTTCCACCGACTCCAGATATCTCCGCATAAGTCTTCCCAATTTGACGATCATATTGTTGGCCTCCTCCGGTTGCTCCAACACCACCTTTTTCTGGATGTTGGACAATACATTAAAGATGAAATGGGGATCGAGTTGAGCTTCCAGTGCGTGAATTTGAATCAATTGGAGGTGGTTGTGAAGTTTAAATTGGTTAAGTCTAATTCGCAAGTTGTACAACCAGGAACCGGCAATGACCAAAGCCGAAAATAGCACAAAACCACCGGCGAATAATGGGAACCAACTCCTTCTCCATACCGGCAGTTGCACCTTTACCCTGGCCGTGAGATAAGGCCAGTACTCTTCATCCCGGTCTTTGAAAACCGCCCGGATTGTCAATTCGTGAGTACCGTGATCCAGTTCAATGAGACGAATGAGCTGGTCGCGCTGGGCCAAACTCCATTCATCACTTTCAGCAAGGCGGTACTGGAATCCGGGATTCCCAGGCCAGTTGAAGGAGACCATATCAAATCCCACATCGACAAAATTCTTTCCATAAGGCAATTTGTAAACGGTATCTTTTTCCTGGTTAAAAGGAAAGCGGCAATCATCGATGGAGGTGAGCTTTAGCTCTGCCTCACTCGACTCCAAATTGAGCATGCGCTCATCTACCATGTAAGTTCCCGTGGCGGCAGGTATCCATATTTGATCCCTGGAATCCCTGAAAAATCCGGTCAAAAAAGGCTTTATCCCATCAAAACCGTTGTACTGATTAAATTCCTTGAGAATTCTAAGATGAGAAGGGTTGTTGTCGCGTAAAATCTCAATAGCAAAAAGCCCCGTGCTTCCGCTAACCAGGTATTTCCCTTCTCCCAGCTCAATCATATCAACCAGGGAGGTGTTTTTTGCGAAACCCTCCATCAGTTCAAATTGCCCTTTGGCGGCATTCCACCACATTAGACCGCAATTTCCGCTCACCCAAATTTCACCCCACTCATCTATGAAAATATTGACGGCACTTTTGCAGGGCAGTTCACCACCGGAGTGGGTAAAAGTATCAAAAATCTCAACCTCTCTGTTGAAGCGCATAACACCACCGGGACCTGCGAGCCAGAGATCATCTCCCGATTGTCTTATACTGAAAATCCCGACGCGAGTGGCCTCTGCCGGTAGCGGGAAATAGGCAATCCTGTCCAAATTGTCTGCGTCAAAAACATAGAGGTTGTTTTCGTCTGCTGCAATCAACTCATTGGTCAGGCTGTCAAAATACAGGCCCTCTGCAAAGCGGTCTGTTTCCAAAAAGTGGGTTTCGAAGTCTTTGTCCACGACGAAAATTCCGTCCCAGGCAGGTACAAAGTGGTGGCTGTTGCTACTTACAGCCCTTCCGGGAAACAACTCTCCGTTGCTGTGCGGGTTAGGGATGTTTTTCCATTCTCCTTCCTCCCGGTAGAACAATCCATCCAGATAAGAGTGAAAGAACAATCTGTCTACCCATTCCGACACACCCCAAATAGTGGAAGCCGGTTCTGATTCCAACTGAAATATCCCATTCAGAAAAAACTTATAAAGGCCATTGTCAGTTAAAGTCCACAATTGTCCACTGCGATCCTTGAATGCGCTCCAAATAAAATGCCCCTGCAGATCAAATGCCGGCATGTGAGATTGCCGTTCTGAAAGGTAGAGATATTCCCCATTTTTCCCGGGTGGGTTGCGGTGAAGAGTGTAGCGATCACGGTATTCTTCGTAAAACTCACCTACAGAGGGTATTTCGATGAACTCCCGACTGCTGCGATTGTAGGTAAAATAATCGTAGGGTGGATCGAGGTGCCGGTACATTACAAAGCCAATTTCCGGAAAAAAAGTCAGCTCAGGCAAATTGGTGGGCAGCACTTCAAGGCGGTTAAACAACTGATATTTTGCGGTATTATTCTCCGTCAGGAAATAGTACCTGTCCTCATAGACTGAAATCATTTTTTCTCCCTCTTTGAGTCTGACACGGTCACCCCGATTGGCCCGGATTGGTTCCATCTCACTCAGACTGTCCTGATCTACTTCAAAAACTTGCAGGGATGTTAAGCTTCCGGTAGCAACAACGGGTGATTTTTCATCATCGGGAACGAGAATTACCCCACGCGAGGACCTGCCCGGCAGAGGTAGGGAGAGAAACTCTCGACCGTCGTAAATGGTCAGGTTGGTTTCACTGAGAAACATCATCCGCCCATCCCGGTCCTCCTCGATAAAATGTATGAACTCGGTGCTGAAGCCCGGATGGTCTTCAATCATTTTAAATTCGTAGCCGTTGAAAAAGGCTATCCCCTCATTGCTGGCGATCCAAACATAGCCCCTGCTGTCCTCCATGGCTTGCTGATTGACGATTCCCGGCAGACCATCGTGCGGAGTGTAGTGTCTGTGCGGCACAATGAGTTCCTGAGACCAAACAGTTGCACTCATCAAGCCACAACTAACCAGCAGTAAAATGAGTCGATAAACAGTTTTCAACCGGAGGATGAATTGGTCTGGAAGAGCCTGAAGGATTGAAAGCTTTTTACTTTTGGACTCAATAAAGTAATCCCCAACCGAATGAAGCTTTACCCGGCGGGAAAAGCAACCTGTTACCTCATCGAAGATTTCAAAGACGAGTTTCAAATGCAGGTGGATTTACCTTTTACAAAAATGACCGCATAAGTGGTCTCAATTTACTGCCAGGACAGCAAATCCTGATGACAAAGTTAATAAATGAAGTGGAAAGGGGATTGAAGCCACCCGGATTCGCCTGTATTTTGGAAAACTGCTATTTGCAAAAGCTTTATTCGATCGAATTCTCAATGCAAACGCAAAAATCTAACCCCTCCTTAAGTTTTCCGGTACTTATACCTGAGAAAATGCCAGAGCAATCCCGGTAAAAGTACAGCCAATCCGTACAGCCAAATGGTGGATTCAATCCAATATGCGAGGAACAGGCACCCAGCCAATCCTGCCACAGCCATCCATTTTGGATACAGCCGCAACTCTTTAGGGATAAAAAGGGCTGCCAGATTGGTAATCGAGTAGTAAATGAGGACCGTCAAAGCACTGAAAGCCCAGGTGAAGAAAACGTCTCCACTGACCACCAAAATACCGATTATCACAGCAGTGGTCCACAATGCCACATTGGGACTGCCGGACGATTTTTTAACATCAGCCAACTTCACGGGCAGATCACCCCTTCGAGCCATACTGAGTACTACTCTCGACAAACCAAGTAATAGATTTAGCAGAACACCCAGCATAGCTGTAATGGCAGCAAAAGTGACAATAAACTCGACCACGGGGGATCCCAGCAACCTGCTGACGGCCATCAGTGGAGCTGCATCGCCTTCTATGGTCCTGCCAAAAGCCTCCGCTCCCATTACATGCAGCGAGGTGAGACTAACCAGCAAGTAAAGCAGCACGATAAAAAGCATGGCAGCGATAATAGCCCTGGGAATGGTCACTTTGGGATTGAGTACTTCTTCTCCAAGAGTAGCTATTCGCCCGTAGCCCGTGTAGGCAACAAACATCAGTGCAGCAGCGTAAAGCGTAGTATTCCATTCAAAATCCACCGATAATTCGCGCAAGGGCTCCACCGGAACCCCACTTTTCCACCACGCAACGAATAAGAGAACCGCCAGACCTGCCAATGTCACCCCTGTGATAACCTTATTAACCCGATTGCTGCGCCTGATACCACCGCTTACCAAAATGGTTACAATTACCAGTAATACGAGACCTGCTGAGACCAAAGCGCTGTAGGTTGATTCAATGTCGAAGGCGTAAAATAAATAGGCAATGCAACCGAGTACAGCAGTGGCAGCCGATGCAGATTTTGCCACCACAAACATCCAACCGGCTGTAAAACCGAGCAATGGACTCAAAAATTTGTAGCCGTATTCATAGGTCCCTCCGCTTACCGGGTGGGCTGCAGCCAGTTGTGCACTGCTCAATCCATTAAAGGCAGCCAGGACTCCCGCCAAAAATATCGCGACTACGATGCCATTTCCGGCAACCTGGGTTGCAATGGCAATACTCACAAAAATCCCCGTACCAATGATTGAACCCAGGCCCATCAGTACAGCACCGGGAACCCCGATTGCTCGTCTTAATTCTCCGCGCTTTTCTTCCATTGGCAGGTTCTAAACAAACTTTTCAAAACAAAACCCAAAGCTAATAAGGATTGACAGCCTGGAGGTAGATTGGCTGGTTTTACCACTATTAAATTTGTGTAAAGGGACTATCTCCTGCCCCGGATCCACAGCAGTAAAAAGTTTGTCAACTGTAAAACCCGGATTTATTAATTTACCTTTGCAGAAACGATAACTGGCTAAAAGTTTCAATCCACCAATGTGGAGATTAGCCAGTTGGACTGTATTTGTTAACATTAAAAATTGTATTCCATGAGACGTATTTTATTGATTTCCATACTTTTGCCTTTGGTTGCGATGGTTTTTTCCGGAAAAATGGAGGCACAGGAACTCAAAGCCTACCAACTTTTTGAGGGAGATGGCAGCAAGACAGATTTTGGTCAAATGGTGGAAAGAATCAAAGAAGCCGATGTGGTCTTTTTCGGAGAATTTCATAACAACCCCATTTGTCACTGGCTACAGCGGGAAATTTTACAGATACTCTACGGTGAACATGGAGATAATTTGGTGGTAGGTGCAGAGTTTTTTGAAGCCCACGACCAACTTATCCTGGATGAGTACTTTTCAGGTTATATCAGCGAGAACAACTTCAATAATGAAGCCCGGTTTTGGGGCAACTACGATACCGATTACAAGCCCCTGGTTGAATACGCTCGGCAACGAGGGCTGCCTTTTATTGCGACCAATGTACCGAGAAGATACGCCAACCTCATTTTCCGGGAAGGATTTGAGGGCCTGGATTCGCTACCGGTACATGAGGGAAGGCGATACATGGTGCCCTTGCCTATCGAGGTAGATATGGATTTGCGCACCTACCAGATGATGCTCGAAATGGCACATGGGGACGGTGCCAATAAATTCGTGTATGCCCAGGCTATAAAGGATGCCACCATGGCGCATTTCATTCATGAAAACATGGATGAGAATAGTCGTTTTTACCACATCAACGGCAGTTTCCACACCAATTACAAAGAGGGCATAATCTGGTACCTGGAGCGATTAAACCCCGATCTGCTTATTGTAAACATAAGCACAGTAATGGCCTCTGATGCAAAAGAATGGGACGACGAGCACGAGGGTATTGGTGACTTTGTTCTTTCCATCAATCAAAAAATGACCACGACTCATTGATCAGGAAGAATAGAAGCCCGGCGATCTACCGATTGACAAGAAATAGTTGATTGACGGGGCATGAGACTGTTATTCGGAAGAGGGTATTGATTTTTGAACATTTTCAAAAAGATGCTATCTTTGTCGACTGAATAATATTTTTAATCGCCCGCATTAATAAAACCGGGCTCTTAATAGTAAAAAAAAACGGATGAAAAACTTAATGATGTTGGCCATTTTTGCCCTTATGTTCGCGGCATGTGGTCAGGAAACCAGCTACGAAAACGATGAGAAAGCCACTGATGATTATCACCAGGAAGGCGATGAAATGAGCGCCGAAGATGAAGGAGACGGTGTTCACTTTGGCGAGAAAATCGACGAGGAGGGTGCAATCTCCTTTGAAGAATTGATGGAGTTAATGCAAGAACGAGATTCTGTTCACACCAGGGTAATTGCCAGGGTGGATGATGTATGCCTGAAAAAAGGCTGCTGGATGAATGTATATGGTGAGGAGGGTACCGCTGAGGAATCCATCTTCGTGCAGTTTCACGACTACTCCTTTTTCATGCCCCTCGACCTGGGCGGAGGAAAAGTGGTAATGGAAGGATATGCTTACGAAGACTGGACCAGTGTGGCAGACCTTCAACACTTTGCCGAGGATGCCGGTGCTTCCCCTGAAGAAATCGCCGCAATAACGGAACCTGAATTCGAATTGAAATTCATGGCTTCAGGTGTAAAAATACTTGAACATTAATTTGTTGTAAACGACGTAAAGGAGTTTCACACGATGCTCCGGATCCCAGGAATTTCTGGAAATTGATCTGCAAGAGGGAGTAGGAGAAGTGATTTGTTTGAAAAAGGTCATTTCTCCCTCCTTTTTTTTCATCTATCCCACGGACAAGACGCTTGCATTCAATAGCTTTTTTTCGTTTGATTTAGGCCCCCTATGGTATTATTAGTGACCTGTCGAGAGATTCAATTGGGTTCTTCTAATTCACCTCCACCAACTGTATATTCCAATTGTTTCCTCTGGAAAAAATATCTTCGGAACTTTCCTCAATAAAGTATAGAATTCTCCCTTGAAATTACAGACAAAAAAAGGAGCAGCTTTACGCCACTCCCTGAAATAATATTTACTATCTAATTCTCAGAAAATCTCGATGATTGCAAAATCAACCGGTGCATTTGAAAATATATCAACACTCGTATAGCAAAATACTTTACGAAGAGTCAGTAAAATGTACCTATTCGGTTATTTCGCAGCCTGGTACTTTTTCTCCACTGCATCCCAGTTGATGACATTGAAGAACGCATTGATGTAGTCTGGGCGCTTGTTTTGGTACTTCAAATAATAAGCGTGCTCCCAAACATCAAGTCCCATAATCGGTGTACCTTTTTTATCAGCCAGGTCCATTAGCGGGTTGTCCTGATTGGGTGTGCTTGTTACGGCCAGTTTTCCATGATTGTCAACAATTAACCATGCCCAACCGGAACCAAATCTGGTTGCCGCTGCTTTACTAAACTCTTCTTTGAAGTTGTCAAAAGAACCAAAAGCCTCATCAATTGCCTTAGCTACTTCTCCACCGGGATTGCCACCACCGTTTGGCGACATAACCTCCCAAAAGAGGTTGTGATTGTAATATCCACCTCCATTGTTTCTAACTGCATTTCCATGCTTGCTCACTCCGGAGAGAATGTCCTCAATGTTTTTTCCTTCCAGCGCCGTGCCTTCAACTGCAGCATTTAATTTGCTCGTGTAACCGGCGTGGTGTTTACCATGGTGAATTTTCATGGTTGTTTCGTCGATATGTGGTTCCAACGCATTGTGAGCATATGGAAGATCAGGTAATTTGAAAGCCATAATCTTAAATGTTTTTTGTGTGAAAAAATATAATAATCGTTCTTTTGTAAAACGGAAACGACTGCTTTTTGTTCCGATTAATTGGGTATTGAATGAACAAATGGGCTTGTTGTAAGCCGGAGAAACAAAATAATATTACTATGAACTACAGAAAAGAGAGAGACAGCATTGGTTTAGTGGAAGTCCCGGCAGATGTTTACTGGGGTGCTCAGACACAGCGATCGCTGCAAAATTTTAAGATAGGTGGGCAGAAAATGCCATTGGAAATTATCCGGGCATTTGCTGTTTTGAAAAAAGCCGCCGCACTTACTAACGCCGAATTGGGCGCACTTCCTCAAGAAAAAGCGGATACCATAGCAAAAGTTTGCGATGAAATAGCAGAGGGCAAACTCGACGACCAGTTCCCTTTGGTTGTTTGGCAAACCGGCTCCGGCACGCAGACGAATATGAATGTCAATGAAGTGGTGGCCAACCGGGCCCATGTACTCAAAGGAGGAAAGTTGGACGACGAGAAAAAATTGTTTCACCCCAATGATGATGTAAACAAATCGCAATCCTCCAACGACACCTTCCCGACGGCAATGAACATTGCCGCATACAGAATTTTATCGGAAAACACCCTTCCCGGATTGCTTCACCTACGCAAAACAATAGAGGGAAAGGCAGAGACTTTTTCAGATGTGGTCAAAATTGGCAGGACCCACTTTATGGATGCCACCCCGGTAACAGTCGGTCAGGAATTATCAGCTTTTGCTGTACAAATTGCAAATGCCGAGAGAACCATAAAGAACAGTTTGCCCCACCTCGCTGAGATTGCGCTTGGTGGCACGGCAGTTGGAACCGGCTTAAATACACCGGAGGGCTATTCAGAAAAGGTAGCGGCGCGAATTGCGAAATTTACCAATTATCCCTTTGTATCGGCGCCCAACAAATTTGAGGCCATGGCTGCGCACGATGCCATTGTGGAATCTCATGGTGCTTTGAAAACCTCAGCAGCATCACTTATGAAAATTGGCAATGACATACGGATGCTTGTCTCAGGACCGCGAAGTGGAATTGGAGAGTACAACATTCCGGCCAATGAGCCCGGTTCCTCCATCATGCCGGGTAAAGTTAATCCGACCCAGGCAGAAGCCCTCACCATGGCAATGGCACAGGTTACAGGGAATGACGTGGCAGTGAACGTAGGGGGAATGACCGGGCATTTTCAACTCAATGTTTTTAAACCGGTTATGATCTACAATTTGTTAGTTTCTGCTCGTTTGATAGGAGAGGCAAGTGTGAGTTTTGCCGACAACTGTATTGCAGGACTGGAACCAAATCGCGATCGTATAAAACAGCAATTGGAAAACAGCCTGATGTTGGTTACGGCACTCAATGTGCACATCGGTTACGACAAGGCCGCCGAAATAGCAAAAAAGGCCTACAAAGAGGGAACGACCCTCAAGCAGGCTGCCCTGGACCTGGAATTACTCACCGAGGAGCAATTCGACCAGTGGGTGAGACCTGAGAATATGGTTTAGAGGCCCGAGCTGGTACTTTTGGGCGCAACAGATCGTTAGAGTTCGATTGATAATTGGCTCATGGAAAGGCCAAAAGAGCGTATAAGCAGTTGATTTTTGACCGCTTACACATAGGTAAAAAAATATCAACGGGGCCGGGATTATTTTTTGAAAATTATTATCGAATCCATTGGGATGCAATTCAATACATTGTAGTATCTTTGCAACCCAATTCACACAACGCAGTTATGTTGGAATTGAAAGGATTTATCTTGCCGATCAAAGGATTGGCTAACGACCAGTACGAATGGAGCTTCATTTTGGGAAGCGATTTCTTTGAAGACCGGGAAAATTCACCCATCAAAGACGCCCAACTCGAAGTTACTGTAAAACTCTATCGCAGAGGGACTCTGCTGGTCTTTGACTTTGAAATAGGGGGTTTTGTAAACTGTCACTGCGACCGGTGCACTGCAAAAATCAATTTACCGGTTACAGGAGATTATCGACTGATGGTAAAAATGACCTGGGAGGAGGAAATATCTGAGCAAAATGATGAAATTATATACATCGACCCGGATGTTCCCCAGTTGGACCTGTCCGACCATCTTTACGAGTTTGCCTGTCTTAGTTTGCCAATTAGCAAGACGTATGACTGCGGAGAAGAAGACCCCCAACCCTGCAACCTCGAAGTTTTGGATAAACTGGAAGGTGCTCAACCGGATTCAGAAGAAGATACTGAGATGGACGGCATTTGGGAGCAGATCAAGAGAGAATTGCAATAGTTAATTAATAAAAAGTAAGGTGTCATGGCACATCCAAAGAGTAGAATATCAAAGCAGAGAAAGCGCAAGAGAAGAACGCACTACAAGGCCACTTCTCCTCAAATTGCCACCTGCCCCAACACAGGTGAAACACACCAGTTTCACAGAGCATTTTGGTACGAGGGTAACATGTACTACAAGGGCAAAATGGTGATCAAGGGATTTGATGAAGAAGATGAGGTAGAAATTGATTAATCCACCGCTATTTTTGCAACCCAGGGAAGGATGAAGAAAATAATTCATACCGACAGGGCACCCAATCCGGTAGGACCTTACAGCCAGGCTGTTAAGGTTAACGGTTTTACTTTTGTCTCCGGTCAGATCGCCATCGACCCGCAAACCGGCCAGATGGTCACAGATGATATTGAAAGTGAAACACACAAGGTGTTGGAAAATTTGCGACAGGTACTTTTAGCCGCCAATTCTGATCTTGAAGGGGTGGTGAAATGCTCCATTTTTGTTCGTGACATCAATCAGTACGCCCGTATCAACGAGGTCTATACCGAGTTTTTCAAAGGCACCCAACCGCCGGCCAGAGAATTGGTTGAGGTTTCCAGACTTCCAAAGGGCGCCAATGTGGAGATATCAGCCATTGCGATTTGATTGGATTGTGTCATTCAGTTGAGATGACCCCACTATTGAACACAGTTGCTGATTTCCTTTTTTTCCTCTCCCCAATCAACAACTCAGCTTAATATGTCAGAAAAAAAACGAATACTTTCCGGGGTACAACCCACCGGCAACCTGCATTTAGGACGTTATCTGGGTGCTATTCGCAACTGGGTTGATTTGCAAAATGACTATCAGTGCTTTTACAGCGTGGTCAACTACCACGCCATCACCATGCCCTACAAGCCCAAAAAACTCCGGGAGCAAAGCTGGGACCTCGTTTACCGGCTTTTGGCCTGCGGAATCAAAGAGGAAAATCTCTTCATCCAGTCCCTCGTTCCGGAACACACCGAACTCGCCTGGATCTTAAACTGCAACACCAGCTACGGTGAACTCGGTCGCATGACACAGTTTAAGGACAAGTCCAAACAAGTAAGGGAGACGGACAAGGATATGTTTATTTCCGCCGGCCTTTTCACCTATCCGGTTTTGCAGGCGGCCGATATTTTGATATACAAACCCTCCCTTGTTCCCGTCGGAAAAGACCAGGAGCAACATTTGGAACTCACCAGAAACATAGCACAGCGGTTTAACAATGTCGTGGGCAAGAAGTATTTCGAACTACCCGAACCGCTTTTTACCCGAATTCCGAAGGTGATGTCCACCGCAGATCCCAACCGAAAAATGAGTGCGAGCCTGGGCGAAAAGCACAATATTGATCTTTTTACAGATGAAAATCGCATTGTAAAACAGATAAAGAGCGCGGTGACGGATTCCGGAGAGGTTAAATCAGATGCCATGAGTCCCGGTATTGCCAACCTTTTTAACATCCTGTGGGAAATCAATCCGGAAGAGCACGGACAATTTTTGGAGGATTACAAGAAGGGCAATTTGCAATACGGCGTATTCAAAGAGGGTATCGCAGAATCTCTGATTGATTATCTCAAGCCAATCAGGGAGCGTTTTGAAGAAATACAAGCGGATAAAAAACAGATCCGAAGACGAATCAAGGACTCCTCCGCGGAGATTAGAAAGGTAGCTGCGCAAACCCTAAGTGAGGTCAAAGAACTCTCAGGACTCCTGTAAAACAACTTTCATGAAGATTTTTTGCATCGGTCGAAATTACGCAGAACACGCCCGGGAATTGGGAAATGAAGTACCTGATGAACCAGTGGTTTTTATGAAGCCCCCGGGTTCCCTGCTGGTCAATGACAAGCCTTTTTACTACCCGGAATTTTCTTCGGATATCCACTACGAAGCTGAATTGGTCATTAAGATATGCAAGAACGGACGGCATATAGACCCGGCCTTTGCTTCGCGCTATTACGACAAAGTGGCTTTGGGCATTGACCTAACTGCCAGAGACCTGCAAAAAGAGCTCAAGAGCAAAGGACTTCCCTGGGAACTTGCAAAAGCCTTTCACCACTCCGCTCCCATAAGCAAGTTTATCCCCATTTCCTCACTGGAAGAGGGTCCAATCAATTTCCATCTTGAGAAAAATGGGGAAGTAGTACAAAAAGGCAACACAGAACAAATGATTCACTCCTTTGAGGATCTGATCGTCTTTTTGTCCCGCTACTTCACCCTCCAAATGAACGACCTCATCTTTACCGGAACCCCGGCAGGTGTCGGACCCATCGCAGTTGGCGATCATTTCCGGGGCTACCTGAACGGAAAACCCATGCTCAATTGCCATGTCAGGTGAATCTTGTACCGACCGTAAATTTATGGATGTTGGAGCAGTAGAGAGTGGGAAAGTGGAAAGTTCGGAAAGTAGAAAGTACAAAGTGGATAATTGCGGATAGGATTTGAATAAATTCGGTTGTAGGGACGCAATGCCTTGCGTCCGCTACATGGTTCTATTTTCTCACATAACACCTTATTTTTTAGACAGTACAAAGGTTGGAAAGTACAAAGTTGATAAAGGCCGTTAATCCTATTATCTGCAGATACGCACGGCCGTGCGTATTATATAACACATCGAACGCAAATCCCCGATCTGTAGTGTCGCAATGCTTTGCGTATCTAATATCCCTATACCATTAATCCTATACCAACTGCGTATCTTGAGTAAAACAATCATGAATTCCTGCGCTCCATATCCATACGCAGTAACACCCCCATCATGGCGCTGAAAACGAGCAGTGATGAACCGCCGTAACTTATATAGGGCAGTGGTATGCCCACCACCGGCATCAATCCCATGGTCATCCCAATATTAATGGCAAAGTGAATATACAAAAAGCCGCCGAATCCGTAAGCAAATGCGCGGTCGAAGTCATTTCGCATTCGCTCTCCCATCCTGAAAATCCGGATCATCAAAATACTGTAGATGATGATCAATGCCGAGGCGCCGATAAAACCCTGCTCTTCAGCCACAGTCACAAAGATGAAATCCGTGTTTTGCTCTGGTACATAGTTCAATTTGGTGAGAGTGCCATCCAAATATCCTTTCCCGGTCAATCCTCCACTGCCTATGGCGAGTTTGGACTGAAAAACATTGTAGAGGGCACCTCGCGGATCCGAGAGTTCCGGCTGAAGCCATACATTAAGGCGGTCTCTTTGATGGGGTAAAAGAACATTGTCAAAGACGTAGGTAGTAGAGAAGCTAAAGACGCTTGAGAGAACCAGTACAGGAGCAAAAACAAATACCAGTCGCTGCTCTCTGGTTGTAAAAATTTTAAGTACATAAACCGAACACAGCAATACCGCCAGCACCATTGCGAGTGTGTACATCTCCAATGCGACGATCAACAGAATCAGAGTGGTGAAGAGTGCATAAGCCAAAAACCAGTTGAGCCGGTCTTTGTAATATAAAATGGCCAGACCACCACCACCCAGTAACAAAGTCAAAATCACATAATAAGCGCTGAAAAGAATGGAAGTTATGAATAAAACCCCGATACCCAGAATGAGAATGTACCAGATGGGATGGGCACCGGCTCTGAAAAGCACAATCAGGAGTGCACCGTAGGTCAATGCGGTTCCGGTATCCGGCTGCAACATAATCATTCCAACGGGCAGCGCTATGATTCCCAATGCGGTAAAAAAATGCCGGTTTTTTCTTAGGTCTGTTCTATAGTAAGCGAGATAGGCAGCAAGAGCCAATATGGCGGGGAATTTGGCGACTTCTCCCGGTTGCATAGAGACAGGGCCAAATGTAAACCAGGATTGGGATCCCTTGATCTCCTGCCCGAAAAACAGCACGAGAAACAGCAAAACCAGGGCCCCGATGAGCAAAGCGTATGCAAAGGTGCGCCAAAAACTGGAGTGTATAACCTGGCTGGCAAATACAATGCATAGAGAAATGGCTATCCAAATAAATTGTTTGCCGTATGAAGTGGATAAGTTGACCAGCGGTTGCACACTGTCCTCCCGGTACTCCACAGCATAAATCATAAGCCAGCCCGCTGTGAGCAGTAATAGATAAATCCAGAGAGTTATCCAATCAAATCGCTTGGTATTCCCGGTTCTGCGGTTGGCCATATTTCGCAAATGGTTTTGGGCTCCGGTTATTCTAAGAATTCTTCGTAGGGAATATCTGCATTCATCTCAAAAGCTCCGGGGAACTCTTTGCGTATTTCCATCAATGTAGGAATGACATCCCACCTACTGTAATAGGCCCCTGTCAACAATCTGAAAAAGGGATCTGAAAAAATCCAGGTGACCTCCCGGTCGGGAAACTTTTCCCTAAACTTATTCTCCATATTATCGAGTTCCCGACGTTCTCTGGTAATTCCAACAACTACCCGCCAACCTCTGTAATAAGGCCGGTCTGCTTTTTTCTCCATAAATCGCTCCCGCGCACGTTCTACACCCGGTGAGATTATGAATTCAACCTGCTGGGCTTGAAGCGTATCTGAAACCCCCATAAAAAATGTAAGCAGAAGACCTGCTAAGAGTGAGAAATGCCCGTTCTTCTTCATTGATCACTTGTTTAAGTTGGCCGTGAACGGCTTCTGACACATGGGTTAGTTATACTTTTCATTAAAAAATCTTCACCATCACCGTGGCCTGGACAAAGATAGGGAAAGGATTTGGATAATTTTATTTACCTATCTCTGAATGTGGTATTTATCAATCGGTTCTCAATGAAACACTGATTCCGGAAGCCTTTACAGCGGGCCATACACTGCCCAGAATACTAATGGCTGATACGGTTATTGCTACTATCACAAAATCCAAAAACCGAAGACTGATGGGATAGGAATCAACCACAAAGCCCGGTGGAACGGGAATGAGTCCCACCGTCACCTGTAGCCAGTAAAACACCAGGGCAATGAGTATTCCGGCCACCATTCCACCCAATCCTATAAACAGACCGGACAACAGGAAAATATGCTTGACAAATTTGTTATCGGCACCCATTGCTCTGAGAATGGATATATCTCTTTTCTTTTCCAGCACAATCATCCACAGTGCACCCACCAGATTAAATGCTACCAGAATAAGTGTGAGACTCACTATCGCAAAACTCACCCACTTTTCTATTTGCATGATGCGGTAAAATGCAGCGTCCTGTTGATACCTGTCAAGGACATCAAAATCATCCCCCATCAATTCTCTCAAATCTCTGATAAGAGAGGATACCGAAGCCCCTTCCCTGACAGCAATCTCAATACCACTCACGGCTTCGGGCTCTGCCAGCAGTTCCCTGACAAACTCAATGGGAACCACCACATATTCCTGGTCTGCTTCGTGATGCACGGCAAAAGTTCCCGCTGTTCTGATCAGACTGCTGCGAAAAGGCTGGTCCAGCGCACCGGCTCTTTGATCGGGCATATACACACCCAGAGAGGTAAATTGGTCTCTGACATTGACTTGCAGCTTTCTCGCCATACCGGCTCCGAGCACAGCCCTTGCCCCCCCTTCCTCAGAGAGCACAAAGCGACCCTCCCTCATAACTTTTTCCAGGTCAGTTACCTCCTTAAAGTTGACATCCACCCCCTTTACAGTTCCTATTTCAATTCTGTCATCGTATTCAAAAAGTGCCAGGTCCTCGAGCGTAAAGGAAAAAGCCCTGATGTCGGGGTGTTCCCGGAGGAAGGATTCCACATCGTCTCCCGGCAGGAAAGTCTTTCCAACTTTTGGGGTGATCTTGACCTCGGGATTGAAGTTGGAAAAAAACTGCATCAAAAGGTCCTGAAAACCATTGAAGACAGACAGTATAATAATGAGTGCGGCAGTACCCACCGAAAGACCGACCACCGATATTCCGGTAATTATATTGATCGCATTGGTCGATTTTTTGCCGATCAGGTATCTTTTCGCAAGCTGGTATTTCAACATTTTTTCTCTATTGCATAACAGGGATGGCCTTTTGAAAAAGCATAGACCAGGTCAATAAGCCTTCAGGCACCCCCACTTTGTCCGGGTTCAACAATGGCCCGGTACACCTTATCCTGGATCCTTATCCGGTAATTATCCCTTATAAACTTTCTGTTTTCCATGGTTGGAAAGGTCCGGTTGGACAATATGACGAATATGAGCTGATCTTGGGGATCTGCCCAGGCAGCCGTTCCGGTAAATCCCAGGTGGCCAAATGTCCTGTATGAAGCGTACTCTGACATATTGGGTCTCCTGGCTTTGTTCAATTCCTGCATATCAAAACCTATTCCTCTGCGGGTTTCCATTTGAGGGCGGGTAGTAAAAAGAGACACCGTAGCCGGGTCCACTAATCGAACTCCACCGTAATATCCGCCATTGAGCAGAGATTGCATAAGCACAGCTACCTCTGTAGCATTGGAAAAAAGACCCGCATGCCCGCTTACACCCCCCAGCATGGCGGCCCCCATGTCGTGTACATAACCCCGAAGACGCTCCCCCCTGAAATAGCGGTCATCCTCGGAAGGTACGATCTGATCGGGGCTGAATTTCTCCCTCGGATTGTACATCGTCCTGCGTAGATTAAGTGGGTGAAAAATCTCCCGATTGGCAAATTCATCAATGGGACTGCCACTCACCCTGTCGATCAACTCTGCCATCATATAAAATCCCAGGTCACTGTATCGATATCTGTTCGCCCTACCCAGTGGAGAGTTGATGATCTCACTCCAAAGTACAGACGGATACTCTGAATTGATCCACAATTGATCGCTCACCCTGAGGGCATATTGCTCAGAAGGACCTGAGTTGCTGTAAATTTCCGGGTCGTGCAGTATTCTGCCTCTGGTATTTTGGACCGTCTCCTGGTAAAAGGGAATCCACGCCTGCAATCCTGAGCGGTGGACCATGATGTCGTGTATCTGCAAAGGCCCTTTGTCTGAGGCCCTCAACTCCGGCAGGTAATACCCAATATCCCTGAATACATTTAACCTATCCCGGTCGGAGAGTATCATGGAACTGTAGGTGGTAGAAAGCACTTTTGTCAGTGATGCAATGTCGTAAATGTGGTTGTGTTCCACGGGCTTAATTCTTTCATAAGTGTGGTACCCAAAAGAATGTCTGTAAACGATTTTTCCCTTTCTGGCCACCACAATTTGACAGCCGGGGGCGGCTCTATCCGCAATCATCTCCTCCACCAACTTGTCAATTTCTTTAAGAGAATTGGAACACATCCCCACTCGTTCGGGAAGGACGAATCCCAGCCGGAACTGCGATGGAATGTCCAATCCATCCCCGGCCCTGGACCTTTCAGATGCAGTTACGGGAAGTCTGCCTGTTATCGCGAAAGCCCCACTCAAGCCCTGAGCGGTAAAATCTCTGAACATCTCTCCATCGTCATATGCGACAAGCACTGTCTCAATATCATCAAAAAACCTGAGCGAATACGGACTGCCAAAAATAACCAGTGCTACCCGGCTGTGCGATGCGAGCCGGTTGACAAAGTCGATGGTGGAGTTTTTGAGACCGTAATTGCCCGACAAAAACCTGCCCATGTTGTGCAATGATACCACAACAAGGTCTTTATCGGAAAACCCGGCTGTAAATTCCTGCGAGGACAATTGGGGATCGTCCTGCAAAAAGTGGTGGTGTTCCCAGTCGGCGTAATCGTCAAGTCGATGCTGAAATTTATTCTTACCGGCGGTACCGATTGCTATGGTTGTGCGCTTTTTTTCGTTATCGAGGTCGATGGGAAAAATTTCCTGTTCATCCCTCACCAGGGTCAGTGCATTCTCGATTAATTCTGATTTCAGGGCGAGTGCTTTGGGGTGGTTGACTTCCTCAGAGAGGTTTTCAAGTTCGACCGGTTCGTAGTTGTTGAGTCCCAGAAAGTACTTGGCGGACAGTATTTTTTTAACGCTCTCCTCCAGCCTGTCCGGGCTTAACCTGCCCTCTTCATAAGCTTTTTTCAATGCAGAAAAGGTCTTGTCCACATCAGCGGGAAGACAGATGACATCGTTGCCTGCCAGGATTGATTTCACCTCTGCCTCTCCGGCGGGAAAGTACTTTGTAACCCCTTTCATTTCCATTGCATCAGTTATGATCAGCCCCTTGAATCTCAGCTCCTCTTTCAGAATTCCCGTAACCACATCCTTTGAGAGCGTGGTGGGCAAATTGGGGGTGGAATCGTAGGCGGGAATGTGCAGATGGGCAATCATGATGCTCTGCAAGCCCTGGGGAATGAGTTGTTTGAATGGAAATAACTCGATACTATCGAGTCTTTCGACGCTGTGGTTTATTACGGGTAGGTCAAAATGGGAGTCCACATCCGTATCACCGTGGCCGGGAAAGTGCTTTCCACAGGCCATCACTCCGCCGTTTTGCAAACCGCGCATATAGGCATGTCCCTTGACTGCTACCTGCTCTTTCACCTCTCCAAAAGAACGGTCGTTGATCACCGGATTGGCCGGATTGTTGTTGACATCGATAACGGGTGCAAAATTGATATGTACTCCGATGCGGTTGAGCTGTCTGGCAATTTCGCGGCCTTTTTGATAGATCAGATTGTTGTCCTGGATGGCTCCCAGGGTGAGTTGTCTGGGAAAGGAGATTCCGTCCTCCCTGAATCGCATACCCAGGCCCCACTCTGCATCCATTGCCACCAGCATTGGGATGTTCGAAAGTTCCTGGTATTTGTTGGTGAGCCGGGCTTGTTCCAGGGGATTGCCCTGAAAAAAGCACACAGCCCCTACGTGGTATTGCTCAATTTGACGCTTTACTTCAGCAATGTGATTTTCCCCCAAATTGGAGTGGGCCCTGATCATAATGAGCTGACCGATTCGCTCTTCCAGAGACATTTGCTCGTAAACAGAGTCCACCCAATGGAGTGATTTTTCGTCTTCGACCATTTGAATGGGCCATTGGGCAGTGGCTGTGTTGTGCAGGGACAGCGACAAAAGGACGCCAATCACAAGAGAAACAGTAGTTTTCGAGTAAAATTTACTTACCATCAGACCTCATTTTTTCGACAATATCGGGTTCCATTTCCTTTGCTTTTTGGTGGTACTTTTCCGTCATATCCGGCCTGCCCAGATGGTGATAAGCCGAACCCAAATTGTACCAGGCACCGGCTGCATCGGGATTGACCTCAGCGGCTCTCCTGAAAAAACTCACAGCCTCTTCATGTCGGCCTGCAAAACCGTGTGCGACCCCGAGCAATCGCAGGGTTTCGTAATCCTCCGGCATGTAACTTTCGGCCTTAATTAAAAACTCCAAAGCTTTTTCAATGTTGCCCTCGCGCTCTCCAAAATATTGGCCGCCATCCCGGTACGCTATTCCTATGTTTCTCAGGGCCTCGGGGTAATTTCGATCCAGTGCCAGCGCTTCCTCGTAGGCATTCACCGCCTCTTCGTACCGTTCCAAATAATACAGTGCATTGCCCCTGAGGAGGTGGGCGTTTTTGTAGGTAGGATGGATTTCAATGGCTCTCTCAGCGTGCGTCAGCGCTCTCAGTAATTTGTTTTCTCTGGCTGCCGGCACATCCTGCATTCCCGAGGCCTTTGAGGTCAATACTCCGGCCACTGCATTGTTAAGTTTGGCCGAGCGTTCACTCACCGCAATGTCCGTGGTAAAGAGTGTGTAGTTATCATTCCAGGCGAAGTTCCTGTTAAAGGTGATCAGAGCAAAAATCAGCGAAATACCAAGCACTGCATACACAACAGCATTTGAACGGCCCGGTCGCTTTTTGTGAAAAAGTCTATTTAGATAATGGGCTAACACCATACAGGCACCAGCTGAAGGGGTGAATAAAAAGCGCTCAGATAAATTGGTTCCGATTGGAAACAGTATGTTAGTGTAGGGAAAGAGAGCCATGGCAAAAAACAACAGCCCGTAAGCTAGCAGCGGTTTCTTTCTAAAATTTGCAAGGGTGAGATAAATCAGGAAGGCGATTGTGGCAAGACTTATCCAGGGAAGTGCATCGCTCAATTGAAATATCTCAATATGACGCGGGTAGTAGTCGTGGGTCAGCGGCCAGGGAATAAACATCAGTCTCAGATAGTGAAAAAGGATCACCAGTATGGTCGCTATTTTTTCGCCCGCATCGAATGGGACATACCTACCACCCTCCATTTTTAAAAAAGGGTTGTTCATCAGCTCGCCGGGCGCATCGCCTCCAATTCCCATCCCCAATACAGATTGCCTGGCAATCATAAAGACGGCAGCGGCAACAAATAGTGGAGCACTCCTGACCAGTGAATCTCTGATGGTTCTCTTTTTTAAGAGATAAAGGGCGAGCGGAACTGTCGCGGTGAAAACGATGGCATTTTCTTTGGAAAACAGGCCCACGGAAAACACCACAAAAGCCAGAATCCGGGATTGTAGATTGTCCGCTTGTTTGCCAAGTAAAATGTAAAAAGCCGCCAAACCACCCAACAGTGCCATAATCTCGTCACGCCCTTTGATATTTGCCACCGCCTCGGTGTGTAGGGGATGAACCACAAACACCAAACACGATAAAAAGGCGACCGGATAAAGGAATTCCTTCCTGACATTGCCCCTGAAAAGTCTTTTGAACAAGAGAAATAACACAGCGCAGGTGATCGCGTAAAGTAACACATTGATGAGATGCCCCGGAAATCGATTGGGTCCGAAAAGTTCGTACTCCACGGCAAACATCATCGGTGTAAATGGACGATACCTGCCCCCGGCCACCAAATCGGCCTTTCCCTCATCTTCAAAAAATCCGTAAAACGTATCGTGCTTTAAGAGACCCGGTATGCCTTTAATTCCCTGGGTGGTAAATGCATTTTCGGTAATGACAATGGCATCGTCCATCACAAAATCGTGAGACAGTGTATTGGCGTACAGAAGGAAAGCCAGGGCAAAAATCACCCATACAGCCCACTTTTCCATTTTTTTCAGAACGCCCATCGCTTTTTATCAATGCCATTTAACTAACCGATACAAAAATACGAAACTATACGGAATGGATAGCGGAGGAATACGGAGAATTGAAAGGATAGGATTCTATATAGCCTGGGGCCGTCAATCCCGGGAAAGATTAATATAGGCAGGGGTCACTTTTCCAGAGCCAGCTTTTTAAGTCGTTGGAGAAAGGGTGATGCGAAGATAAAGTTTTGAATAATTCCGCTATCTTCAGTTAATACATCCCCACTGGAGCCCTGCCACACAAGGTGTCCGTCCTGTAGCAAAATGATATTTTCTCCAATTTCCATCACGGAGTTCATATCGTGGGTATTGATAATGGTGGTAATGTTGTTCTCGCGCGTGATATCTCTGATGAGCTGATCGATGAGAATTGAGGTCTTGGGGTCCAGTCCACTGTTGGGTTCATCGCAAAACAAGTACTGGGGATGCATCACAATGGCCCGTGCTATTCCCACCCTTTTTTGCATACCACCGGATATTTCTGACGGATACCTGTTGTTGACTCCTTCGAGATTGACTTTTTCCAGACAACTATTTACCCGGTTACTTTTTTCAGCGGGGGTGAAATTGGTAAACATATCCAGGGGGAAGCGGATGTTTTCCTCCACAGTGTAAGAATCGAAGAGGGCCGAAGCCTGAAACAACATTCCCACTTCCATCCGGAGTTTGCGAATCTGTTTTTTATTGAGTTTGTAAAAGTCTGTATCGTCGTAAAAAACGGTACCACTGGTCGGGATAATAAGACCGATCAATATTTTTAGCAACACCGTCTTTCCCGCACCACTTCGACCAATGATTAGGTTGGTTTTCCCGCGCTCAAATTCGACATTGATGTCTTTGAGCACTTCCAAATCTCCAAATTGTTTGTATATTTTTTCGACCCTTATCATTGCGGCATTAGGTTGTTAGGAGTAAGGCGATGAAATAATCAGACAGGAGAATAAAAACATTGCTAAAAACCACAGCTGCAGTACTGGCATTGCCGAGTTCTATGCTTCCCCCTTTCACATTGTAGCCCTGATATGCAGGAATAGTGATCAATATAAAGGCAAAGACCACCGACTTAACGAACATCATGAATACATTATACGGATCGTAAAACATGCCCAGTCCTTTGATAAACTCATCTGCCGAGAAGAGCCCGATTGGAACGGAGGCTACAAAAGCTCCAAAAATGCTGATAATCGCAGCCATAAATACCAGCAGGGGAATCATGGTGAGACCGGCGATAACTCTTGGTAAAATAAGGAAAGAGGCAGTATTCACACCCATGATTTCCATAGCGTCGATGTGTTCCTTTTGCCTCATACCCCCAATTTCGGATGCTATATTGGAGCCCACCTTACCGGCCAAAACCAGGCATGTGATTGTCGGAGCCAACTCGATAATGGTCATATCTCTGACGATATAGCCGATGTAATATCTGGGAATGAGCGTACCTCCGAGCTGATAACTGAACTGGACAGCGGTAACAGCACCTATAAAAAAGGCTATCAAAGCCACGATGATAATGGACCCAATGCCAATATCCATCATATGGCGGATGGTCTCCCGGAAATAAATATTCAGCTTGCGCGGCCCTCCCAGAGATTGTCCGAGGAGCATTACGTACCGGCCGAAATGATAAATAAAATTTGTGATCATATAAAAACCCGGTTCCGGGAACAGAGATTTATTTATTATTATTGCAAAAATGGGTATTTCCTTTGAAACAACCTGCATCATTTAACATCAATTAAAACACTTGGTTCTATGAAAGCTTTTATCACCGGGGCCAGCCTGGGAATTGGAAAGGCCATTGCTGAGGCCCTGGCCGCGGAAGGCTATGACCTAATACTCAACGCGCGAAACTCCGAAAGACTAATGTATTTTAGCAAAAATCTTACGGAGAAGTACCCATCCATCCATTGCGATTGCCTGGCAGCCGACCTTACGGACCCAAAGGAACGATCTACTCTTACCCAATCGATTCGTTCGCGCCACCAAAAGCTGGATGTGGTGGTTAACAATGCAGGGGTTTTTGAAACCGGGGACTCCCTGCAAGAACCCGGAGTTTTTGAGACTGCGGTAGATCTGCATCTCAAAGCCCCCTTCTATTTGATTAAAGACCTGAGCCCAATACTTATGGTTTCAAACAGAGCACATATAATCAACATCGGGTCGGTACAGTCTGAAATGCCAAATGCCCAAAGTCCGGCCTACAGTGTTTCGAAATACGCGCTCAGGGGATTGAGTGCCAACATGAGGGAAGTGTTTAAAAAGGATGGAATAAAGGTGACCAATGTAATGCCCGGCTACACCTGGTCCAATTCATGGCATGGTGCTGAAATTCCTCGCGAGAGACTAATGGAACCTGAAGATATAGCTAAAGTGGTCGTCTGTGCACTTACTTTGGGCAAATCGGCAGTTATGGAGGAAGTAGTGCTCAGACCGCAGTTGGGAGAATTCCCGGATGAGTAAGTAGGTACTACGGTATTTACATATGCCGTTTAATGGTCAAAATAGTTCATGGATCGCCTGTTACGACCATTTTTTGATCGACAACACAGGGGTTTGAGAGGCGACATCCAACTCCTAATTTCTAACAATTTTAAGCTGAATATTATGAAAATATGGATTATCACAGTTGGGTTTTTCCTTTTGCTTCCAAATCTGGTAGATGCCCAGATCGGCAATTTACTCGATCGCGCCAGAGACAGAATTGGACTGGGAGAAAGTGAAGTAGCTGCCGGCCTGAAGGAAGCCCTTGAAAAAGGTGCCGACTACGCCTCAGAGACTCTTTCTGAAACAGACGGCTACTATATGAGTCCCTATAAAATTCTCCTTCCAGACGAAGCCCAAACTGTGGTTAGTCGCTTGAGTTCAGTGCCTGCATTCAGGAATTTGGAGGACGATCTGGTCAAGAGAATCAACCGGGCCGCCGAACTTGCTGCTGCCAAAGCAAAACCCATATTCAGGGATGCGATACGAGGAATGACCGTCCGCGATGCAAAGGATATTCTACTTGGTGAGGATGATGCGGCAACCCGCTATTTGCACCGCACTACCAATGAACAACTGTTCGCTGAATTCCTCCCGGTCATTAGAGAATCCCTGGAGGAAGTCAATGCCGTACAACTCTGGCAAGAGGCGAGTACTGCCTACAACCGATTGCCCATGGTCACGCAGGTTGAAACCAGATTGGACGAACACGTCACCAACAGGGGGCTGGATGGGCTTTTTTCCATGATAGAAAATGAGGAAAAGAAGATAAGAACCGATGTCAGCGCCAGAACCAGCGAGCGGTTGAGAAAAGTTTTTGCAGAGCAGGATGGTCGGTAAACAACAGATACGTTTTCCCGTTTTCTAGCTGTTTTTTCACCAAAAATAAAGGCATGCAATTTATTGATAAGTCGCTGGAGGATTACTGCAGGGATATGAGCAGCAAACCACCGGATTACCTCATGGAACTCGACCGGGAAACCCATCTCAAGGTCCTTTCACCCAATATGCTCAGCGGCTATCTGCAAGGGCGTATGCTTTCCATGATCAGCAAATTAATAAGCCCATCAAAAGTGGTGGAAATCGGAACTTACACCGGCTACTCCGCACTTTGTTTTGCGGAAGGACTGGCAGAAAACGGAGAGGTACACACCATAGAAGTAAACGATGAACTGGAACCCTTGATCCGCAAATATTTTGAAAAATCACCCTTTGGAGATGCAATCCACCTCCACATTGGTGATGCCACAAAAGTCATCAAAAATCTCCCGGGCCCATTCGATCTGGTGTTTATCGATGCCGGAAAACAGGACTACCCCCTTTACTTCGACCTGGTGATCGACAAATTGTCCAAAGGGGGTGTCATCCTTGCAGACAATGTTCTCTGGAGCGGAAAAGTACTCGAAGAAAAAAGGGATGAAGATACCGAGGCCCTGGTTGTATTTAACAACAAGGTCCGAAAAGACCCCCGCGTTGAAGTGGTCATGCTACCAGTTAGGGACGGTATTTCGGTGATTCGAAAAAAGTGAGACCAGCGGAATTCACCGGTTTCTCCTGTAGAATAATTTTCAACGATATTACTTAAAGCTACCTTCACCATTTCCTATTTCCCCGGGATGGAATAATTTCCTTAATTTGCTGTCCTTTTACGGGTGAAATCTAGATCCCGTTTCAGCAAAATAACCGGCCGGATGAAAATGGTCCTGATTACAGATTTGGTTTCAGAAGTCGATTCAACGATTGACAGGGATACTGAAAACACCCTGCGCTGGTTGTGTGATTGGATGAGATACTCCGAGAGAAATACGGTGATTGGCACTTCTGAGACCTGCTCCCGACTGGTCGAACTTTCAGGGGAAGCCCGGGCTGACGGCTTTTTGGTGAAAATTCTTCCCATTAGTGATGGAAAATCATTTTTCCATGAAATTACCCGGCCTTTTCAGAATTTAATTCTCGCTCTG
>SKLY01000085.1 GCA_007121335.1 Saprospiraceae bacterium | reverse complement strand
TCCTGGGCCGGGAAGTCGTCAGCAGTGGCGGTTCAGGCTGTCGGATGAAGAGGGAAAACCCGTGCAGGCCAATCTTCTCGCCTCTATGTATGACAAATCCCTGGATGAAATAGCCCCCAACAATTGGTCATTCAATCCATTCACGGACCGGAATTCAAGAGTCAATATTTCTCATGAAACCACAGGTCACAGTGGCTCTCGAGGGAGATGGCGAATTCAACACCCACCTGTAGAGATTGAAAAAAATTACCCTGATTTAAGCATAGATTTTCTGCCTTTTGGTCAGGCAGTAATGCGGCATGCCAGGGAAGAAAGTGTGTCTGAGCCTGAAATTATGGATATGGAGAGAGTGGAAAGCCTGGATGAAATACGGGTTGATCGCGCTACTGCTGAGGATGAAGAAGAGGAGCAACTAATCCAAATGGATGAGACTGTTAGAGAAAATTTTGATGAGACGGTCTTCTTTTTCCCGGATTTGAAAACCGATTCGGATGGACTGGTAGTACTGGACTTTGAAATGGGGGAGGCGCTGACTTCATGGAAATTGCAGTTGTTTGGACTGACCGAAGACCTGAAATTTGGAATAGTGGATTATGAGGCCACTACATCCAAAGACTTTATTGTCCTTCCCAACTGGCCCCGGTTTTTAATGCAGGGGGACGAACTCGGCTTTCCGGTCAGATTGGTTAACAATTCTGCGGATAAACTCGAATTGGACGCCGCCATTGTGATTAAGAATGCCATTACGGGTGCAGACATTTCGGGGAAAATAGTTGAAAATCAGGCCCTAAAAGCAGTTCTTGATCCCGGAGCGAGCCAAACGGTGTTTTTCGACCTGAATATCTCAAGGGAGATTCCACCCCTGATCGAAATTTCTGTTGCAGGGCAGTCGGTCGATGTTTCAGATGGTGAGCGGAGACTGTTATCGGTGCATTCCTCTGATATTTGGATTACCAGGACTTTCCCTTTTTATCTGAGACAGGGCGAAAAACTGAAGGAAATTATTCAACTTGAAGCGGGGGTTAATCCAACCATGAATCAAACCACTTTTGAGTACACCTCTGATCCGTTTTGGTTGGCCATCCAATCTCTGCCGTTCAGCAGTAGTTCCTCCGCCCGAAGTGCAGGTCAGTTCTTTGAACAGTATTACATGAACGCCATGGCGGGCCATTTACTGCAAGAGTTGCCCGATTTGAAAACCCATCTTCGGAATTGGGTGGATGCCGGAGGTTTGCAAAGCGAGTTAATGAAAAACAGGGACCTGAAAATTGCTGATATTGAAGACACTCCCTGGTTGAGGGCCGCTTTGTTGGAAACGGAATCCAGAGAAAAACTCGCTGAATTGTTGAATCCCAATACCCTGGATATACAACTCAATCGCAGTTTGCGGGAGTTGAGCAAATTACAGCGGGACGATGGTGGGTTTTCCTGGTTTCCCGGTGGACCGGCCAACTGGTTTATCACCCAAAGGATTTTGACGGGCTTTGCTTCCCTGCACCAATACGGTGTGGGTCATCCCGGTGAGGGCAGCTCTGATTTGGTCAGAAATGCAGTTTCTTTTTCCGAAGAAAAGGCAGAAGAAAATTTTGAGAGGTTCTACAAATCGAGACTTGATAAAGATGAGAATGGCCGGAGAATTTCGCCTGTTGTGGTGCAATACCTCTACGTAAAATCTCAACTGGAACCCTGGGCCACGGAAAGTGAGCACTGGGAGGCCTTTTATTCTTTTGCAAAGGAAGATTGGACGAGCTTGTCACCCCAGTTGCAGGGCATGTTGGGTGCGGTATTTCACGTGCACGGAGATTCAAGCCTTGCACTCACTGTGGCGGAGAGTTTGTTGGAGCGAACCAGATTTGATGAAGCTCAGGGTAGATGGTTGATTGAAGATTGGTCGTACCACTGGTTCAGTCAGCGAATGGAAAGCCACACCTACCTCATCAGCCTGCTTGATCGAATTGGTGGATTCGACAGAGAAATTGAAGAGCTCAGGCAGTGGTTACTCAACCGAAGGAGAACCACAAACTGGGGAAGCAATTCCGCCACAGCCCGGGTGATTCAGAGCTTGCTCACGGGCAGGGAAACCGGCGACATTGATCTGACCCACATCGACGATATTAAAATAAATGGCACGAGAAGACCCTTTAGCCGTTCTGCCCTGCAATCCGGTACGGGATGGTTCAGGGAAAATTTGAGCGAACCGGGCGAGGAGATCAAACTGGAGATTGAGAATACCGGTTCTGAGATTTCCTGGGGGGCAGTTTACCACCAGTATTTTCAAGATATCTCTCAAGTGGAGAAGTCGGACAGGGAAGGCTTGCCGATTGAGATCAGCCGCGAGTGGATGGTAAAAAAGCAAACTGACCGTGGCGAGACTTTGGTTACTCTGGAAGAAGGAGAAAAATTAATGGTTGGTCAGCGACTTGTGGGACGCATTGTATTGAAAGCCGACCGTGACATGGAATATATCCACGTAAAGGATATGAGACCGTCGGCCCTCGAACCGGGCAATGTTCTAAGTGGATACAGGTGGTCTGGTGGTCTGTCTTATTACCTTTCCAGCAGAGATGCCGCCACCGATTTTTTTATACAGCGATTGCCCAGAGGGACTTATGTGCTCGAATATGAAACAACCGTCGCGTACACCGGGAAATTTAATGCGGGCTTGATTCAGGCTCAATCCTACTTCGCACCGGAATTCTCTGTTTATGGAAAGGGTGGCGAGCTGGAGGTTATCCGGGAATAAGTCTGATCCAATATTCAGGGGAGTTTCAGGCCTGGGTTTCTTCCAGCTCATCGGAGTCGCTATCTTCTCTCAATTGTCCCTCATGCCAATCGGTGAGACTCAGGTACATGATTAAAATACCTCCAAACAACATACCCAGGTGGATCAAGAGGGTTATAATTGGGTGAAAAGCATCCAACCAACCCAGAAAAACAAATCGGATGCCGATGGCTCCGAAGACCAGGGATAGCAAGCCGAGGGCCAGCAGGAGAAATCCCAAAACAGCGAACAAAGCCTTCTTATTTGGATTCATATTGTTGGTGGTTCTTTAAAATTTGACCAAATTTACGGTTTGAAATTAATTATGTAACGCCTTTTTGAAGAAAAAGGTCATCAATTCCAGGCTGTAATAATTGAATAATTCCATCGACCAGGCGGTAAAAAGGTGGATGGCGATTTTGAGGGATCATTGATCGAATGAAGAATAATCTAATCAAATGCAACAGGACAAGGATGGTATAAAAATAATTGAATGCCCCAGGGATGCCATGCAGGGACTGAAAGAGTTTATCCCCACAGATAAAAAGGTGGCCTATTTGCACCAATTACTGAAAGTGGGTTTTCACACCATCGATTTCGGCAGTTTTGTTTCACCTAAAGCCATTCCACAATTAAAAGACACTGCGGATGTCCTGAATGCGCTTGACCCGGAATTGGCATCAAATAGCTTTTTGCTAGCCATTGTCGCCAATCTAAGAGGAGCAGAAGCCGCTTCTAAATTTGATTTGATCCGGTATCTCGGCTATCCGTTCAGTATCAGCGAAACTTTTCAGGTGAGAAATACCAATGCGACAATTGGTGAATCTTTAGATAGACTCCGGGCTATCCGGGATGTTGCGGTGAGGTCAGATAAGGAAATGGTGGTTTATCTGTCCATGGGTTTTGGAAATCCTTACGG
>SKLY01000181.1 GCA_007121335.1 Saprospiraceae bacterium | reverse complement strand
TCACAACTGAAAAAGCAGACTCACCAAATCACAACTGTAATTGGTCCACCGCAGTGGAACAGAGATCACTGAGATTGCGAAAAATTCTCCAAACCGAGCAACCCTCAAAATTTAGGATATGTGACTGACTACATCGCACTTACGGTAAAGTTAATAACTCAAAACTCAAAACTCACAACTCAAAACTGGCTATCAGCCATCAACCAAACAGGGTAGGTTTAAAATTTTTGTGCGAAATAAGGACTGTTTATCAGTGAGTTATGGAGGTGCGATAAAAAAACTTGTGGTTGTTGCTTGGTTTCTGTTGCAAATAGAAATACCTTTGCACTCGCTTTTGAAAATATAGTTCAAACATTTAAATAATAGAACCGTGTCAAAACTCAGTTACAAGACCAAATCATTGAGAAAGGAAGACGTCGATCCCAGGTGGTATGTGGTTGACGCCGAGGGTGAAACTGTCGGTCGTTTGTGTTCGCGCATAGCGCACGTACTTCGCGGTAAGCACAAGCCCAGTTACACGCCCAATGTCGATTGCGGTGATTACGTGATCGTCCTCAATGCCGATAAAGTGAGATTTACCGGAAATAAGATGACGCAGAAGGAATATCTGTCTTACAGCGGATACCCCGGTTCGCAGAAGGCCATTACTCCAAAAGAGCTCATGGCAAAGCACCCGGAGCGCGTCGTTGAAAAAGCCGTTAAAGGTATGTTGCCCAAAAATCGTCTGGGTCGCAAGATGTACAGAAAATTATTTGTTTACGCAGGGGCAGAGCATCCTCATCAGGCTCAAAAGCCCGAACCTTTTAAATTTTAATCAGATATGGAAATGATCAATGCATTGGGCAGAAGAAAGTCCGCAGTCGCCAGGGTTTTTGTACAAAACGGTGACGGAAACATTGTTATCAATGGCAAACCTCTGGAAGCTTACTTCCCACAAGCCCACATCCGCAATAAAGTTTCCGATCCATTTAATGTCGTAAGTATCGAAAATACCTACGATATCAGGGTCAATGTGAAAGGCGGTGGAATTACGGGCCAGGCAGAAGCCATCAGACTCGGTATTTCGCGGGCACTTGTACAAATCAATGAGGACTTCAAAAAGCCGCTCAAAGATCAAAAACTGCTCACAAGGGATGCCAGATCGGTCGAGAGAAAGAAATACGGAAGACCAAAGGCGAGAAAAGCATTCCAGTTCAGCAAGCGTTAACCGGCTTTTTTATTATTCTATTCAAGAAAAATTATCACAGCAATGCATACACCAACTAATGAGGAATTACTAAAAGCAGGGGTGCACTTCGGGCACATGAAAAAGAAGTGGAACCCCAAAATGCGTCCTTATATTTTTATGGAGCGCAAAGGTATCCACATTATCGACCTGAACAGAACCCTGGAGTGCCTCGAAAAGGCGGGACAGGCCATGCAAAATTACGCGCGTTCGGGTAAGAAAATCATGTACGTGGCTACTAAAAAGCAAGCCAGGGATATCGTGAGCTCTTCTGCTCAAAGTGTCAATATGCCCTATGTCACCGACCGTTGGTTGGGGGGAATGATGACCAACTTTTCCACGGTGCGTCGATCTGTTAAGAAAATGCAGAATATCGACCGCATGCTCAATGACGGATCCTACTCAAATATTACCAAAAAGGAGCGACTTACACTTAGCCGCGAAAGGGATAAGATCAACAAGGTACTGGGTGGTATCGCTGATCTCAACAGACTTCCAGGAGCGCTTTTTGTGGTAGATATCGTCAATGAACACCTCGCTGTTTCTGAGGCTACCAAATTGGGCATCCCGACCATAGGTATTGTCGATACCAATTCGGACCCGCGTCTGGTTGATTTTCCCATTCCGGCCAACGACGATAATTCCAGATCCATCGAGATCATTACCAATTATTTGACAGAATCGGTTAAGCAGGGACTGGGCGAGCGAAAAAAAGCCAAGCAGGAAACCCCCGCTTGATAAGCACATTATAAATTATATAACCCAACAAATTTTATCAATGAAGATATCAGCAAAAGATGTAAAAAAGTTGCGAGATATGACCGGTGCCGGTATGATGGATTGCAAAAAGGCGCTGACAGAAGCAGAGGGTGATTTTGATGCCGCTGTGGATATCCTACGTAAAAAAGGCCAAAAACTCTCCGCAAAAAGAGCGGAAAGGGAAGCCAAAGAAGGTGTGGTCGTCGCTAAAGTGAGCGATGATAAGTCAAAGGGAGTGGTCGTCAGATTGAGCTGCGAAACGGACTTCGTAGCGAGAAACGAGGAATTCGTTAAATTCTCTGAAGATGTAGCTCAACTCGCACTGGATCACGATCCTGCCAATGAAGATGAATTGCTGGGCCTTAAGTACGGTGACATTACCATTGAGGAAGCTATCACCGAACAGGTCGGAAAAATTGGTGAGAAAATAGAATTGGCCTCTTATAAAAAATTGACCGGTGACCTGGTGGTTTCTTACATACACCACGGAAATAGAGCCGGTGTGGTTGTAGCACTGAATAAGGAAGGCGACAAAGCTGAAGAGGCAGGAAGATTTGTCGCCATGCAAATCACTGCCATGCGGCCGATCGCTATCGATGAGAATGGCGTGGACAGCGAAACTATTGAAAAAGAACTGGAAATCGGAAGAGAGCAAGCCAGGGCTGAGGGTAAACCCGAAAACATCCTGGATAAAATCGCTCAGGGGAAACTCAAGAAATTCTACAAAGAATCTACCCTGTTGCATCAGGCTTTTATCTCCGATCAGAAAATAAGTGTAAAGCAGTATCTCGAATCCGTCGAAGCCGGTTTGACGGTCACAGATTTCTGTCACCTTGAAAATGGTTAAATAATGATTGTCAAAGAGCGGATGTTTTCATTCGCTCTTTTTTTTTATTCCTACCTGTTTGTCCTATGGCTTTAAAATACAACCGAATACTTCTCAAGCTCAGCGGTGAATCACTGATGGGTGCCAATGGTTTTGGAATCGATGCGGATATGCTCGCGCACTACGGAAATGAGATCAAAGCACTCATTGATGAAGGTGTCCAGGTGGCCATCGTCATCGGAGGTGGTAACATCTTCCGGGGATTGCAGGCTGAGCGCTCCGGCATAGAACGTGTGCAGGGTGATTACATGGGTATGCTCGCCACCGTCATCAACGGAATGGCCCTGCAGTCACATCTCGAACAAATAGGCCTCTACACCAGATTGATCTCTGCAGTTGAAATGCGTCAAATTGCCGAGCCCTACATTCGCCGCCGCGCCATTCGCCATCTGGAAAAGGGCAGGGTAGTGATCTTCTCGGCAGGAACGGGTAGTCCCTACTTCACCACGGACTCTGCAGCTGCTCTCCGCGCCAATGAAATGAATGTGGACGTCATACTTAAAGGCACCCGTGTGGATGGAATCTATACCGCCGACCCTGAACAGTACCCAGATGCCACCAAATTCGACAGGATCAGTTTCTCCAAAGTCATCAACTCAGGCCTCAATGTCATGGACATGACCGCCTTCACCCTCTGCAAAGAAAACGATCTCAGCATTGTCGTGTTCGACGTACGAGAAAAGGGCAATATGTTGAAAATTGTCCGGGGTGAGGAAATCGGAACGCTGGTGGAGATATAATTGGTCAATTACGAATGACGAATTACGAATTACGAATTGGGGGTTTTTAATGGACAATTGACAGTTGACAGTTGACAATTT
>SKLY01000269.1 GCA_007121335.1 Saprospiraceae bacterium | reverse complement strand
GGAAAATGGTTCAAAGGAAAATCTGATACCTGGTCAATATTGCGGGTGTTGGCCCATGCGATGGTGCCGGCTCTGGTAGGTTCACTTTATCAAATCGTCCTAATCTTTTACTTCGGCAGTGATTTTTTCAGGTCTGATTGGCTTTTGCACGCCGGGGATTTTGCAGCGGTTGCGGTTTTGGTTGGAATGGGGATCCAGTTCTTTTTACTTATCTGGTCCCTGGTTCTTTTTGTAACAGGGGTATCCGAAATTCAGAATTTTTCTATTGGGGAAGCCATTCTAAATATTCTACTGCCATTGGTAATTTTGGTAGTGGTATCTTTCCTACTGTTTATAATTGTTGATGTGGTATTTTTTATCTGATGCCCGGTATTAGTGAGATGGGATGGAAATTGAACGGGGGGAACAGTTTGTTGCGGTTTTCTACGACCAATAAGTTGTTGTGTCCATGTACCTTTCATCAATGATAGATCCGGTAATTTAATTACCTATCATGTCACCTTTTTCCGGGTCTTTGACAACCTCAGATAAATAGCTGTTCAATCTTCCATTGGTAATACTACCTACCAATCCAATACCTTTGGCATAGTGCAAGTGATATTTCGCACTTTTATGTTTATCTCTTCCTGTCACCTGTAGGCATTCTATTACAATCAGCCCCCGGTATGTTTTTTCCGGAGTTTCAAGTACTTCGTCAATACCGATTATTTCATAAGACCAACTGCTGTCCGCTTCAAACCATTTTTGTCCGACTTCTACCTCTTTGGGCAATACAACCGATTCCCTATTGGTTTTCGAGTCAAAATGCAAATAGCTGTTTTCATTTTCCCTAAAATAAGCGGTGTCCGCTGAAAGCCAGGAGTATAACCTTACTCTTGCATGATATTCGTTATCTCCGAATTTAACTTTTTCAGGGAGGTAAAAGTCCATGTAACTGTGATCTCCGACCATTTTGAAAAACTTCCCTGAGCTCAACTCCTCCTGGGAAATTATGTAGTTTTCAGCATTTTTTGTCTGGCCAAAGCTCAGGCTTGTCAGAAGTACTAAAAAGGATAATAGTGTAATTGATTTCATTGCCCGCTTATTTTTTGTCACCAACCTTGCTTAGTATTTTTACCATTGCATAGTCTTTACCCTTAGTGGGGATCGCATCGCATGTTTCTATTCTCGTGGAATAATGAGTTCCAAAACTACATTATTTCCTTTAATCTTTCAAAAAAGTTGTAAAAATGACCAGGAGTATGTGGAAATCTATTTCTTCCATAAAGTGTCCAAACTTGCCTGCCAATGGATTTCAATAGTGCTATTCACTGCTGGTTATCGATGCAATCGGAATGTATCAATTACAGAAGCTTTGCACTTTGAAGGTTAGATAAAGCGAAGTAGAAAGTTTGGAAAGTGGAAAGTATAAAGTTGATATACCCTGTTATGGTTTATTGTCAATACCTGTTGATACGCATGGCCGCGTTTATTTTCTAATCCATCAACTGCAATTCCTTTTGGGTATCTAAAACCGCCTACATTCTTTTACCCAGTTTCCTCTTTCAAAATTGATGGAAAGCATTTTAGATCGGCCCCACCAAAGTATTCTTGTCCCCTATGCTTTGGGGAGGGGGCAGGCTTTTATGAATTTGGCGTTAAGAAAAATTGGTTTCTCACCGTTAAGAAAGTTGTCAGTGTCTGAAGGTCAAAGGAATTCGACAAATAGATTCAGGGAATCAATAACAACAATCTGTACCAACCCTGATTCTTCCCAGGATATTGGTGCTTAGCAAATTCCTATGAACAAGTTTGACAACTTTTAGGTGAGGGGCCGATTTTTTAGTCAAATTCATACGTAGCCTTGATTTTTTTGTTACTTTTTGTATCAAGACAAAAAGTAAAAGAGATTGATTTGCAATCGGTTACCATTAAACCGGTGACAAAATTTGATTAGAATAAGAGGAACATTTTCATGCGTCATTAATTGCGGGAATTTATAGCTTTCATTAATATATCAATCCATTCCTTAGATATTGGAAATTGTATATATCCCAACAGTGAAACTTGAGTTAATTACTTAAATTGGTGACTCAGTTTCACCGTCCCGGTAAAAAACCTGAGCAAGAAAGATACACGATATTGGGAGGGCAATGCCATACCCAACTATTCCAATTCGCTGTAAAGCCATATTTCCCATTACCGGTCCGATGGTGCCGAGTAAACACAAAGAACCTGCGATGAAAAGAGAGTAGCGTGCACGGGTTTGAAGCTTTGATCCGGTGAAGATGGGCGCAGCAAAAACGAGCGCCAAGCCCAGAAACACATTCCAGGCCAGCAATTCGACCGCATATAAAGTGGAAGGCCACTCCAGTGTGGTAAAGTTTGTCTGCCGACCTGCAGTGAGCGTTACGAAATGTACAGTGGTTGTCAATCCTGCCATAATTGCTCCAAAGGTCAGAGCCAGTACTCCAAATATTTTTTGCTCCGGGCTTGCAATGCAACATATTACAGCCAGCAAAATGACAATGAACAATGCAGATACCATGGTGATGGCTTCCATTAATGCTAGGATCGGATCAGTAATTGGTTTGTCAAAACCGACCTGTGATATTCCAAAGACCACCACAGAAGCATATACCACTCCAACGATAACAAGCCCCAATGAAGCCAGGAAACCCAGTCGCCTTGTGTTTTCCATAGTGGTACTCTTTAATGAAACGCATTCAGAGCTGGAGTTTAGCAGAACACGCTGGACTTTGTTTATTCTAAAGTAACCTCTGGACTACCTTCCAATCCCCTTTTCTAAATACCCCTGTCACCTTTCAACATCCTTTAAATCTACCAGTGAAAATTGAGTTTTACTATCCGTGGCCATTACTCCTGTTGTCTCAATTAACTCATTAATCACATTAAAAAAATCAGATACAACCTACCTGCAATGATAAGAATAATTACCCTCATTTATTATGGTTCATAGTAAAAATATCAGGTTTAAGCTGACTATATTGATACGGAACATAATTTTTTTGGCCAAAATGGCGGTTAGTTAGGGGCCTTTCAATCCATACTGTTTATTCGGTTTTGCAATTCTGCTAATCTTTTCAAAAGCTCTTTAAACTTTAAAAATTTGCCGTAGATCATAAAGTTAGTCATTTCCGAATAGGCACCTTCGTATTCTTTGATAACTGTTTCGGGGGGAATGATTTTTATCATATTAGGAGTATGATTTGCGTAGTCAAGCCCCCTCAAGGGATTGAATTTTTGCCTATGAGCAACTATATTGTTGTAAAGTTCTCTGTCCTGGAGGGCAGTTATTCCGTGGTTTGTGTCCATCAACCTTTCCAGATCAATGAACACATAATCACCTACATCCCGGTTCTGCCCGGTCGTGGAATACCTCTATTTGAGAATAATGGGTAAGAACTGGAGCTGGAATTGATGCGTGCTACTACTTTTGAGAATGGGGTTATGCGGGCGGGGTGTTTGGTGGAGGGGAGAGGAGCAGTTGTATGGAGACCACTTCAATTCCAAGGTAATTCATGTTCCTTATTTCGGAGCAAACGTTCCTTGTCTCATTTAGGATCCTGATAACCAATAATATATGATAAATAGTCGCTGTTCCTTATTTGGCGTCTAAAGTTTTTTAAATGCGTATTTGGCATCCTTGTCCCTTTTTTTCTTACTCAGACGATCAATAATTTTATCCTTGTCTT
>SKLY01000025.1 GCA_007121335.1 Saprospiraceae bacterium | reverse complement strand
CCGCTGAAAAACTGTTTGAAAAAATTGTTTGGATCGGCCCATCCTCCTTCGAAAAAGAACATCTGTCCATATCCGCTGTCCCGAATCTCATTGGGAATATCGGTAAGACCGAAGCTCATCTCTCCGGTTATGCTGTAAACGGTAAAAATCACTGCCAAAAGAATGCAGACAGTTTGGAGAGTATCGGTATAAACGATGGTTTTAATCCCCCCCCGGAAAGTATAAACGTAAATCAGCAGGATGGTGAAAACCACCGTCCAGAAAAAATTAATCCCAAAGGGCATTAAAACAAACTGGTGTAGCACAATGGCCACGAGGAATAAGCGGAAAGCAGATCCAATTGAACGCGAGAGTAAAAAATACGCAGAACCGGTCTTGTAGGAAACCGGGCCGAATCGCTGCCCCAGGTAACCATATATGGTCGTGAGCTGAAGCTTGTAATACAGGGGCAATAAAATCTGAGCAATTACCACATATCCCAGAATATATCCAAAAACCAACTGCATGTAAGAAAAAGCCTGATTGAGACCGTCTCCACCTACTACTCCGGGAATAGAGATAAAAGTAACGCCGGAGAGCGAAGCTCCAATCATTCCAAAGGCGACTACAAACCAGGGTGAATTTCTGTTAGCGAGAAAGAAGGTGGAATTGTCTGCCTTTTTACCCGTAAAGTAAGATACGATCAAAAGCAAGACAAAATAGGCCCCAACGAGCCCCAGTACCAAAATGGGATTCAGGCCACCGCCCATTTATCAAATTTTGTGTGATGAATCAATCCGGCTTGCATTGCAGATTGAAGGGAGTTTGACTACAAAATAAAGGCAATATTTTAATGATATTTGTCAGTATTAGCAGGCCTCACCAGCTTTAGAATAGCAGTTGGGGTGTGACAAAATACCGCCTGGTTGCCCCTAATAGCAATAGGGTATTTAATCAAATCCGGATTTCTCTTCAGAACATAAAGCCAACCTTCATCGTCAAAATCTTTTCCCCTGATTTCCTTTTGGTAATAGGGTTTAGATTTGTCGAGCATTTCTTTTGGATGCATATCCAACATCTCTACAATGCCGCGCCAATAGGTCTCAGTGGCCGGCGCATCCTTAAAGGAATACAATATTACATTGTGACTCAAACTCCTGGCGTAAGCGGCCGTCATTTTACCGCTGCTCGACTCAGGATTGTAGTATAAAACGATTTCCCTCTTGTGCGACTTCATCTGTAGTTGGTTTTCTTATGGCGAAGATAATAACATATTTTTTAATAATGGATTGATTTAATAAAATTCGCAAACTCATTCCTGTAGTTTCTCGCCAAATGACAAATCGCCTGCATCTCCCAGCCCGGGAACGATGTAAGATCTGGCCGTAAGTTCCTCGTCCAGGGCACAAGTCCAGATAATGGCTTTAGAGTGATATCTGCGAATGTATTTAACGCCATCGGCCGAAGAGATGACGGTTGCAATATGTACTTTGGAAGGTTTGCCATAGTTTTCGAGGTACTCCAGGGTTTTGTGAAGTGAGGCCCCGGTTGCCAACATGGCATCGCAGAGTATCAACACCCTTCCCTCCAAATTGGGACAGGTCAAATACTGGAGGTCGATTTCAAAAGTACCGTCTTTGTGGTGTTTTCGATACGCTGAGACAAAAGCATTGTCGGCCTTGTCAAAAACATCCAAAAAACCCTGATGAAAAGGAAGCCCTGCTCGCATTACCGAGGCGATTACCACATCCTGATCCATTACCTCACATTCAGCTACCCCCAGGGGTGTTTCAACTTCCTGCTTGCGGTATTTCAGTGTTTTGCTGATTTCGTAAGCAATCATTTGGCCGCAGCGCTTGATGTTGCTCCTGAATCTAAGTCTGTCTTTTTGCTTCTCTGCATCCCGCATCTCCGCTACATACTCATTGAGCACAGATGCATTTTTTGAAAGGTCTTTAAGCATATTATTTCATGGTTTTCTGAAAATCAATCCCTACTTTTTCATAAGGTCTTCCGCATTGTTGACAATAAAGTCATACACCCTTCTGTAGTCTTTCCAACTGTCAAATCCCGACAGTGAACTGTTGTGCCAAAGATATGAAAAAATCCCATTGGTTGTATATGTCTCGTCCATTAGTTGACGGACGAGTTCACAGGACTCAGCAGGTCCGGTCACCTGATAATGCTTCACAGACGCATCCATAAACACGAGCGGATGCACCTTCAAAGTCGTGATTTCTTCCTTTTCCAAATCGTACCAATAAAAGGACCTCGAAGTGCCTGCCCTGAATCCGGGCAGATCGTGAAACCCCATGCTGTGGTCTTCCTTTATTCCAGTTTCGATCAAGGATCTGTATGTTTCGGGGAAGCGGAGATTTAAAAAATGCTGTCTGGAAACTTCAACCGGTTGCTCAACCAACTCCTCCAATTGCTTTTTCTCCTCTAAAATTTTTTTCGCTGAGTGGTTGCTGTAAATTGAAGGGTGGAGGCCCCAGATAATTCTGTCACTCCATTTTAAAATTTCCTTACTGTATGGAAAATTTTTATCCCAACCGCTGCGATCTTGTGGTCTGGACCTTTTTGCAGGAAAGAGAACGAAGCAATGTAATTTGCGCTCAAGCCTTTCAGCATCGCGTACCAACAGCTCCAATTTATCGTAAGGGTCGTTTGCAATGCTCATATGGAATTTAAGGCGGTCCCCCACCCCATCAAAATCTCCTCTCAAAAGTTGGGCCACACCGGAACCAAAAGAACGCAACAATGACTTACCCTTTATTGCGTAGAAGGTGTCAATATCACAGGAGGGGAGCAATTCAAAACCGGGATGAACCAACTTCAAACCGGGTCTGATTTCCCGAAACAAATCCAGTAGCTGTTTAATCCACCAGTCAATTACAGGGATTTGTAAAAGTCCGGTTTCGTCAAGCACCGAATCCACGCTGCTAAAACGCTCCAGTGAATCTTTTTCTGAATTGCTCCGGTTGTACTCTTCCATCCTGCTCAACAGAAAAAAGCCAAGACCCATAAAATCCATAGATGTCCTGTAATGGCTTCCTTCTTTTAGGATGAAATCCCCACTTTTTAGCGCTTCCACCACCTGATTTTTGTCAGCAACAGCGCCTTTCAATAAAATGCCGGAATCAGGAACAGTGAGGTGGGTTCCTGGAGGAGGATTTTCATTGCCGTAATAAATGACCAAATCTGCTTTCACACCATTCATAGAACGGGAAGCGACCGCCGATTCAGCGCCGAAGCGATTTCTCAGATACCGGAGCATGTAATCCAGTCTGGGTGAAACTGCAGAAGTTATAACAACGATGCGCATTTGTCGAATCCTCCCGGTGATTTTGTAAGGCGAATGTAATATTTATCTCAAACATACCTGCCCTTTAACATCGGGTAAAGAGTAAAACCAGCAAACCACAGCCAGCTATCCTGTATCACACATTTAACAGAGTGACCGGAAAAAAACCTCTGGCTTTATTCCATAGTGGGGTGTATTGATAAAAGGCCCCGATTTTGACGTTTTAAAAATTTTGGCTATATTTGATGCAGATTGGAAGGAAAGTTATTGTATATCCTTTTAGAAAGTAATTTTAGAAATATCACGATGTAAAATATTGGAAAGTTGAGGGAGTTATGACTATGGACATCTTGAAATTCCATGTGGTTAAGTATCTAATAGTCCAATTCAAATAATAACCAGACTGGCACTAACTTTTTTATG
>SKLY01000005.1 GCA_007121335.1 Saprospiraceae bacterium | reverse complement strand
TGGGCATTTCCTCTATCAGCCTTACCAGGTCTTCAAAATACAGATCATTGAGTGCCTGTCCGTTTAAAACCAGCACTTTATTGACCTTTTCAACCAGTTCTTCTGCCATATGCGTGGGTTTGATTTTGCGGTAGTAATCCGCTATGGCATTGAAAAGAATCCGTCTCAACCAGGCACCCACGCTGCCCTTGTGGCTGTATTGTCCAATATTTTTAAAAGCTTTTAAAAAGGCATCATTCACCACCAGCATGGCTTCCTCGCCATCCCTGATTCTGGATTTGCAGAGGCCAAACATCATGTCGAAGTGCTTTTTGTAAAACACCTCCTGGAAATGCCGGTCGTTTTTCCTGCAGCCCTCCAGAATTTCATCCTCGCTATATGTGCTTTTTCCCTCCATAAAAGGGATAGTGTTGTTTTTTTCTAAAAAAGAAGCCCAATTCTCAGTCCTCCCTGCCACCTTCTGATCCTGACAATTTCTTCCAGTTCAGCCCCCCAGAAACCAAAGGAATCGAACTCCGCCCGGGCAAAGACCACTCCAATATCTCCCGAAATATAGGCAGTGTTTCCGAGAAACCAGGTGAGGCCGGTGGAGGGATTGAAAAAATACCCCCCATTGGACTCTCTGACATTACGGTCGTTTTCGGGTATAAATGTATATCCGACTCCCACCCGGTAATGGGCTGTGAGATTCCTATCCAATAAAAATCCCCGCACATCCACAGCGATCGGGTACCATCTATTGGAATTATGGGACGGAAAGCGGTACCTCCCTGTGCGAATTCCCACCCCGACCCACCGGCTGAATTGGTAGCCAATGGTTAGGTCAAATGCGTATAAATTATCCTCGCGGCTCCCATTGCGACTGAGCATTGAAACCCCAAAGTCTGCATAGGTGTTGTTATCACCCATTTTTTTAAATGGAAGGCGGTTTTTTGCCCTAACCTTTTCCCGCTTATTGTAATTGAATTCATAGTTCTTCACTTCGTCCTTTGAGAAAGACCAGGTGGTTTCTACACTCAATCTGCGTAGGGAAATAGAATCGTCAGTCACACTTACAATTTTTCCAATAATAACTCCGCCGTCAAGGAACTCCACCCTGTCAAAAGTGTCCCGCTCCTGGCCCTGTGCCACCAGGAAAAACATGGAGAGCAAAAGCCCCAGACCCCACTTTTTCACCCAATTATTTTTTCTCATTACTGTAGTCACGGTTTCGTTTTTGTGATTGGGGATGGGTTAATTGGTGGGCAAAAAGCTGATGGATTTCGGATTTTCCGGGTCCGAACTGTCGTACTGTCTGATGCCGTTTTTACCCGTCACTATCAAATGGTCCCTGCCCAGTGCTATTACATCGTAGGTGTGCTCATGTCTTATGTGTGCCAGCCTGTTTTCGTCAATTCGGAGGTCGTCTGAAACATCAAATATTTTTAATCCATCCCTGCCATCGCAGAGGAACAGCGTATGATCTACTACGGAAAGGCCGTGTGGATTGGTCATGGGGTAGGTCTTGATGAGGGTGGGGTTGGTGATGTCGCTGATGTCAAGTACATCCAGTTGATTGTTAAAGTTTTGACACATATTGCCGTCCCTCAGGGTGACATAAGCGCGGTTTTCTGTGGCAAAAACGGGGTCACAGGCCAGTGCATGTCGGAATTCAGATAAGAATTGGGGATTGGAAGGATCTGTATTGTCGTAAATATACATGCCATTGTTCGCACCGATGAACAGGTATTCTCCAAACGGAAAAATGGTCTCCAAATGGCCCCTTCCCGGTATGTTTTGAAGGTGATCCGGAATCCCTCCCTGAGTCAGATCATAAACCTGGAATCTGGTATGGTCGATCGCATAAAGATGACCACTGCTGAGTCCGAATCTCGCCATGGAACCCGCTATTCCCTGTATCTGTCCTCCCTGGTTGTTGCCCCCGAAATTTGAGGGAAAGGATGATTCAGAAACCGGACCTGCAAATCCATCCCAGCTACTTCCTTCCCCACATGCCACTTTGACCTTTTCTGTGATGTATTCCCTTTGTGCAACTATACTGTCGCCCCGGACTGTAATTTGTCGAGTGAAAACATCCTTTTCTCTTTTCAAAAGTACAGGATCGAAATAATTGGTCAGGTCAATGGTCAATAAATCGATGTAGCTGTCGGCGTAGAGCAGGTTTCCCTCTATTGCCATATCCACATTTCCGGGGATTTTTATAAAGTTGATAAACTGGGGATTGTCCGGCTGAGTGTTATCTACAATATGGATTCCCCTGTTTATGTCATTGATCAACAGAGCATTTCCAAATACATAGATTTTCCCCGCCTCCTGCAAGGCCTCACCGGGCAAACTTTTGATGTCCACCCTGAAATCGTCTTTGGCAACCAAGGTCTCGTGGACTGTAACCCTCTCCTCCAGGTAATAGCAATCGTCCTTCAGGCAGGAGGTGAAAAACAGCGGCAGTGCCAGTAGGGCAAGTAATTTGGTATTGATTTTCATAAGGCTGACTATTTTCAAAAGTGACCAAAATGCAGATTGTTTCCGCTATATCAATCCATAGACGGAATGCCGTTTGGAAAAGGTTGGGAATTTATTGCGAATTATTCAATTACGAGTTAATCAATTACGAATTACGAATGATGAATGATGAATGACGAATGACGAATTACGAATTGGCGGTTTCAGGGGGAGAATTCTGTGGTTTTGGCAGGAACGAGGGATTTTAGGGTGATTCGTTATGTAGGATATGGGGTTCACGAAAACCCGGGGATGGTCTAATTTCATGAGCCACAGAAAATCCGCGCATTCAGTCAAAACCTATTATACCAAATTGCTCATCATAAGGGATAGTGATGTCTATTATTTCGAACTCCGGTTTTATCCTTTTTGAAAGCATTTTATAGATTTTCAATGACCGTGAATCAGAGGTAACAAAGTGTGTTATTGAATTGTCTTTGTCAGATTGAGCAAAAAGTTTTGAGTCGTTTGGAATAATGGCTCCTGGCTTCAGTTCTGCCTGAGAAATCCTCTTTTCCTCAAACAAAACACTTGCAAATTCACCTGCTCTTTTAGCATGGTCCAGATTAAACGGTAAAATCTGGATATTTCTCAATGGTAGCTCGTCAACTGAGCCCCGGACACAATATTCTGCAATGGAAATGGTAGATCCTTTCAAAAGAACTTTATTTTCTAGAAAATACCTGAAATAATTCCTGGGCATTTTGATGGAGAGGGTCTTCATCGTTTAGTAGGCGGATGCAAAAACTGGTATCCAGTAGCACACTATGCGTCATAACCGCCCCTTAAGTTGCTTACCCATTCGTCAGGATCAACGCCCTTCCAATTCTTCCTGGCTTTTTTTATCAATCTTCTGAGATAGTTTTCGTCATATTCCGGATTGAAATCAATTAATTCAATAAGGGTTAGACTCGTTTTGTCAATTTCACCGGTTTCTATGTTTTGTTTTGCGATTGCTCTGATTCCGAATTTCTTATACAATACGTTTTCTTCCCGAATCTTTAGATAATCTTTATCGGTTTTGATAATAAGCCTCCCAAATTCTTCAGTATCTAGGTGAATGCTGGCCTTGTTTTTTCCGCCGGCATTTGTAATCATCCCATAAAAATAAAATTCGGCATCCATCCAGATGTTTTCAGTCCGAAAGTATTTTGACTGTGGTTTGATTTTGAAACTGAAAGATTTATCGACCGATGTTGTTATTTCAAAGTCGTAGTTTTTTTGGTAGGAAAAATTCTGAAGGTTTTCCAACGCCTGAGCAGTTCTCATTTCCAGGAAATCGATTGATTTAGACTTCTGTACCTGATCCAGAATGGCACTTAAGCCAATTATTGCCTGGCTATTGGTCCTGAAAACATGCCTTATGGAGCCTGCTTGAATACTGTATGAAATGAGTGGCCTGTCTTTCCTGTTCGTTGGATATAGTAAATCTTCGATATTCTCGAGTATGCTTACAATCTCCCTCACATCATAATTGTCCGGTGAAAGTTGTTTAACCCCTTTATCCCCGGTAACTTTTATTTCTATGGTACCAATTTTGTCCATTGCTGGTAGATTTTCCGCTATTTCTTTAACTGGCACTGCTACAATTTAGTTTCAACCCCAGTCGCTTTTACAGCCAATTGCTCCCCGTCAGCCCAATCACCCACTATTGCCATTTTCTAAAATTCCTGACATGGTAAATTAGTCGGGCAGCAGTCAGACTGCTTTCCTCTGATTATTTGACTGTGTCAAAGGTAGCTATTTGTTTTGATTTTGCCCATACTCCTGTTGTTCCTCAAATATCCGAAGGGTCATGCCGGTTTTGGAAAAAAACTTGAGAATGGTACGATTTACTCTTCAGCACCGACTCCATGCCGAAAACCATTTTTGCCCGGTCCGGTCCAATTATCACCTCTGATCACTCAAAACATAAACACTCCCCTTACCTCTTCTAATCATGGTTATTTTTTTAAGCTCGTTAGCTTTTAAAACATCCATAAAATATCCATATTTTATCCATAAATTTTTCAAAGCTGGTCATATTTCATAGAAATGGATGTCATCGAGAGCGCATCATTGATTTCTCCTAAAACCTTGCAGCAGCACAATGGAATCTGACTTTTAGGTTTTAATCTTTAAACCTTCCCTATCTAATCGCGTCAAAACATTGTACAAACCCAACTACCATGAAAAAACTCATACTTTTTTGCGTCTTATTCAGCTTGATAATTCCCGCATCTGTCTTCGGGCAGGACCTGTATTTCCCGGCTCCGGGGCAGGACCAATGGGAAGAAACCGACCCTGTTGATTTGGGTTGGGATACCGATTTGTTGGAGGAATTGATAGAATTTATTGATGAGGGTGATAGCCGGGCATTTATTGTTTTGGTGGACGGTAAAATGGTAGTGGAGGAATACTTCGGGGATTTTGTGCGCGACAGTGTTTGGTACTGGGCTTCGGCCGGAAAAAGCCTGACTGCTTTCCTGACGGGTATGCTGGTCTCAGAGGGCCTTTTGTCTGTTGATGACCCCGTGTCCGATTGGTTGGGAGAGGGCTGGACGAGCGCCCCACCGGAAAAAGAGGAATTGATCACCGTGGAGAATCAACTCAGCATGACTACGGGTCTTGATTTTGATGTGGAGGATCAAAACTGCACCCTCGACACCTGCCTAAAATACCGAAGCGATGCAGGAACGAGCTGGTACTACTACAACGCCCCATACACATTAATTGCCAGCGTTCTGGAGGAGGCATCCGGGCAGAGGTTGAACCAGATCCTCTTTAACAGGCTGAGCACACAAACCGGCATTTTTGGTCTTTATGTCAATCTCGATTTCAACAGAATCATGTTCAGCACCCCGAGAAATTTTGCCCGCTTTGGGCTTCTGATGCTTGCGGAGGGGTACTGGGACGGGGAATTACTTATGGAGGACAGGGATTACTTCCACCAGATGATCACTCCATCACAGGACCTCAATCCCTCATACGGTTATCTCTGGTGGCTCAACGGACAGGACCGCTTCATTCCCCCGGAGTTTGAACACAGCATCAATAGTCCGCTCGCCCCGGATGCACCCGATGACATGTACGCTGCACTGGGACTCAATGGCCAGATCCTCCAGGTTATACCGCAATACAATATGGTGATTGTCAGAATGGGTGAAGAGGCCGGCAATGTGCCCGTACCTTTTTTGATGAACTCGGAAATATGGAATTATATGAACCGCATCTTACCCACCGCTTCCGAACTAACCTCAACTCCAAACTGCCGCCCCACCGCCTATCCCAACCCCTCAACGGGACTTTTCAATCTGAATCACCTGACCGATTGCGGTGATTTTGAATACAGGATATATGGCAGTGACGGCAATCTGGTCCAAAAGGGAATAAATGAAACTGAATTTGACCTCCGCAACCAACCAGCCGGCATATACCACCTCGAGCTGATTTCCGACCAGGGACGTTTTACGGAGAAGTTGATGGTAGTTGAGTGAATTTTCTGGTTTTTTATTCCGAATGCTTTTGCGGGGGGAGGAGAGGACAAGAATCTATTGAGGGACCATCAACCGGTCATGTCAACCCTACGGGGTTTTTGTTGATGCGATTTAGCGTTGGGGATTTTCAATAATTTTCTTATTAATTTGCCTGGATGTAAAAAAAATTTATATCTTAGCTTTTTTAACCTAAAAATTTATGTCATGAAGAAAATTAGTTTTATTTCATTACTTGTGTGTGTGTGTTCATTGTGTTAAAATCGTGTTACTATGACGACTCTTTAGAAATAGAGGACGGTAGTGATAGTATTACGGCAATTGAGAGAACACAATATTTTAATGACACCATCCAATATTGGATTGATAACAATGTTCCAAATGTTGATTCCGTGTCAATTGAAGAAATGGGGAGTTTTGATGTAGATATTCAGCAACGGGTATTCTACCTTATGGCACCTAATTCAAAGAAGAAAATTTGGCAGGAAAGAATGGGTGCGGCAAAAGAGCACTTATCCAGCAGTCAGGGGGATTACTTGGAGGTGCTAGAAGCAGTTTTAAGTGAAGTTGATTTTTCTGATACCCTGTTAAGTGAAGATATTGTAACAGATATATATAGCTGGGAAGATGAGGCATTGGGGTATCACAACTGGGATACTATCCAGGTAATTCAATTACTTAAGACCTTTACTCCAATGAATGAGACACCCACCTTTTTTGCTATGGCTGGACCGGTAACTACTATTGATGATAGTGATAGTTGGTGTAATTGCAGACTGAATGTGTACTGTCGATACCTTACCTTGAATAAACCGAATTGTATAGACAAAAATTGTAAGCGGATACGCAACTGTGGTTATTTTATGTTCAGGGAATGTACCGGAAGGTGTCATAGAAATTAGATTGATTACTTAAGTTCTGAGGAATGATAAAGAATAAAGCCTGGAACATTGCCATTAGCTGCCTTCTGCTGCTTTCAATGGTTGGTATTGCAATTTATGGTAGGCAAATATTAGTCAATGTGATTCCTTTGGGGGTGTTCCTTGGGGTATTGAATTCTTATAAGGAAGGGTCTCTTTTCGAAAGGTTAAGAGATCCCTTTCTTTTCTTACTGGGACTTGTGGTCATAGGAATCTATCAAATGCACTTTGGACATGTGTACTTGACGGGGTGGCGTTTCGTGTTATTTTTGGTTGTGCCCCTGTTGTTTTATGTGATAGGTTATTTTCTGGCTAGATTGAACTTCATCAAGAAAAACGGAAGATATGTTTTCCCGGCTGTCTTCCTCCTGTTTATGTTTACCTCCCTGGGATCTGTAAATCCGTTTTCCTTTTGGATTGCTTTGTCCTATGTACTTTCGGCATTTATATTGAGTTTGGCTCTTTTCAAATACCGGTATAGTGTGTGGGAGGTGGTGGCCATTAATTCGCCTTATTTTCTTATTGCAGCCATTGATTATCTAATTACTTTTGGACCGAGTGTACAACTAGTTCTGGTTCAATTTTTTGGAACAGTCATCGCACTAATCCTCGCAAGATTTATTACCGCGCGGTTTACAGCGGAAAGTAAGTTTTATCCTGTAGGATTTCTCGCTGCACTTTTATTAATGGCGGGTACTTATTTGACACATATCAATTCTTTTTACTACTTTGAGTACTCAGAAGAGATCGGTGCTTTGGATTTGGATACTCCAATAGTCTATCAGGGGGATACAATTACTATCGATCATTTTAAGGGAAAAACACTGGTTTTGGACTTTTGGCACACTCGTTGCAGATATTGCTTTGAGGAGTTTCCTAAGTTTGAAAAATTATCCCAAAAATACAGTGACAGAGACGACATAAAATTTTTCTCGGTGAATGTGCCTTTAAGAGTGGATGAAGAGGGGGAAGCAAAGGAGAGAATTGAGTCTTTTGGTTACTCATTTGAGCATTTATTTATGGTGAGTAAAACCGATCACACCTTATTTGCGGTTCAGACTTTTCCTACCTTGGTATATATCGATGCAGAGCAAAATACAATGATCTCAGGGCACCTTGAATTATCTCCTCTTGTGGCCAATAATTCTTTAAGTGTAATTTCCAGGCTGCTTGATCAATAAACACAACGCATTCCTTACACGCGTGCCATCTCTGGTGGTGCTATTTATCCAGCCGGCAGTGGAGAGAGAGTTGCGGTGGTGGCTATAATGGGCAAAAGGGTCTGAATTGGGGAATTAAATTCTGGTGGATTACGAATAGCAAATTGGTTTTTCCCCCAAAGTGAGCCGCATAGCGGAGGAACTAACATGGATGTATGCTCCAAAAAGGAATCCGTGATTCAGACAAGAAGGATTGAGAGCTCGCGGAGACACCAGGGGGGCACTTAAAGACACTATGCGCCAAAAAGAAATCCCCCCCAATCTACAACCCTTATAAGCACATAAGTGTCTGTAATTAAATTAGTTACACCCACCAAAAGCCATCAACCACAAACCATCAACCATCAACCCATCAGCAGACTCACCAATTCACCAGCTCAAAACTAAAAAACCCCCGAACCAAACGGAACGGGGATTTCTAGTATTTTTTCATTCACAACCGACACCCAATCTGTTGGATTACAGGTGGATCACTTCGTCGTAGGCTGCGGCTGCAGCTTCCATAACTGCTTCGCTCATGGTCGGATGTGGGTGGATTGCTTTGATCAACTCGTGGCCGGTGGTTTCCAGTTTTTTGGCTGCCACCAACTCGGCTATCATTTCCGTGACATTGTATCCAATCATATGTCCACCGAGGAGTTCACCGTATTTCTCGTCGAAAATGAGTTTGACAAAGCCCTCTTTGGCACCTGCTGCACTCGCTTTACCGGATGCTGAGAATGGAAATTTACCAACCTTCAGCTTATAGCCTTTTTCTTTGGCCTCCTTTTCCGTCATACCAACTGAGGCGACCTCCGGTATGCAATAGGTACAGGAGGGGATGTTTCCGTAGTCGATGGGTTCCGGGTTCATGCCTGCGATTTTTTCCACACAGGTGATTCCTTCAGCGCTGGCCACGTGCGCCAGTGCAGGACCGGGTATTACGTCTCCGATGGCATAAATTCCCGGCACATTGGTGTTGTAGTATTCATCCACCTGAATGAACCCCTTATCGGTTTTGATACCGAGGGTATCCAATCCGATGTTTTCAGAGTTTGGAGTAATACCCGCTGCGGATAGTACCACATCGCATTCGAGTTTGGTCTCCTTGCCCGATTTGTTGTTTTTCACCACCAGGGTACACTTGTCCTTTTTCACATCCACGGATTGAACAGCGCTGTTGGCCATGACTTCCATGCCCTGCTTTTTAAACACCTTCCCGAGTTCTTTTGATACATCTGCATCCTCCCGTGGCACGACGCCCTGCTCCATGTATTCCACGATGGTGACCTTGGTGCCGATGGAGTTGTAAAAATAGGCAAACTCGGATCCAATCGCACCTGCTCCAACCACGACCATGGATTTGGGTTGCTTGTCGAGGCTCATGGCCTTGCGGTATTCGATGATCGACTTTCCATCAATGGGTATATTGGGAAGTTCCTTTGCTCTTGCGCCGGTAGCGACAATAATATTTTTGGCAGAGTAAGTCTTTGTTTTTCCATCTTCGCCCTTTACTTCCACCTTTTTGCCACGAACCAGCTTCCCGTGTCCGTTTAATACCTTTATTTTATTTTTTCTCATCAAAAACTCAATGCCCTTACTCATTCCATTGGCCACTGTCCTGCTTCGCTTTATCATTTTACCGAAATCGGCCTTGGCGTCCGAAATGCTTATTCCGTAATCCTCCGCGTGGTTGATGTAGTTAAAAACCTGGGCACTTTTGAGCAGCGCTTTGGTTGGGATACATCCCCAGTTCAGGCAAATACCACCGAGCGACTCCTTTTCCACCACCGCCGTTTTCATTCCCAATTGAGAAGCCCTGATGGCGGCTACATATCCTCCGGGCCCACTTCCTAATACTATAATGTCGAAATCCATACTCCTTGATTTTTTGTTGAAAAACAGCGCAAAGATAGGATTTTTGCCGATATGAAACGCCCTGTAAAGGCTAAAAGTCGTTTCCATCAATGTTGCTTCTTGGATCAGCACCCAGACCAACACCCCTGGCATTTTTTTATATTCTCAAAAGTAGATGTAATGGCATCTAGGTAAAAGTTCTGTTCGCCCTAAAACTTAGTGGACTAGAACCCTTTGAGGAAGGGACGTAGCTTTAAATATCATGTCACCCCTACGGGGTTCTTAATTTTTGTTTGGAGCAATGTATTATATTATTGTCATCCCCACGGGATTCTGGATTTTCGTTTGAAATGATTTAAGGTATTCCATGCCATTTATATCGCTCTCCACCTGACCCAAGCGGGGTCAAGCAGCAAAACGAGGGGCATCGCCCCTCGTCCAAGCCATCCTGAGAACAGCACCCTGAAGGGGTGCAGCAGCCAGGTTGCACGGGCAAATATCCTCAAAAATCTATAATTCCTGCGAATAGATATCCTGCCGTCTACATCGAGGTTTCGCCTGAAAAACAACTCACCAAATCACAGACTCACCAATTCTCAACTGAGTCTTGGTCCACCACAGGGGAACGGAGTGCACGGAGAATCTGAAGTAATGGGTCCACCCGAAAATACTCTTCAATATCGATAAATCCACGGAATGGGTATAATACCGCCCACATCCAATTCGCGTACTCCATCAAAATATCCTCCAAATCTACAATTCCAAATTTGCATATAATGCACTGGTGGAGAATTGATTACGCAAATAACTCAAAACTCAAAACTAAAAACTAAAAACTCACAATTCACAACTTCCCCGGCAACCATCCCAAAACTACCTCTTTAAACATCCCTCCACTGTTTCCCGTTATTAATCGATGTTTCTGGCTTTTCACTAAATATACCCACTCATGGCATTTGATCCGCAACCGATTGTAGAAGAATTTCACGATAAATACACTCATCAAAAGGAATTCCTCCAGGTGGTGGATTCTTTCCTCAACAAAGTCACGCCTTTTATCAGGGAAAATCCTGACTATCAGGACCGCGGTGTGATATTGAGGATGTTGGAGCCGGATCAGATAATAAGCTTCAGGGTGAGTTGGGTGGACAGCGAGGGAAAAGAACAACTGAACAGGGGCTACAGGGTGCAGTTTAACAGGGCGCTCGGGCCTTACAAAGGTGGACTTCGGTTTCATCCATCGGTCAATCTCAGCATACTGAAGTTCCTCGGTTTTGAACAGTCTCTGAAAAACAGCCTGACCGGTCTGCAGTTGGGTGCGGCAAAGGGCGGTTCGGATTTCAATCCGGGAGATCACTCTGATTTGGATGTGATGAGGTTTTGCCAGGCATTTGCCGCCGAATTCTTTCATATCGCCAATTCCGAAGCCGATGTGCCGGCCGGCGACATCGGTGTGAGCGAACGGGAAATCGGCTATATTTTTGGTTACACCAACAAACTCAAGCGAAAATTCTCCGGATCCTTTACGGGAAAAAGCCTGGAATCCGGGGGTAGTTGCCTCCGCCCCCAGGCTACGGGTTACGGATGTCTGTACTTTGTGGAACAAATGCTCAGGGACAACGACCTCAAACCCGGCAAAATGACGGCCAATATTTCAGGGGCCGGCAGTGTGGCAATCTACGCCTGTGAGAAAGCACTTGAAATGGGGATTAAGGTGCAAACCCTGTCCGATAGCAGGGGAGTGTTGGTCGATAAAAAGGGCCTCGACGAGGAAAAACTGGCCTTTATCAAGGAGGTCAAAATGGAGAAGCGGGGCAAAATGGAAGAGGTGGCGGAAAAATTTGGCCTGGAATTCGAAAAGGGCAAAAAGCCCTGGGGCTACGCCTGCGACATCGCCCTTCCCTGCGCTACCCAGAACGAACTGAGTGAAGAGGATGCTGAAAAGCTGATCGATAACGGCTGCAAAGTGGTGGCAGAAGGAGCCAATATGCCCTGCACCAATGAAGCGGTGGACTTGTTTATGAAAGAAGGCATACTGTACGCCCCGGGTAAAGCCTCCAATGCCGGCGGAGTCAGCGTCTCCGCTTTTGAAATGGCACAAAACCGCCTGGGAATGCGTTGGTCCGCGGAAGAGGTCGATGAAAAACTCCGCCAAACCATGAAGCACATCTATCAACAATGTGTCGAATATGGCGGCAAAATCAACGGCAAACCCAATTACGTAACCGGCGCCAATACCGCGGGATTCGCACGTCTCTACCGCGCCATGAAAAACCAGGGCGTCTTTTGATTGTGAATATGTGTCCCGGGAGGGTGGTATATATAATATATATGTAGAAAAGCATGGCCGTGCGTTTTTCTCCAATAAATTGCGGAAAACCCTTGCGGACTGACTCACCCTTCCACCACTCTCTAAAAAATAATCCCATCCCAAATTACATCCAATTTCACATTCAAGTTAGTGAAAATGAGATACCTACACCTCTCTCCAATGCTCCCAAAACCTTCCATCAGCCATCGGCCAACAACCATTTACTGCCCAAAGGGCTCCAGTTCCCGAAAAAAACGTACCTTTGCGCCGCTAAAATGATTTCTTAACCTTTTAAAACCATTCTTCGAATATGTCAGAAGAAAAAAAGAATGAAGAGGGGACCGCAGAAACTCCTGAAAATCAACCTGCTGATGATGATAAGAAAGTCAGTGACGCAAAGGTTGGTGACTCTGCAGAGAAAAAAGAACCCGCCAAAGCCGATAAAACCGAAGAGGTAAAGGCCGAAAGCGGTGAGAAGGACCAAAAAGTGGAAGAAAAATCTACTAAAAAGTCCACTGAAGAAAAAACTGAGGCCAAATCGGCGCCTGAAGCGAAAGCATCTGCTGAAGAAAAAGCAGAAACAGAAGCAAAGCCCGAAGCGAAGGCTGAAGAAAAGCCGAAAGCCGAGGCAAAGCCGGAGGCCAAAGCTGAAGATAAGCCCAAAGCTGAGGCAAAGACAGAAGCCAAAGCTGAAGATAAGCCTAAAGCTGAGGAAAAAACAGAAGCTAAGGCTGAGGAAAAGCCAAAAGCTGAGGAAAAAGCCGAAGCAAAGACAGAACCTAAGGCTGAGGATGACGCTGCCAAAGAGGAATCCGGAGACGACGATGGAGATGCCGAAGCTGCCCAGGAGGAAGAAGAGGAATTTCCCGTTGACAAAGGCCCCCACGATGAATTTGACTGGGACCTCGGAAATGACTACAAACTCCCTTACTCCAACAGCGAAGTTGAATCCATGTTGGAAAC
>SKLY01000033.1 GCA_007121335.1 Saprospiraceae bacterium | reverse complement strand
TAACAAACAAGCATCTGCATCCCACACCCTGAAAGAGATTGTCTCACCGGAGGAATTGTTGCTGTACACTGTTAGAAATACCAGGTGCTTATCAATTTCAGCATTGTACTGAACATAACCCACACCTCTCAATTCCCCATCCACAAAAGCCCCAACATGATCGAGTTGATCTGTGGAAAATTCCCCTTCAATGTTCAGATCAAGGGTCAGATTCATAGAGAAACTGAAGTTGGCCGGGTTGATATTCCAGTCGGGTGGCTCACAGATAACGCGCAAGTCAATGTCAAGCGGTTTATCCCCGTCTATGGTCTCCATTACGATGGTATTGAAATAGAATCCACCGGAGAGACTGGCCGGAAAGCGGAATTCCACTATTTGAGTTCTGCCCGGGTCAACAGATCCCTGCCTGGGAATCACCTGCAACCACTCCGGGATATCCGTCAAATTGAAGTTTGTAGTCTGACCACCCTGATTTCTTATCATACGGGTAACGGAGAGTTCGTTGCCCTCCTCCACCACTTCAACTATATCATCGCCTTCCCAGTAGAGTGCGGCGTTGTTCATGACAAACTCCCACTCAATAAGGTCTGTGGCATTGCCATACAAATCCTCGATTTCATTGGCCGTAGCTCTCAGCGTATGGTTTTCAATAAATTGCAGGGGAATATTTGGGGTGACTACGATTTTATCGTCTTTGCAAGCAATAATCGCATCCACCAATTGACCGCCCATGGTCATATCCTGCAATGCAATGTTGTTGATATTGATATCGCTTCCAATACCGTCCGCCTGAAACACCCTGTCACAATTGATGCGCTTGGTAAAGCTGATCGATATTTCCTCCCCGCGGTTGAGTACTCCATCCGACGGTTGTGGTGTGCCAAAAAGCTCAGGCGGTTCGGTTTCTTTTCTACCCTGAATTACTCGTGAGATTCCGGCATCCAGTGAAACATCGAAGCACTGGGTAATTGCCCTGATTTCATAAGGTCCATCGGACAATTCTGACAGGTCCCACAGGACATTATAAAACACTGGATAGTTAATGAGGATGGAATCGTGTATTTCAGCTATATTTATCCAGGCACCATCACCCCCTGTTCTTCGATACTGAACCCTTATCAACTCCAATTGGGGATCGCCGGCAAGATAATTATTGAGTGTAATGAACATTTGTTCCTGATCGTCCGGGGTTATGACCCAATCCTGCATCGGGAACCCTATATCTACAGGGCTGCACGGTTCGATAAACTCCACATTGAGTTTGAATTCGCGATAAAATTTCAGCAGATCTTCTGTCCTGTACATTGCCTGAAATTCTTTGTCCGGTTCGTCGTAGTATCCCGCGAGATTGTACCCCAGGGAAAGGGAGTGCTCCCACTGGCACTGCGATGCCATAAAAATGCCGATGTCATTGTAAGAGAAGGCTACAGGGCCGCGCTCAATTGTCAGTAGAACATTTATGGATTCAAACGGACGCAATTGAAAGGGTCTGGGGTTTCCGGCCAGAGGTACGCCATCCAAAGAAATAATCGCTCCATCGGGATTGGAACCATCCTTCAATCCCACGATATACACAAGGTCGTCCTTTCCGGTTTGACCAAGATTACTCAGAGTCAGATTAAAAACTGCAGTTCCGTTGGTCGGCACATTAACAGCCGTAAACTGGTCTATGGCAAATCCCACCTCTTCCCTGTTTAGCGTACCCGGCTCCCAGGGACACTTCGACTCTCCACTCCTCAATTTAAAAACAGGGGTTCCATAAATCGGATCATCGAGAATATCTATTGTAAAGTTGTCATTTACATCACTGTCCGCCAGTGTGTAGCTCACAACCCGCTCCTCTATTTCTTCTTCCTGTGTGGTTTCTATAACTCCCCTTCCGATTTCATAACTAAATGAAACGGTGCTTCCAATACCTCCCACAGATATTCCAAGGGCCTGGCTCATCTCCTCGGTCCAGGTAAATTCGGTTTCAAAAGTCTGGGTGGATGTTTGCGTCGATTTAAATGTTTCAGTAAATGTGGTCAATGCATCAAATGAAATGTTTTCCCGGAAAATGGCAGCATCTTTGAGCTCCTGGTTGTAATTCAAAATATTCCTCCATGCATTTGCCGAGACCGTGTCACCGGTAAACTCCAAATCGGGGATGACATCTGTTTGAATCTGCCAATCGCTGAAAATATACTTGGTGCCAAACCCCTCCGGCCATACCCGAATGTTTTGACCGAGTTCAAAATCACACACCAGTGTATCCGGGTTGAAGGATAACACGTCGGTGGCACTAAACTCAAAGTTGATTGCGGCTCCGACATACAGATCGGCGTTTTCGTAAAAAACATCGCTTCCACTGGATGTAGCGTACTCCACTTCATTGGTAATACAAACCTCCACCATGTTAGTAGTGGTTTCAACTTCAGTGATCTCCGCAGAAAATTCTGATTCGGAGATAATTTCGGTTTCAAATATCACCCCTCCAAACGGAGAACCTGCATAAGTGGTTATGGTAGCCCCTATATCAACACCTATACTACTTCCGGTCGTCAAATCGGTAAACTGGGCATTGGACCAACTATTGCAAAAAGTAGTACCCTCACTGACACTGGCAAAAGAACCATCCCCTGGTGGGTCTCTCAATATGAGCAGTGGCAGTTCAGGAGTGGCTGTAATAAAGGAGGATTCGCGGGATCGCTCGCCAAGCACCACTACCTCTTCGATTTCTGTGGCTTGAGAACCACCAACCTCAGCAGTCACCTGGAGAAATTTTGTGTAGGGCTCAAAAATTCTTGGCATCCCGGCCCAAAATTCAAAATTGTAGGTGGTCGTATCGGTGACCACAACTTCCACCGGAGATTGGTCACCAATGTCGTTTTCAATCACCAGCACAAAACTGTCCAAATAACAATTCCCACCATCGTACTCCTCAAAAACTCTGATGTCCAGATCATATTCCCGGTAGTTGTTTTGTGGGGTGGATTGTTGAATCATTTTCAGACCGTCCCCGGGGCATCCGTTCTCGGGAAAGGATTCTATCCATACTTTGGGTGGTGAAATGTAAATAAAATCAATCGTATCTCTCTTCTTGTAGCGCAAGTCAACTTCCTTTCCACCCTGCAGTTGAAAGTATTCATAAATGGTGTTGTTCGAATGTTGTGTTACGGCCACTGAAAAGGGGATGGGCGGCAAATCCGAAAAGGTGAATTTTCCATTCGAATCTTCCAATTGCAATTCCTTACTAAAGCAACCATTCAATGCCTCTACCCTCACTTTTACTATTGCGCCATCGGGAATCACTGAAAGTCTGCAATCCTCATTTCCTGCCATCTGTCCCTCTATGGTTCGCTTTGTTTGATTTTGAAACAGCACACCGGAGACGGGTCTGGAAATATTTCTCACTTCAAAAAAGGCCGGAAAAAATACATGATCATCAAACCTGGGACTAAGGGTAACGGTGGATCCGGGCTCGAAATCTCCCACAAATCTACCGTCGCTGTCTGTATATATCGGCGGTACTGCCGAATTCCCATTGACCAGTATTTCAGCACTGTCCTGATAGCAAAAGGTGTTTTCAAATCTGACCACCCCGGTTATGGTCACTGTAGATTCGCTTACAAAGTCAATTCCCGTAGCCGCCGTATTGCTGTGATTGATGTTCACCGATCGCTGAGCAGGTCTGAATTCGTGTGGGTTCTCTTCCTGCCGATAGGCAAGTATAGAAAAAG
>SKLY01000250.1 GCA_007121335.1 Saprospiraceae bacterium | reverse complement strand
TGGCAGCGATAACGGCCAGCACCAGATTGAATGTATCCTGCGTCTGTCTCTGTTGCTCCAAAAGCAATTCCGGAATATCGAGGTAGAAGTCTTTGTTTTCATTGTTCAGCCTTTCCAGCATGGTGGCAATAATCGAAGCACTGGCAGTGAGCTGGTCGGAGTTCTTGAGCTTTACAGTCAGTCTGTCTAACTGGTGGTAATTCTCTCTGCCTTCCCTCCTTCCCCTGCGGTCAATATCGCCTTCAGAAATAGCGCCTCTGTTCTTAAACCGGACGAAAAAGGACTGCACAGGAACGTAAATGTCCGAGTTGACATCCCTCAAGCCAAAATTCTCACTGAGTGCCTCGTTGTGGGTTCTGGAACTCAGTACCCCAATAATCTGCAGCCAATTTTGGCCCACTTTAATATAGCTGCCGACGGGATCTTCATTTTGAAATAAATAACGGGCCACGCGATCCCCTACAATAGCCACATCCCGGCCTTCATTGAGGTGATTCTCTGTAAAGAAAGTCCCCGATCTGATTCCGAGGTTGTTAACCTCAAAAAAATCATTGTTCACGCCCATTGCCCTGGTGCTGAGCATTCTATCGCGATAAATGGCTCTTTGGCTCATCCCCACTTCGGCTCCAACCGCTTCCACACCCGGCAACACATCCACAATTGCGGATATCAAATCCAAATTCAATCCGGGTGAGAATTTCGCTGTCTCTTCCTCATCACCATCATCGGATTCTTCCGCGTCTTCGGAAACGTCGATGGCATTGACCACGATGTTGTTTGTACCTATCAGGGAGAGTTGTTCAAGAATGTTTTGGCGCGCTCCGGTCCCGATAGCCAACATACAGATAACTGCACCCACTCCAAACAAAATGCCGAGACCCGTTAAAAATGCCCGCAATTTGTTGGCCCCCACACCGAGAAGTGCAAGTCCTGAGTTTAGAACAATTCTTCGAAACCCCATTTTTTGCAATTAGTTGATGATAATAACAGAACCTCCATTAGAAGACCGCCGTGGTGCCGGGGTTTCATCCCGGAATTCCCTGCTTCTTTGCCTTCTCTTTTCTTCCCGGGCAGCCCGATCTTCCCTGATATCTTGAAGAGCCTTCTCTTTGGTTTCGCGCTCCAATTCCACGAAAGGCAAATCACTTTTATCGCCGCTGTAAGCAAGATAAACACTTTGGTCCTCTCGAACTCCGGCAGCCACTGCGAACCTGATGTTATTGGCCGCTCCCATCACCACCTCCTGGCGAACCGGTCTCCCGTCCACTTCAGCAATCACATAGGGAACAGTATCCCGGTGGACTGCCTCCAGTGGCAAATGAAGGACCTCTTCAAAGCGATCGACAAGAATCCTGTTGCCGGTGGTCATTGCAGGTCTGAGCAGGCTGTCACTATCATTTAGCAAAATGGTCACTTCAAAGACCCTCGCATCCTGATTTCTCAATTGCTGCCCGATATTGGCGACCTCAGTAACACGACCGGTGTAGGTATTTTCCGGAAAGGCATCCACTGTGATCTCGACATCCTGCCCTACGCTCACCTTGCTGATATCAATTTCATTTACAAAGGTGCGGGAAATGAACTCACTCAGGTCAGGTAATTCAGCCACAGTGGGGTCCCAGGGAGTTATTTCCGATCCGGGTCCCTTTCTTCCGCTCCAACTCCGCTGATAAATCACCATGCCCGGTGCAGGAGAGCGCACCGTAAACTCCTCAGCCAGTTTATTCAGGTTGTCCAATTTCATTTGTTCCTGCCGATGCGTCGATCTCACTTCTGCGATTCTGGCCACTGCCTGTTCCTGTTTTAGAAAATAATTTGATTTCTGCTGGTTGTAGGTTCGCTCGGCCCGCTGAAAGTCGATTTCGGCCTGTCGAATGGTCATTTGGGGTTCGTACTTACTCTGCGACAATTGTATTTCCCGCTCTTCAAGTACCGACCGCTGATTGATAAGTTGATCCCTCAAACTCTGCATTTCGAGTGCTGTGTCAATGCGCAACTGGACCAATTGATTGTTAATCCGCTCAATTTCAGCTTCAGTGGCCTGTATCTGGTGGGTGACCTCCGAGCGGTCCAGGGTGGCAACATAGTCACCTTCCTCCACCACCGTTCCTTCCGCGATCAGGTCAGAAATTGTAGTTCGAAAAATACCGGCGGTTCGCATTCCCGATGGACCCGATATTTTAACTGAATTTCTTGCCTGAAGCTCCCCGGTAGCCCGCACCTGAACCTCCAGAGCAGAGCGCTCCACCCGGACTTTTACATCCCCTTCCCCACTCAAACTACCCGATCTGTCAAAAGCCAGGCTGTAAATCAACCAAAACACCAAAGCCGACGCCAATACCCACAATAGGTTTTTTACCAGTGTATTCATACCATTTCGAATTTTTCACAACATTACCGACAAAACACCAACTATTATTGTTAGCCTGTAAGGTAAGCAAAATATTAAAGCAAAAAAGCTGCAGAAACCAATGATTAATTAATATTTAACCGATTTTGCAAATAAAACATTAAATTTTTAAGTAAATTATTGAAGATCAAAGCCACAATAGAGCTTATTCCTGAAAAAACTGCTTCGGCTTACCAAATGATCAAGGACCATCTCCTTCCCGTAGCTACCAACTTCAACCTGATCCGGGAAACCACCGATACGCCCCAGAGGGAAATAGCACAAGTTTTCAATTTCAGCACACATAAAGTTTGTGCCACCCTGTTAATTTCTTCTACCTCAACATAGGTTTCTCAATCTTCTGAACCATTATTTCTCCGGTCAGCGGCTTCGAGTTCAGCTTTATCTGTGTCAACTTCCTCCTGATCAACTGTGCTTTCCATTTTCCGCTTGTAGTAGAAGTAGGTTTCGTACTGGGTCCGGATATTGAGATCGCTGGTGCCGCGTCTGTACTCGTTGGTTTGATTGCGGTGAATGAGCCGGGCCTTGACATTGTCGGACAACTGAATAGCCAGCAAGTCCATCAATTCTGCTCTGATATGCTCGTCGTAAACGGGTACGATGGTCTCTATGCGATAACTCAGGTTGCGGACCATCCAGTCGGCAGAGGACAGGAAAATGCGCTCCTCTCCCCCATTGTGAAAAACGAAGATGCGGGAGTGCTCCAAAAATCGATCGACAATGCTGACTGCGGTGATATTTTCGCTAATTCCGGGCACTCCGGGCACCAGAGAGCACAGACCCCTGACTATCAGATCGATCTTCACACCCGCCTGGCTCGCCTGGTACAGCCAGTCAATCATGGCGGGGTCCTGCAGGCTGTTCATCTTGAGAATGATGCGGGCTTCCTTTCCCGATTTGGCATTCTCAATTTCCTGTCGCACGAGATTTACCAATTCGGTGCGAAGGTTGAATTGACCTACCAGCAAGTGTTCAAAAGGCTCCTCGGGCAATTTAACGGTCTCCAAATAGCCGAAAAGCCGTGCCGCTTCGGAAGTAATGCCACTGTGGGCGGTGAACAGCCCTATGTCGCTGTAAATTTTGACCGTATCCTCGTGAAAATTGCCCGTACTGACGTAGGAATACAATTTTGCAGAACCATTTTCCATGCGTCTCACCAGCGCCATTTTGGAGTGCACCTTGAGGCCCGGAAAACTGTAATGCACGCTGATACCGGCTTTCTGCAGCGTATCTCCCCACCGCAGGTTGGTCTCCTCGTCAAAGCGCGCTTTTACCTCGATAAAAACGGTCACCTGCTTTCCATTTCGCACCGCTTTGATAAGTGCATCCATTATCCTGGACTTTTTTGCCACGCGGTACTGGATAACTTTTATATGGGTGACATTGGGATCGTGAGCTGCATCCTCAAAAAACCGAACAACCGCCTCATAGGAGTGGTATGGCGGGTGATTGAGGTGATCCCGCTCGCTGATGGCTTCGAAAATATTGTCCACATCCTCCAGCCCCGGATACGGCAGCGGCGGGAGCGAAATATTTTTCAACTGGTCCATGCCAAACTCCGGGAAGGAAAAAAAGTCGAAATTGTTGTGGTAGCGACCCTCCTCGAGCAGGTCGAAATTCTCCAGGTCCAGAAGTCCCATGAGAAACTTCAGCATCTCAGGGGGCATGGAGCGGTCGTACACAAACCTGGAGGCGGGCCCCACATTCCTTTTGGACAGGCTGTTCTTTATTTTTTCCACCAGATCCCCCGAATACTCATCATCGATGTACAATTCTGCATCACGGGTCAGCTTGATGGAATAAGACCCCAGGATATTAAAACCGGGGAACAGGTACTTTTCGATACTGTGGCGCACCACATCGTCCAGCATGATGAGATCGTACCTTTTGCCAACCGATGGAAGCCTTATAAAGCGAGGCATGTGGTCGGAGGGAATTTTTACGATGGCGTATTCATCAAAAGTGTTCTCATCCTCTACTTCACCGCTTTTATCTTCGAGTTGTACGGCCAGGTAAAGTGCCCCGTTGTTGAGGAATGGCCGCACCTTGTTTTCGATGAGCAAAACGGGTTGCACAAAGGGGAGGAGGTGTTCCTTGAAATAGTCGTCAATAAACTGCAGTTGAATGTCAGAGAGTTCATTTTGATCCAGCAGGTAAATACCGTGATCGCGCAAATCGGGAAAAATTTGCTCCTCAAAAATTTTATTGAACTCCAACTGCTGACGGTTGACAATTCTGACCACCCTTTTGAGAATTCCCTTGGGATCAAATGCCAATCGCTTTCTGGTTTTCTTTCCAATGCGGAATAAATTGCGGTTGTTGGCAACCCGCACGCGAAAAAACTCGTCCAAATTATTGGAGTAAATCGCCATGAATTTTATCCTCTCAAACAGCGGCACAGAGGGGTCCATGGCCTCCTGCAGCACGCGGTAATTGAAGTCCAGCCAACTTATATCCCTGTGAATATATGGAATGGAATTTGTACTATCTAAGTAACTTTTTATCGTGGAATAAGTCATTTTACAAACCTTGTTATCACAAAACAGCCTAAACACAGCCAATTTTTCAACCCCAAATTTCAGAAATTTTAGGTAAGATTAGAATTTTTCTGGAAATTTGTTCCTTCGATAAAGATAATTTAATAAAAAGTGGTTTCTTTGCATCATTAAGAATTTAGTGACGTTTTTGTTAAACATATGTTGCGATTCTGTATTATAACAACCGTCGCGTCCGTTAATTGACTAGATGAAATTTGCCATAAAATACACGTCCATTGTCATCGGCACCATATTGTTGCTGGGTCTTGGCTCCAACTATTGGGTGCTGAGCCACGGCAATCAAAGTATGACCTCCAATCTGGATGAGGTGGAACCCGCCTTTGTAGGGCTGGTACTGGGAACATCGAGTTCTCCCGATGGTGTGAGGGTCAACAGCTATTTTGAGGAGCGAATGGAAGCAGCTATCAGACTCTACCAAAGTGGCAAAGTGAAACACCTGCTCGTAAGCGGCGACAACAGCAGCATTCACTACAACGAACCCCGCGACATGCGCAATTACCTCGTTGACAGAGGAATTCCTGCCAAGCACATTACCCTTGATTACGCGGGTTTCCGAACTTACGATTCCATTCTCAGGAGCAAGGAGATATTCGGTCTCGATGAATTTGTGATCGTGACCCAGGAATTTCACGCACCCAGAGCTTTGTACATTGCAGAAAAAGCAGGCATCAGGGCCGGTGCCTACCTCGCTGACGATCCCCCCAGCGGTGTTTCCGGCAATATTAAAGCACGGGAATTGATGGCCCGTATTGTGGCAGTTATGGACGTATTGACAAATCGCCAGCCCAAGTTTTACGGAAATCAAGAGTACATACACAGAGACGATGTCTAAAAATCGCCGAAAAATCATTGCCGCCAACTGGAAGATGAATCTCACCATTGGGCAGGGAAAAGAATTGGTCCATAACATCCTCAAAGAAAAAGACCTCCCCTGTGAGGTGGTTTTTGCTCCCCCATTCACCCACCTTTCAGAAATAAAAAAGATTACTTCAGACCGCGATAAGGTATTTCTCGCAGCGCAAAACTGCCATCACGAAAGCAGTGGCGCCTTCACAGGTGAAATTTCCACCGATATGTTAAAAGACATGGGCGTGCAAATGGTGATCGTGGGACATTCAGAAAGGCGAGAGTTGTTTGGTGACACGGGTAAGTGGATCAATCAAAAGATCAAAGCCTGTTTGAAAAGAAATCTTCAACCCATTTTTTGCTTTGGAGAAAAGCTGGAGCAAAGAGAACAAAACCAGCACTTTGAGACCGTTGGTAAACAAATTAAGGAGGGGTTAAGCGGTCTGAGTGAAGCTCAAATACAAGATGTGATTTTCGCTTATGAACCCGTCTGGGCTATCGGTACCGGGCACACCGCCACCCCCGGTCAGGCCGAGGAAATGCACCAATTTGTGCGGGAGGAGATCTCCTCGACCTCATCTGATCAGGTGGCCCGTTCTGTCCCCATCCTCTACGGGGGAAGCGTAAAGCCAGCCAATGCATCAGAATTACTCAGTTGTCCCAATATCGACGGAGCCCTCGTTGGCGGTGCCAGCCTTAAAGCCAACGATTTCCTCTCTATTGTAGCTGCGGTTTAGTTGTGAACTAAGCCGGGGCAATTTAGCCAGCCAACCACCCTCAATTAATTCCCTTCTGCTTACTGTATTTTCCCGGAAGATTTTTGACGGACATTTTGTTCCTTTAACCTCTCCCAAAAACGGTCTTTTCTCCTGGAAGGATTCTCACCTTTTTCCAAAAAAGTGACCCTTTCGCACAATATTTCCATATCCCCCCCAAAATTTTTTAGAAAAAATCACCAAAATAGGTACAGGCTACAATCCACTGTTTTAGGGCATCTTTCAAAAAAAGTTAATCAAAATATGAAAATTTTTTTAAATATATGATTACAGTAATATGTTTTTGACTAATTTAGCCCCTGTTATTCATTACAAAAATATGTGTTATGAAGCACGAGGTCTCTCAAAGGTACGTGGAGTGCATTAAGAGATTAAAGGAAGAGGGAAGAATACGGTCATTCAGGCAGTTTGCCAAGTCCGTTGATTACCTTCCGCAATCTCTCAGTGAGATAATGAAAGGCAGGCGAGACGTGACCATTGATTTACTGTACAAGACGATTGGTCACTACAGCCTCAATCCCGCATACCTATTCAAGGGTGAAGGGGATCCTTTCAGCAAGTCCGCCAATGGCGATTTCCGGGTGGTTACCCTGATGGTGGACAGTCAGGGAAGGGAGAACATAGTCCATGTGCCCGTACCAGCGCAGGCCGGATATGCTTCGGGTATGGACGAGAAAACCATGGAATCCGAACTGCCCGCCTACACCCTGCCGGATTACCAGTACAAAGGCGGTACTTTCAGGTCTTTTGATGTATCAGGTGACAGTATGGACCCGGTGCTTGAGAATGGAGACAAGGTGGTCTGCAGCTTTGTGGAACCCTTCTACTGGAAGCACTCCATCAAGTCGGGTCAGGTATATGTGGTGGTCACCTGCGACGACGTGCTGATTAAGCGCATTGAAAACAAAATACCCATCGATGGCACCCTGGAACTTATCTCTGACAACGATTTTTTCAGACCCTACACACTGGAAATTGGCGAAGTGAAAGAAATATGGCACGTGAGAACGAGGATCTCCTCCTTCTTCCACGGGCGATCCAGATACAGTGCTCAACAGGAGCAGATATCGAGCCAGCGGGACATCATAAACCGCCAGACCAAGCTCATCGAATCTCTTGAAAACCTCGTCCGCAGCAAAAATGAAGTCCCCAATGAGTAAATTTCTATCAGGTAAGGTGGTTCAATTGCCCTTTGGCCCGGGTGGCTGGGGTATCATTTCAGACGACGGCCGCAAATTTGAACCGGTCAACCTTCCCCCCGACTTCGAAAAACACGGTCTGTTGATCCGATTCACCCTCGAACCACATCCTCCCTCGGCCTCTGTTAATATGTGGGGGGAGCCGGTGAGGCTTGGAGAGTGTGAGGTGGTTGATGGCCTGATTGGTTAATGGTTAATGGTTCATGGTTGATGGCTTTTGGTGGGCGTAATTAATTTACTTTCAGGTGTTTATCTATTTTTTATGGTTGTTGATTTTGGAGATTTTTCACATTCTCTCTGTGATCTTTCTTCCTCTGTGGTGGACCATGACTCAGTTTTGAATTGGTGAGTCTGTGATTTGGTGAGTTGTTTCCTGGAGCGAAACCTTGATTTAGCCTGCAGTATATCTTTATACAGAGGTTGTTGATTTTGGAGTATAGTTTTGGAAAAAATCATTGCGCTCCTTTCCTGGCCCCCTCGCCCTTGCAAAAACCAATTCGCATATTGTCTGAATCACGGATTTGATGGATTAGACGGATTCCATGGACTTTTCTTTAGACCTTATTTCTAAAGAGGTTTAGTCTCTGTGTCCTCCGTTCCTTTGTGGTGGACCATGACTCAGTTTTGAATTGGTGAGTCTGTGATTTGGTGAGTTGTTTCCTTTAGCGAAACCTTGATTTAGCCTGCAGTATATCTTTATGCAGGGGGTGTTGATTTTGGAGATTTCTCTGTCGTGTAGCGTTTCGGTAACCCTCTGACGGATGTTTTTCAAGCCTGGCCTTGTGGTATTTAGGTTCACGCAGAGGCAACAGAGGCTGTATTCTGTACTTCATTGAATTGCCGCAAAATATGAGGACACAGTTAATTGAACAATCCCCCTAAAGGCCTAAATCAACATTCCACTTTCCAAACATTCCACTTTCCAAACATTCCACTTTCCAAACTTTCTACTGTCAATTGAACCCTCTGCGTCCTCTGCCTCCTTTGTGGCCTCTGCGTGAAACCAAAACCAAGGTTTAGAAAATCCACGAAATTCATTGTCATTGCAAAGGTGATTGAATTATCGCAAAATTTCTCTGTGTTGAGCGGTTATTGGCTGATGGTTGACGGCTAATTGCGGCGTAATTAATTTACTTTCATGTGTTTATCTAATTTTTGTGGTTGTTGATTTTGGGGGATTTCTCTGTCACGTAGCGTTTCGGTAACCCTCTGACGGATGTTTTTCAAGCCTGGCCTTGTGGTTTTTAGGTTCACCCAGAGGCAACAGAGGCTGTATTCTGTACTTCATTGAATTGCCGCAAAATATGAGAGCTAAAAGACTTCAAATCTAACTTAGGATTCCACGCAAAGCAAGCAGCTGGCTTTTTCGGAATCTCGAGAACTTCTGGGTAAATTTCGAAAAACTAGTGGTTGCTCAAATCCTGGTAATGGAAATGGACTTTAGGCTATTTCAGAGACGCAAGGCATTTCATGCCTACAATGAGTATTGATTCAAAACCAATCCCCCATTTTCAATTGTCCATTGTCAACTGTCCATTGAATCCCCTCTGCGGCCTCTGCCTCCTTTTTGGCCTTTGCGTGAAACCAATATCCTCGACATAGAATTTCCCTAAAATCATTATTTCATGGCCGATCCGCCGAATTTTCGCCCGAAAACACATCCCAATCACGCAATTAACTAATTGCCTCACAAAACCCAAAACCCAGTATCATTCCATGAAAAAACAGGAATCCCGTAGGGATTACATGATTATAAAAAATCATTTATGCAAGAATCTAGAACCCTGTAGGGGTGACATAACACCTCTAGGACGAGTCATGGTGCTTCACCATTTATGACACTAAACCTCTGATTAATAGGAGTGGAAGGGCAACATTTTCCAATATACTCTTTATAAGGCTTATTCCTCTATTTCTTCACGCAGATCCCCAATGCAAAGATCAAAGGCGGATGAACAAACCGGCGTGTCCATTAATCCCGTAGCCGCGGTAATTGACCCATCGCTGTCTCTTGTTATTGAAAAGGTTTTGGACATTGAGGAAGACGGCGAAGTTTTCTGCTATGTAGTAGTCCGCTCCGATGTTCAGGTCGAACAAGCCCTTCATACCTTCTGTTTCACCTGTTGCGCGGTCCAGGGTTTTAACTCCGGTCTCGATAAAAAGGGAAGACCTGAGGTGCAGGCGGTCGCCCACATCGCGGTATATTCCCGTCAGGCTCCAGATCAGCGAAGGCACGTGCCAGGGATCACTCAGGCTTTCATTGTTAAAGTGATTGTAGGTGAATTCACTTTGCAGCCTGAATCCCTCGAATACATCGGCTCCGATAGATGCCTGGAGGGAATATATCTGGGTCTCGTCGAAAATAGGGTCGAACAGGTACCACCTTACCTCATTGGGTAAATAGAAGGCCATCCGCTCAATTTTTTGATAGGAGAACTCCAGAGAGTAGGAATACCGCTTGTACAGCCCCCTTATCCCCGCAAATATCTTCTGACGGGTGGTATTGCCCAGCGTATCGAGCCTGTGGTTGATAAATGGATTGTAGGAGGAGAGATTGGAGTAATTGTTTTTGTAAAGGTCGCCATCCGCGCCCGCAAAAGCAATGAGCGACTGACCGGAAATGCGGTAATTGAGCTCAACCACCGGGAAAAAGTAAAACTCATCGTCGCTGGAACTCAGGTTAAACCCTCCCTTGGCAGAAAACCGGTCCGCATTGTAGGTAAAACTGCTCTTCAGGAAAAAGTTGTTCAAATTGCGGGTGAGGGTGTCCCGCAGGTTGGTAAAATCGGTTCCAATCTCCAGCTTCAAGGGGTGGTCACCGCCCATCCAGCGGGTGCCACCAAAGTGTAGCAAGACGTTGTTTTCCCGGCTCGCTCTATTGTCTGTCAAACGGTCGAGCTTAAAACTGGCAAAGTAGTCGATGTCGTGGCGGTTTCGACCCGAATTAAAGAGAGTGGCCTCAGCCTTGAAATTGGTGTACCGTTTGAGGATATTTTCGTCAATTTGGAACTCCTGGATATTGACCGGGTAGTAATAGTAATCCTCCACATCCAAACTCGCATCGGCAGCAATGGTGAGATCTGGACTCACAACATACTGGCCATAAACAGCCCCGTGGGTCTCCCTGAATCGCTTGTCATCCACGCTTTTATCGTTGGCAGACAAATGCCGTCCCGAAACACCGAGTGACAGGTTGTTATGCTCGTTGAAGTGGTATCCGACCTCCATCAGGGGCGAATTGAGCACCCCGTAGCCCATGCGCAGGAAACCGTTGTAAAAATCGGGCAGGGTTTCCTTTCTCATTGCAATGGGACGGATTTCCGGATCGCTGTAACTGATGGCGTAGGGCCTGGGATTCAATTGATAGGTGTACGACAATTCCCTTGCGGTATCCAACCTTGCAGGGCCCGGATTTATCGGCAGTTTTTCAGAATCCAGCAATCTCGCCTCGAAACTACGCACCACCTCAATTTGCTCGGAGGGCAGGTCCTCCTGCTGCGCAGTCAGACCGAGTGGCAGCGCGATTGCAAAAATCCATATGAACTTTACGTACTTCATATTTTTTAAAATTTTCAATCCATGTTCCAGCGGGCCATTCTTCTACCCTGCCCGCTGCTCAATTTTTAAAAAAACTATCCCGGCATTTCTTCACCGTGACTCCATTTTTTCCGAACCAAATACCCAATGATCAATCCTAGTCAATGGGTTCTTCAGGCATAAATTCCTGTTCCTCCGCACTTTCGGGACTGCTTTCTTCAGATTCACCCCTGTCTTTCGCTTCAATTCGCCGGAGTTTTTCCCGCGCTTCTTCTACGATTTCCGGATCCTCGTCAAAATGCTCCACAACGGCTGAAAGGGCAGCCCGGGCATTGAAATTATCGCCCTGGATCACCAGCACATCAGCCAGTAGAATCAGAGATTTTGCCACCCAATAGGGGTAATTTGAGTTGTCCTGCACTGCAGTTCTGGCCAATTCTTCAGCCAGCTCGATTTCGTTTTGCAAAAGATAGATGCGGGAAATTTTATAGCGGGACTCTGCGGCATACACATTGTCGGTAAGCCGTGTCACCCAGTTGAAGTGTTCCAGTGCCCTGCTGTACTGCTTGAGGTCAAAATTAATTTTTCCCATGTAGTAGTTAGCACTTGCTTTGTTCTCCTCCGTTGCCCGCTCATCCTCCAAAATGCGGTCACCAAATTCAAGCACACCCTCGGCATGTCTCGCACGGTAGGCACTTCTCAATGCCCCAAGAGACGCTTCAAAGCGCTGATCGGCACTTGGGGCAGCGGATAACAGGTCTTTGTAAAGGCTAAAAGCCCGCTGGTAATCATTCTCGTGATGGTAGCTAATGGTCGCCGCTTTGTTCAGCGCCCTTGCGAAATAGGTTCCCGGACCTCTCGCTACAACGGATTCATAGTCGTTAAGCGCCCGTTCCCACCTGCGTTGAATAGAGTAACACTCACCGCGATTGTAATATGCCTGGACGAGAAAAACACCCCTCGGGAATTGGTTGATGTAATTGGTGTAAGAAGTTATAGCCCGCTCGCAATTGCCCTCCATGTACTGTATCTCTGCAGCGCGGAATGTCAGAGAATCGCGCTCAAAGTCAGAGAAGTCCATAAATCCGATCTGTTCTACGAGGCGGAAGTAATCCTCCGGCCTTCCCATGTCGTTTACGTAAATTTCTTCCAGTGCTGCAAGTGCATCCTGTGCCTCGCGCTTATCGGGATTGCTGTCAAAAACGGCTTTGTAGTGGTGTTTGGCAGTGGACAGGTCTCCTTCGTTGTAGTGGATCAATCCGAGCCTCAGGTGGGCCTGATTCACCAAAATGGAGGTTTCTCCGTAATCCTGCACCAACCGTTCAAGCGCCCGGACGGCTTCCGTACTCCGGTTGAGTTCCTGAAATGTGACGGCCAATTGAAGGAGGGCATCGTCAGCATAAGCCGACTCGGGATAATCGGAGAGCAAGTCCTCCAGCAAGACTATTTTCTCAAATGGTTTTTCGGTGAGTCCCATAATGAGGGCTTTTTGAAAAATGGCGTAATCGTAGCCACTGTGCCCCATTTCTATGGCATCGTTGTAGAACCGGAGTGCCTGGTTGTAGCGGTTGTTTTTAAAAAGGCAATCCCCCGCTCTCATCATGGCATCGCTCAATATCAGATTGCGAATGTACGAGCTGGTAAAGTTCACGGTATTGAGGCGAATATCGGATACGGCATCCTGAAAAAAGCCGAGGGCTACTTCGTGTCGCTCGAGTTTGAGGTAATTGTAGCCCTGAAGGTAGTTGGCCACCGGAACCGATGTTTCTTCGGGCAGTTGTCCCGCTGTTCTGGCCACCGTAAAGTACTGATTCAACTCTTCGATACTCTGTCTGTAATTGTTGTCCCTGTGTGAGAGTTCGGCCTTCCAAAACAAAGACTGGGCGCGAATGGCCGATTCGATGGGCTTGACCAGTGATTTGTCAAAATGGGCTCTGGCACCATCCGGGTCGTT
>SKLY01000230.1 GCA_007121335.1 Saprospiraceae bacterium | reverse complement strand
CCGGAAAAGAGCATTGGGTGGTTGTTGAGCAGGTTTTTAAGGAGAGAACTGCCCGTACTGCCGGATCCGCCAATAATTACAGACATGTTAAAAGGCACATAGGGAGTGAAAAATTATGCGGAATATTTTACATACAAAATGGACAAAAGGTTGGCAGAGCGAGGGGTCTATGTCGTTTTTCCTCAAAAGATGAGTGCCGAAGGCGGGACTCGAACCCGCACGACCGCGAGGTCACACGCCCCTGAAACGTGCGTGTCTACCAATTTCACCACTTCGGCAAGAAAAAAACAACAATGTCAGGGGAAAAATAGTACCAGAGGCGGGACTCGAACCCGCACGAAGTTGCCTTCACTGGATTTTGAATCCAGCGCGTCTACCAGTTCCGCCACTCTGGCTGCTACGTCAAAAAACTCCCGATCCAGTGATCGGCCTGCAAAGTTAAGTCATTTTACCATTTCTGCAATCAAACGATCGATTTTTTTGCACGATTCACATTCATTTAACCCTCTTTTTCACTCTACCATTCCTGGTATTAAAGTACTTTCAATAATTTTCACAAAGACAAAAACCACCTGATTGAGTCAATTGGGAAAGGCAGAACGGCGATTGGAAAATGCGGCTGCGAAGAATACCGTTAAAGTTGATACCTTTGCGGCTTTACAGTCCCCGGGGCTGAATTTTCATAAAAAAAGGCAGAAGACAGATGGACATTTTAATAATGGTTTCCCAGTTGGTGCTGAGTCTGGCCATTTTGATCGTCTTGCACGAAGCGGGGCATTTTATTCCGGCCAAACTCTTTAAGACCCGGGTCGAGAAATTTTATCTCTTCTTCGACCCATGGTTTTCACTATTCCGGTTTAAAAAGGGAGATACGGAGTACGGCATAGGGTGGCTTCCTCTGGGTGGCTATGTAAAAATCTCCGGTATGATCGATGAGAGCATGGACAAGGAGCAGATGAAACAACCACCCAAACCCTGGGAATTCCGTTCAAAACCCGCCTGGCAACGCCTCGTGATTATGCTCGGAGGGGTATTTGTGAATTTTATTCTCGGTTTCTTCATTTTTGCCATGATACTGTGGAGCTATGGTGAGACTTACCTACCTGCCGAGAACGTGACTGCAGGAATCCACGCTGACAGTATCGGACAGGAAATCGGACTTGAGACGGGGGACCACATTCTCTACATTGGAAATGAGCCCTTTGAGCGATTTGCACCCCAAAACTTAATTCGCGAGGTGGTAGTCAATCAGGCGCGCACGGTAACGGTGGAAAGAGACGGCAGAGAGGTAATTGTACCCATTGAAGACCACTACGCCAGAATGATGGCCAGTCACGATTTTAGAAACCACCGGGTATTTACTGCCAGGTTTCCCTTTAAGGTCTTTCAGGTTGTACCGGACACCCCGGCCGAAGAAGCAGGATTAAAACCTGGTGATCGGGTATTGAATATGGAGGGAATTTCGATCCACTATTTTGACGAATTTCAAAAATACGCCCGGGAATTTGCCGGGGAAAAGGTGACCATTGATATACGGCGCGGTGACGGCTCCATAGCGAGCATGGAAGTTCAACTCACAGAGCAGGGAACCATTGGTGTTTTTCCCTACGGAGCGGACCACTTCTACGAAACAGCCACCAGGGAATTCGGGTTTTTTGAATCCCTTCCCGCGGGCTACCGGCAGGGTATGACTTTTTTGACCGACCAACTAAAGGCATTTGGTCAGATGTTTACGGGAGATTTAAAAGCAAGTGAGAGTCTGGGTGGATTTGGCACCATCACCAGCCTGTTCCCCACCCAGTGGCATTGGGCAGATTTCTGGCGGGTTACAGCGGTATTATCCCTGATCCTCGGCTTTATGAATCTCCTTCCAATTCCGGCATTGGACGGCGGACATGTGATGTTTTTACTTTGGGAAGTAATCACTGGTAAAAAACCGAGTGATAAATTCATGGAGTACGCCACCATCATCGGCTTTATCATTGTCATTTCGATCGTACTCTACGCAAACGGACTGGACGTGGTGCGCTGGCTGGGATAATCGAGGCGAAGTTTTGGGGTTGCTTTCTTACAAAAAATTTGTTAGCCAGCCGCATTGGTTCAAGACTACTCCTTCAGGCCGGAGGCGATGGGTTTTCTCACGATAAAAACCTCCTCTTCCTCACGCGGGTTTTCCTCCCTGACTTGGAGTTTGGGGTTGGGCAGGCCAAAATCGAGGTCATTGTAGCGGTAAATTCCCCAATTGCCGTGGCTGTACTCAAGTGCGGAGAGGTGCTGCAGCCAGTCGCCCGGGTTGAGGTACCGGACCTTTTGCCCGTCCACTGCGATTTCAGCAATTTCCGGGCTTCTTATTTTACCGCAAATTACTGCATGGTAGCCTTTTTTTAGCGCATATTTTGCACAGTTTTGGGAAAAGGCATTGACCTCAGTGGTGGAAGGTATTCTCTTTCTAAACAGAGGCAAATTGGAATTATTCGCGGATCTACCAAGGCGCTGGAAAATTCCGGCCATTTTATCGATGTTGGAAGTCAGGCGATTAGCGAGGCGATTAAATCCCCCGGCAATACCTTTTCGACCTGATTTTACCGGCTCCGGTACGATAAGGTATTCCTCTCCTTTTAGTTTGAGGACCATTTCCCTTCTCAAGTGTATGTTGCCGAGATTGAGACCGGAGAACCTCTTTAAAAAGTCGTCTTTTTCCCCGGTTACCAAAACCACTTTACAGCCGTCCAGTGCCATTTTCATGACCTGGTGGATGACAAGAAGGTGTTTTTTAGAAAAGTATTTCCGTCTGTATTGATTTTTGTCGATGAAGCTTCCATTGACAATTAAAAAGGCGGGTTTGATGCTCTTCAGGTATTTGAGGAGCTCCAGAGGCTTGCAATACAGCGTGCCCAGGTGTACTTCAGAAAGGATACAAATGTCTAATTCCCGTTTCATTATTTTGGATTTTGACAAAATAGTATTGATAATCATTGGAGTCCGCATGAATCGTGTGGAAAAATGGCGGGCAACCATTCAATCATTATTGAAGTGTTGCCCACGCATGTGGAAAAGTGCGGTAAATCGGGTAATTATTTTGTGGACCATGCGCCCAAATTGGCTCTTTCTCATCGGCTACTCAAACTTCAAAGCCCTTCCCTTTGCTAAATTCGACCAAAAATCCCCGGTCACCTGCTCAATGGGCCGGCTGAAATTGGAAATTTTAAATCATCTGTTTTCTCACCTGATCTACACTGCAAAGATGGGGGTGCAGGGTTAACTGCAGGCAAAGGGGAGGTTAAATGAGTTTTAACATTGGAAAGATCCAAAGCTAAAAACGAGGAAAACAATGTCACTTCTATTCGGGCAACCTCAAAAGGGGTAAAATCTATGGATACTCTATAGAAGGGAAAGCTACCTGAGCGTAGATTCATTAGTACCCCAGTTCATCTGGAATAACGTACGCCTTCAGGAATGAAAAAATGGATGCAGAGAAAAGCCCTGCATCCATTCGAACAAACAAAAGATTAATTAACAATTCACATCACTTACTGGTAAAAATCAATGTCTTACTGGCGCTGTAACCCTCCGCATCCAACTGGTAGTAGTATAGTCCGGAAGCCGGAAGGTCGCCTTCTCTCAACGTCACTTCGTTGTATCCGGCCGCGTAATCTCCCTCTATGGTCATTATCACACGTCCTGTCACATCGTATATCGTCATCGTCGCTTCCATTGCCTCAGGCAATACAAAGCCTATTTGCGTCACTT
>SKLY01000061.1 GCA_007121335.1 Saprospiraceae bacterium | reverse complement strand
TCTTTTTCAGCGGTTAGCGAGAGGTGAATGTCCCCGGTACAGAGACAGTGAATGGCATACACAGACAGGTGAACCTGCGACAGAAGCAGAAACACCATCAGTAATTTCACCAGCGATTTTTGAAAGCCATTCATACGCGTGCAAAGTTACAATTCCCAGACCATTTAAACAAAAATCCGGTGTCGATTATTTTTTTGCGGCAGTCCTGTACGCAAAATGATGACAAAAGTGTCAGCAATTTGGTGATGATTGGGATGTTTTGTTGTAAAAATTGATGGCATTTCGGGGTTGATTACTATATTTGTCTTGAAATCTTAAACACTGATACTTATGGAACTATCAATAATTTTATCAGCTTTAGTCCTTTGGACAAGTGTCCTTATGGTGGTCCGGGATTACTTCACCTTCGGAAAGAGCTTTGGTAAGTATTATTTAACGACCTCAGGGAAAAGTGCCTGGTTTTACCTCGGCTGGGTGCTGTTTGGGTTAAGCATTAGTATTTTTAATTTGCAACTCCACGCCTGGGGTGATTTGGTATTTGGAAAAGGATCCCTAATGACGACTGCAGTGTTTGGGTTTTCACTTGTTTCGATATACGGTCTGGGCTTTTCGGCAGCTAAGGTCCTCTCTGTTAATTACGGCATGGAATTACAAACCAGTGGTGTCAACGGACACATCGATTCAAAAGGATACTGGCAGGACTACTCGATAATATACAGGGCATTTTTGCTGCTGTTGCTTCCGCTGTGGACATTGTACCTGATCGCTCTGGTTGGGGGTATGGCAGATCCTGAAACATTTGGATTGATCGCTACCATACTGGCTTCGGTAACAGGCTTCTTGTATCTGTTGTTTTTATTGATATCATTGGACCGGGCCGATGACCACACGGCAGATAGGTTGCAGTTGTATTTGCTTTGTGTTGCGGGTTTTCTTGCAGTTATTGGATCGCTTTATTTAATGCAGGGATGGCCCGGTAGAGAAACCATGTTATTCGCCTCATTGGGATTCCTCCTTCTATGTACGATCACAACTGTCCTAAAGTGGGGTGAAGAGCGAGTTGTCAGAACCCGTCTCAAGACCAACACCCTCCACGGTGCATTACTTCTGCTTTTTGTTGGGGCAATGCTACTGCTCTAAAATTGATTGATTTTTTTTGCCCTACTTTTTTTACGGTGAATCCGGGAAAGCTGATTTCAATTGGCGCAATTTTGTATCTGTGTGCTCCATGACGTTTGGAATAATGCGAATAATTATCGATCTTCGCGGCTCATTTTTAAAATCTTTGAACGACATGAAAAATATTAGCTGGATTATTTTACCTCTTGCCTGTTTGTTTATGGTGGCCTGTAGCAGTGATGATGACAATGGTGGCAGTCCACTACCGGACTCCAGTGCCTCTTTTACCATCTCAGGGGATATTGAGGGTGAAAAAACCGGATTGGCCAGTGCTATCTTAGTTGAAAGTGCCGGGACATACATTTTTGATATTGGCATGAGCGATGCAGCAGGCGGTGGCCAGACTTTCAGCTTGAGCTTTTTCATCGGACCAAGTGATGAAGAGATTGAAGTGCCTGAACCGGGAGATTATACCATCGCAACAACGAATGCCGGCGATTTTTGGGTGGTTTACACCGAATTAGAGGGTGTCGATGGCCGGGAATACGGCTCCATTTGGGAAACCTCCGGCACCATGACCATAACTGCATCCGGCGATGATTTTATCGAGGGCGAGTTTGAATTTGAGGCTGCCGGTGACCCGGATGATGCTCTTGAACCTCAGGGTTCCATCACCGTGACCAACGGAGAGTTCAGAGCAGAGGTATTTTAAATCCATCCAGGTTCTCCCCGGGAATTCAATTTGATGAAATTTTCTTTGAAATCTCACCGATTTCTCTCCTTGCTATCAATTACGAATTGGATTGTGGTCGTGAGTTCGTGCATTTCGGAGGGTGAGGAATTCAGGGATGATTCGGTGTGTAGGATATTGGTTTCACGCGCTAATATCAATTGATTATGGAAATGGCCCGCCCCACCCCCCAATGCTTTGGGGGGGCTGGCGACGGGAGGGGTGCTAGGGACTAGCGGATAGGTTATGAATAAATTTCTGTGTAGGGACGCAATGCCTTGCGTCCGATACATTGTTCTATTTATTAATTAGGGGCATTTTTTACAATCATTTCGTTCCTGCGGGAATATTTTCTATCGCATCGTCCAATCCTTTAGGACAAGAGAGAGAAATCTGTGCAATCCGTCTAATCCATTTAATCCGTGATTCAGACAATGTGCGAATTGGTTTTTGCAAGGGCGAGAGGGTTAGGAAGGGACCGAAATCATTTTTTTCAACAAAATCCTCTGAAATCAACAATCCCTCCGTATGGATATACTGCCGGCCATATCGAGGTGGCGCCTGAAAAATTAACTCACCAATTCACTAACTCACCAATTCACAACTGGAAACCCCTCATAACCCACCTAAATTTTTTCCGGAAAATACCGTACCACTGAGCTGTTTTCCTCCTGAAAAATTAATTTTGCTTCACGTGTGAGGTCGGTTCCGTTTACGGCCTTGTAGGCCAGTGGTTCCGTATTGATGAGGTCTGCATCCCGGAGGTTTTCGTAAAAGGCCAGGTTCATGGCTTTGTGCAGGCAATTGGTTGCTGCAAAGGCATTGGTGGTGATAAAGGTGTTGATCAATTTGTCCAGTTCGGACGGTGTGGTTGGGGCCTTTTTGACCTGTTCGAGGCTTTCCCAAATTGCTTCCTCGCCTGTTTGTGCAGAAATACCCTCGTTGAGTTTTCCCTCAATTATGAAAAGTCCCGCCTCGTTGGTGCCATTGACGTAGGCATCTATGGTGCTGAACAATTCCCGCTCCTCTACCAGATGTTCATTCAGTCTGGACGACCGCCCCAGGCCCAGGAGGTCTGACAGCAGATCTACGGCCGGAAACCGCGGATCGAGTCTGCCGGGTATTTTGAAGGCCATATAGATTGCTGCATGGGGTACCAGTGCGTAAATGTCTTTCTTGCGGCCCGATGTCTGCTTCGGTTCTTTGGGTAATTCCGGTAAAGCATTTCCTCCGGCGGGGATGTCGGCAAACCATTTTTCGGCCAATTCCAGACATTTACCGGGCTGAGCGTTACCGGCAATGACGAGGATGGCATTTTCAGCATGGTAGTGGCGTCGGTAAAATTTTTCGACAGCATCGATGTCGATTTTTCGGATGTGGTCGGGGGTCATTCCAATGGTTGGCCAGCGATAGGGGTGTTTTTTGTAGCACAGGTTGTGCAGGTAGTGCCATACATCTCCGTAGGGCTCGTTCAGGCAGGTTTCATTAAATTCCTCAAGCACCACTTCTTTTTGAATGTCAAAGGTTCGCCTGTTTATATCTAAAAAACCCAATCTCTCCGACTCCAACCAAAGGGCCACCTCCAGATTTTGCCTGGGCATTACCTGGTAGTAATTGGTGACGTCGGCATTGGTGAAGGCGTTGTTTTCCCCTCCCGCCATTTGTTGTGGATAGTCAAAATCCCCGGCATTGATGGACCCGCCAAACATGAGGTGTTCGACCAGATGTGCCATGCCGGTCATTTCCGGTGGGTCGTACTTTGAACCCGCATTGTATATCATGTTGGTCACCACCAGGGGAGTAAGGCTGTCGCGATGCACCAATACCCGAAGTCCATTTGAAAGTGTGTGCTTTACAAACTCTATCATGGAGCAAATATGGGAAATTTAGTCCACAAACCATCCGGATTTTTTTCTGAAACCTCTACGCGATTGTATAACACATGGCCACGCGCGCGTATCTGTGGCCGCCCTTTTGACAGCAATCCCGATTTTTTAGAGTTTGAAGCGCGAAATTTTATGGATTTGGAGGTGAAAGCACCTTGAAAAAGCTAAACGCTTAATTTTTTCAGATTTTTTTGTTTTAGGTTGTATTTTGTTATTTAGCTGACATTCAGTGTGTTGCGGCCGTTTCAGCCCTCTGTTAGCCGTGTGCAAACGTTTACATACGTTTACAAACGTTTATTCTACGGCTACGGCGGCCGCCTCCCTTCATCTTTGCAGTGTAATTAATTTTATTTCATCAATTAAAACTTTTACGTTATGACACATTTAAGTAATCAAGTTCAACTTATCGGACATCTCGGAGCCGATCCCAGTCTAATCTCTTTTGACAACGGCAACAACCTGTGCAAGGCGGATGTCGCGATCAATGAGTACTACAAGGACAAAGAAGGGGAGACCCAAACCAGAACTCACTGGCACCGCGTAGTGGGCTGGGGAAAGACGGCCGAGTTGATGTCAAAGTTGCTGAAGAAAGGTTCCAAAGTGGCCTTCAGTGGCAAGATCGTCAAGAGGAGTTACGAGGACAAAGAGGGCCAGACCCGTTATGTGACGGAGGTTCACGTTCATCAATTCCTCAACCTCACTAGTTCGGAAGCTAAAGTGGCATCCTGAATTGGAAACCGGCGGGGCTGTCCACAGTTGATCTCATGAACAGATCCCAATGTGAGTTTGCATCCCCGCAAAGAGAGGAATAGAGGCGGTTTGGGTTAATTTAATAAATCAATATATATAGGCTTTTTCGCGATAAAGGTCGGGCCGGAACGGTTCATTAGACCACCCGGCGCACTGTCGCAAATCACTGCATAGTTTCATACTGTTTCACCTATAGCCGTGGCCCTTCCGGAAACAATTGCATTAAGTCAGGGCCGACACGCGATTTGATATATTTAACCCGGACTGCCTCTCTCTCTTTTTCTTTTCCCGAAACAGGTGGCAGAAGTCGCCTCAAAAAAGAAGTTATGGATAAAAATGGATCGATAAACGGAATAAAGTCGTGGGCAGAGGAAGACCGCCCGCGGGAGAAAATGATAAAAAGTGGGGTGAGAAACCTCACGAATGCCGAATTGATTGCTATTTTGCTGGGTTCCGGGACGCGTTCTGTCTCTGCTGTTGACCTTGCCAAAGAAATTCTCTCCGGCTGCAACAACAACCTCAATTCGCTGGGAAGAATGAAGCCGGGCGACCTGACTGAGTACCGTGGAATTGGCATCGCCAAGGCCGTGGTAATCTCTGCCGCCCTTGAATTGGGAAGAAGACGAAAAACTGCCGACATGGACAGCAACCCCAAAATCAGTTGCAGCAGCGATGCAGCCGCTTTGATGGCCCCGATACTCGCCGATCTGGATGTGGAAGAATTCTGGGTGTTGTGCCTGAACCGGGCCAATCGAGTGGTGAAAAAGGAAAAAATCTCAAGTGGAGGAATCTCCGGTGTGTTCGTGGATCCCCGTTTGGTTCTCTTGCCGGCCATAAAGTCCAAAAGTTCCAATATTATCCTGGGGCACAATCACCCCTCCGGTAACCTTCAGCCCAGTGCTCAGGACATCTCATTGACCAAAAAGATATCAGAGGCTTGCAAATTTCTCGACATCCATCTGCTGGATCACATAATTGTCAGCCAGGCAGGCTACTACAGTTTTGCCGACTCGCGCGGTATATGATGTGGGGGGGGGACGGCCGTCTTTAATCGACTGAAACCCGATAACAGTGGTAACATCCGTTTTTAAGGTGGGGATTGAAAAGAAATATCTGTAGCCGGGTCATTTTTCAGGAGGGAAAAAACCTGCGCGCCAAAATTTATAGCGGTAGGGAATGATGGAGGCCTTCAGGTGTTGACCCGATTCGCTACCCGGGTGGAGAATACCAAAGTGAAAGTAATCCAGGGCAATTCCCCGGTAGGCATTTGCTATTTCTTCCCAGGCGTTCAACATGCCGGACGACCAACGTATATCTCCGATAAAAATGGTGGGGGAGTAGCCGTAGGTGTCCCGGTTGTGTTTGATTTGGTGGAAATTATTCAACAGAGCCACACCGCGGTGATCGCCGTCCAGGATGATAAGATCCCAGGGCATGGAACGTGCGGCCTCATCCTGCCAAAATCTCGAAAAACTGTCACAAATAAAGCTCGATCTTTTTTCATCCCTTCCGATATTGCTGCGAGCCAGTTCCGTCAAATAGGGGTCCGCATCGACGGAGGTGATGAGTGCCTCAGGAGCGGCTTTTCTGAGCACATAATGGCCCAGGCCACTTCCCGTTCCCAGTTCCAAAATATTTTCTGCCTTTAAGTACCGGGTCAGCCTGTACAATCTCCTGTATGCAAAAAGCGGGGCTTGTGACTTTCTCGAAAACCTGCCCACGGTGGACATTTTTCTGTTGTTGTTTGAGAAGGCCCCCTCATCATCTGTTTTTTGCTTAAAAAGGTGCCTGTCCTTTCGTAGTCTGTTTCTGAACCTGAGAATTTCCCTCCCGTCCCGCTTGCCAATCTTCGATGCCTCCATAGCCTCTGCGAGTTTATAAGCAGCGGGGCTGTGTATATCGTACAGCGTTATCGCATTCGAGTACCAGCGTATTAACTGGCTGAATTTAGAAAAGGGTTGTTGTGCAATCATTCCCTGCAAAGATAGTAAATGAATGGCAGATTATCTCTCACTTATTCTGCCCAAATGACATCAGTTTAACACATTAAGGTCGGTTTCCATTGCCCGCCCGTATTGCGTTATGCCGGTTATTGAACTGTTAATCTCAAGGAGGTTTGGACTCATTTTAAAAGTTTATTCTACCTTTAAGCTGTGTTTTTCTAGCTTCCGGGCCGTTGGGAAAGTTTTTCTCCCAGCAGCCGGATTAACATTGTCTCAAAAAAATACAATTATGAAGTACGGACTTAGATTTCTTTTGCTACTCGGTGTATTGATGCCGTGGACTTTGACGGCGCAGTCAGGCGACCTTTCGGAAAGACTTAAGGACCACGTTCAGATTTTGGCTTCCCCGGAATTTGAAGGCAGGGGCCTTGGTACGAAAGGTGCTGAAATGGCGGGTGAGTATGTCAAAGCGCAATTTATAGATGCGGGACTCGATCCGCTGACAGATGATTTCTTCCACGAATTTCAGTTGAGGATTGGATTGGCATGGGTCTCTGCCAGAAATGTGGTGGGGGTTATTCCCGGGACCAATCCTGAGCTCAGAGACGAAGTCATTGTCCTAGGGGCACATTACGATCACCTCGGTTTTGCTATTAGAGATGGTGAAAAGGTAATCTATCACGGGGCTGACGACAATGCATCGGGAACAGCCACCCTGATTGAACTGGCCAGGTATTTTTCGGACAACAGAGACCAGGTAGGTCGCACCATCGTATTTGTGGCGTTCGATGCCGAGGAGAGCGGACTGTGGGGTGCGCGGTGGTTTTTGAGAGACAGTCTGGTGCCCCACGATCAAATTAAAGCCATGTTTAGTTTGGACATGGTGGGCATGTACGAAGAGTACGGTGGTTTGGATTTGAGAGGAATAGGCTCTCTTGCCGGTGGAGTGGATATGGCAAAAAGCCTGGCTGAAGCCCGGGGTATCAATCTCAAAAATACCAGTGCAGAAATTGCGCGTCGAACCGACACCTGGCCATTTGGGAATATTGGAGTTCCATCCATGCATGCCTTTACAGGGTTGGTCTCGCCCTATCACCAACCCGAGGACACCTATGACCTGCTCGATTACGATGGCATGGCCGAAATAAAGTGGTTTTTGGCCGATTTGGTGACCGAAATGTCAAATGCGGAGGAATTAAAACCCTCGGAGCGATTTTTGGCCTCCACCCGTCGTGAAGACGGAAGGGTGGTCGAGATTCGCCGTCCATTTTTTGAATACGGTATCTGTCTGCACAACGGCAGCGGTTTTCACAGACACCGGAATGAATTCTTCAGAGCCAGGTCCTCCTACAATTTTGCAGGCGGGCTTTTTGCACAGTTTAACCTGTCCAATAGAATTACCCTGCAACCTGAGGTGCTTTACGACTACAACGGCAGCAAGTGGGAAGAGGGCTCTTTCAGGCGCCACTCTATTACGGTACCTCTTAATGTGCAATTAAATTTTGCCCAGGTGGAAAATGAGTTGCGGGCTTTCTTGTTTGCAGGAGGTTATTACCGCTACAATTTTGGTGGAAAAGTTGCCGGAGAATCGATAGACTACGACATAGAATTTGAGGATACGGAATTCGGAATAGGATACGGTATTGGGGTGCAGATCATGAGGGTGCATTTGGGGTGGACCGTGCGACGCGCCATCACAGACCTCAATCAAATTCCTGATAGCCGCAGCATCAGGCATGTAAACAGCTACTTCACTCTGGGGATCAGTCTGTAACAAAAAAAAGGTGCCGAAATCAATCGACACCTTTTTACAATCCCTTGTGTAATTCTTTACTTCAGCGTTTCATCCAGCCAGCGGATAAACTCACGGTGCCAGAGCACACTGTTCTGGGGTTGTAGTACCCAGTGACCTTCTGTAGGGAAGTACAGGAACCGACTCTTTATATCCTGGAGCTGGGCTGTGTGAAAGGCCTGAATGCCCTCCCCTATAGGAACCCTGAAGTCTTTTTCTCCGTGTATCACCAAGATGGGTGTGTCCCAGTTGCCGGCGTAGGTGTGAGGAGAGTGCTTCAGGTAACTTTCCGGGATGGGATCGTCCCAAAACGGCCCACCTATATCCCAATTAGCAAAAAACTGCTCCTCGGTGGTCGCGTACCAGCTCTCCAGATTGAAGAGGCCGCAATGTGAGATAAAACTCCTGAACCTACCGTTGTGATTTCCAGCCAGCCAAAAAACGGAGTAGCCGCCAAAACTAGCTCCCACAGCGCCGAGCCTGTCTTCATCCACATAGGGTTTCTCTGCAGCGTGGTCGATGGCACTCAGGTAATCCTTCATGGCCTGACCACCCCAATCCTCACTGATGGCGTCATTCCATTCTCTTCCAAAAGAGGGCAGTCCCCGGCGATTGGGCGCCACCACAATGTAACCGTCGGAAACCATCATTTGGAAGTTCCAGCGGTAGGAGAAAAACTGGCTGACCGGGGATTGTGGTCCACCCTGACAGTATAGAATGGTCGGGTATTTTTTCTCGGGATCAAAGCCCGGTGGATAGATCATCCAAACGAGCATTTCTTTGCCATCGGTGGTTTCGACCCACTCGCTTTTAACCTCGCCCAGGTCCAGACCGCTGAGCAACTCTGTGTTCACATCCGTCAGTTGGGAGAATTCCCCGCTTTCCAGACTTACTGTAAAGAGTTCATTGGGCATGGACATGGTGGATTTTTCCGCTACGATCAAATCCCCGTGTTGAGCAAATCCGTAGAAGTTGTGGATACCGTCTGTAAGCTGTCTTTTCTCCTCACTCTCTAAATCGTATTCGAAAATTTGGAAGGTTGCGTGGACACCGCTGGTGAAGATAATTCTGTCACCCTCTCTGCTGAATTGGGGATTGTCCGCATTCCGGTCCCATCCGCGGCTTACTTCAGTTCGCTCACCTGTTTCAAAATCGTGTACCATAATGCGTTTGCGGTCCGATTCAAAACCGTCGCGCTCCTGACTACTCCACAGCAGGTACCTGCCGTCGGGAGAGAAGTGCGGTTGCCTGTCATATCCGTCGTTGTCGGGTGTGAGATTGGTCGTTTCCCCGCTTTCGATATCGTAGAGGTAGATATTGGAATTGGTGGACATGGTGAAGTCCTTGCCAAATTTCTTTTTGCAGGTGTAGGCAATGGTTTTGCCATCGGGGCTCCACTGGATTTGACTCATTCCACCAAACGGCTTCATTGGACTGTCATAGGGCTCGTCAATGATGTTCGTCCCTTCACCTTTTATCTTGCCATCTTCGTAAGCCACATAAAAAATATTGCGGTGCTTGCCCTCGTACCAACTGTCCCAGTGTCTGTACATCAGATCGTCGATGATGCGCGCCTCGGCTTTTGGGAGGTCCGGGTGGTGGTCAAGGGTGGTTTTTCCAAATTGCACCTCCTTGAAGTACAAAATGTGGTCACCGGTCGGAGAGTAGGCAAATCCACCCATGGTGAAATCCGATACCTTTCGTTTATTTGTGCCGTCGGGATCCATTTCCCAGAAATAACCGTTTCTGAGAAACCCAATTTTCTCGCCATCAGGGCGGAAGCGTGCATTGGTTTCATAGGATTCAAAGGCCGTTATCCTGCGTGCTTCGCCACCCTCTGCCGGGATAATGAAGAGGTCCTGCTGGCCGGTATTTGCCTCTATGTCAAAATGCGCCACAGCGAAAAGCACGAGTTCTCCATCGGGAGATAGGTCCATCAGGCTGGCTCTTTCGAGTTGCCACAGTTTCTCAGGGGTGATCACATTTTGTGCCGTCGCAGTGCACAGGGGAAGTACCAAAAGCAACAGCCCCAGGTATAAGTTTTTCATAATTCAGTTTTTTATTGATAAAATAGGTGTCGGAACCCGAGGGAATCCTGTTATTCACCTTGTTGATTTTCCTTGTTTTACAGGCAAAAATAATAAGCGCAATCAAGAGGCTTAACAATTACCCGAATCTACAAATTTCACTCCGGCCGGGACCGGAAAAACCAGTGCAATATCAGCCAATTCATCAGCTCAGGTACATATTGAATAACTTCCTGTACTGCTTATTGACGGGGTGGTTGTCCCCGAGGGTTGCGAAAAGAGAGACCCCTGTTTTTCGCAAAAACTCTTTTTCTTCGTCACCAGCTGTCAAAAGGTTGTCCACGATGGTGCGGGCTGTATTTTCCAGTTCTCCCGATTTGAGTTTTTTCCTGATATCAGACTCAAGTTCGCCGGCCGCACCATTTTCCTCATCCGTTGAAAGGAGGTCTGCCAGAGCAATGATCTCTTCACAAATCCAGTGTCCACCGTCCATTTCCTGAATGTTTTTGGCGAGATTCTGCGCTTCAACCGGATTTTCAAAAACCAGTGCTCTGCAATACTCCAAAAGCACTTCTTTGTTTCCCGCATCTTTTTCTGCCATTGAGCGGAGGTATTCTAGCCTTTCCGGGGAGGGAATGGGGGGCAGATTTTCCGCATCCAATGACCGGTCATCATCATCTTCTCCGGCCTGGAGACCCGGTAATTTTTCCTGCAGCCATTTTTCCAACTGGCTCCCGGTCATCGCACCCTGCGACGCACCTGCAATTTTTCCATCTTTCAAAAGCACGATGGTCGGGATGCTTTGAACACCAAATTGTGCGGCCAGGTCCTGTTGCTTGTCCACATCCACTTTTTCCAGGTGAATATGCTGCTTGTATTTGGCGAGGGTTTCTTCCAAAATGGGCCCAAAAGTCTTGCAGGGGCCACACCATTCCGCCCAAAAATCGATGAGAACTGCTTTTTTTAGCGACAATTCGGCGAGTTCCTGTATGCTCATTGATTGAAACGGTTTTTATTATGCGGCCCGAAATTAGTAAAAATCTTCAAAAGGGAATGCCACGGCTTTATTTTACCGGTGAAAATTATCGAGAATCCATGCTTACCCTTGATTTACCGGCGATTAGTTTTTCAAAAGACCCAGGTGGAGAATTCTGCCGCCGGTTTGATTGACGGGACTCACACTTTTGCCGATCACCACACCTTTTTCCGGTGCAAAGTATTCCTTAAGCACCTTGCCGAATACATCCTTAATGACTGCAATTCGCTCCCCTTTTTGTACCAGCTGAGTGGCCTCGGGACTGACCGTTAGGATACCACCCCGGTCCGTGTAAATCCAATAGGAGGTTTTGCAAAGGATGGCCGGCTTTTCAGGTGGGTCAATCTCTCCTTCGATCATTCCTAATTCGATCATGGCATTGAAAATTCCGGTGAGGCTGCTGCGAATTACGCCCTTTTGAAAGGTGTTGGGATTGCCCACTTCCAGCGTGACAGATGGAATGCCGAGAGCGCTGGCTGCCCCGCGAAGGGTGCCGTCCGCCGGTCTGTTGTGGACGATGATCTGTGCGTTTTGCAATCGGGATAGTTTAGCAGTGGTTTTATCCCTCATGTCGGCCCTGATGTAGTAGGAGTTGATTCTGCCAAAGCTCGCGGTGTGGAGATCCAGCAGGATGTCAAAATTTTTGACGACTTTGTGAAAAAACCGGTAGGCGTAAACGCTGCTGACATTGCCTTTTTTGTCCCCCGGCATGACGTGATTAATGTCCACATTGTTGGGAAATCTGCGTTTTTTCCGCTTGAAGGCCGGGACATTTACCACCGGTACTGCGACAATAGTCCCTGTCAATTCTTTGGGATCAATTCGCCGGATGAGGGTTTGAATAATGGGTATTCCATTGATCTCATTGCCGTGCACGGCTGAGGTAATTCCGAGGGTTTTACCTTTTTTTGCTCCGCGGATAATCACCACGGGAATGACCAGTGGATTGCCCATTGCGTCGTCGGTGAGGTGAAGCCACATTTCCCTTGAACTGCCGCGCTCCACGCTTTCGGGATTGATTTCATCGGTCACTATTCTGTTGTTAATTTCCATCGTTTTTTGTTTTTAAAATGTAATCCCAAATGCCCCTGGCAGCCGATTGGACAACAGGGGTGTTGGAGCTCCTCTGAGCCGGACTGATGCCGCCAGGACTTAGAGTATTAATTTCTGACAGATACCGTGTCCCGTCTTCATCGGACAGAGTATCCATACCGTAGATTAAAACGCCGTGATTTTTCATATCGGGTATCAGGCGCTCGACCATTTTTTGTTCTCTTTCATCCAGGGTGGCTGCAATTGCACTTCCCCCGTGGGAGATATTGCATATCCAGGAATCCTTTGGAGGTAGTCTGAGTGTAGCTCCCAGCACCACATCTCCACAGACCAGTATTCGTTTGTCTCCGAGGTGAACACCCTGCAAGAATTTCATTCCCAGGTATTCAAAAGGCTCTTTTTCCAGTTGTCTGAAGAAGGTATTCCGGTTGGTCTTTTGATTTTCCAGCCACACATTCGGCCCGTCTATTCTCACCAGTCCCATGCCGCTGTAGCTCTCCAGCGGTTTGAGTACAATGGGGAATTCCGCTGCAAAGCGCTCGATGTCTTCAATGGATTTTATATGAGTCATCGGTGGACAGAGGTCGGGGTAATTTAGCAGGAAGAGTTTGTTGCTCGTTCGCTCAATTCCGGAAGGTCTGTTTATGATTTTGTTTTCATCAAAAATTCTCTTCAGGAAGGGAAAAAATTCATCCGGTACCGGGCGCGGCAACCGGAGAAGGATGCGGTCGTAGAAATCAATTTTCCTGCTGGTGGTGGTTTTGGAGAAAAAAACGTCCTTTTGACTGAATAAAAACTCCTCCGAAACCTTTCTTACATGCAGTACATCGGTTGAAAAACTGTCAAAAAAGGCAGCATTTCCCGGTATTCCCCGGGATGCGACCTCAACCAGAGAAGAAGGTTGTTGCCGCTGCATTTCCCGTATGAGGTCATAGACGGAATTTTGCTCGCTGTGTTTTTTGTGATCGGTAAGGACGAGGATTTTCATGAAGTAGCAATTTGATGAAAAATCAGTCGGCAATTATT
>SKLY01000045.1 GCA_007121335.1 Saprospiraceae bacterium | reverse complement strand
TTTATTTGACAATTGAAATGGCCCGCCCCCCAAAGCTTTGGGGGGGGCTAGGGGCTAGCGGATAGGATTTGAAAAAAATCTTTTGTAGGGACGCAATGCCTTGCGTCCTTAACACCCGAAAATCCCATTGATCATATACGAACTGACGCAAATATCCGTAGATACGCACGGCCGTGCGTATTTGTCCTGCCAATTCAATGCAAATCCTGGAACCCTGGACACGCAATCCCCTGCGTCTTTAATATCCCTACATCCCATTCCATTGATCACAATCCACCATGAAATTCCCTGTCAGAGTTGTCGGGCTCAATACACAAAAATACCTGTAATTTTGCGTATATATGCACAAAAATAGGTGTAAAATTGTGTATTAATGCCGATGAATGACTAAATTTACGTTTTTATAATGGTAATAATATCCGTTATTGTGATTCAAAGGAAATTAGAGGAACAAATATTGAGCAAACTGAACCTGGGGAAGGCAGTTGTTTTGTTTGGTGCAAGGCAGACCGGCAAGACCACACTTCTAAAAAAAATATTGCCGGAGGACGATCAAACACTTTGGTTGTATGGGGACAACAGCGAAACACATCAGATGCTGTCTTCAACTGAAGGGAAGAGATTTAAATCGTTGTTTTTCAGATACAAAACGATTGTAATTGATGAAGCTCAGAACCTGAATGATATAGGTAGGATTTTAAAAATATTTGTTGATCAGTTGCCTGAAATTCAGCTCGTAGCTGCCGGGTCTTCTTCATTTGACCTGGCCAATAAAACATCTGAGCCCCTGACAGGCAGGAAGTGGGAATTTAAGATTTTTCCAGTGTCTTTCTCTGAAATGGTTGATCACCATGGCCTGTATGAAGAACTGGGAAATTTAAACCAGCGACTTTTATTCGGCTACTATCCTGAGGTGGTGCAAAACCCGGGTCAAGAGAAGGAACTTTTGAAACTCATTTCAGACAGTTATTTGTACAAGGATTTGTTGATCTGGTCCAATATCAGGCATTCTGATATTTTGGTCAAATTGCTTCGGGCACTTGCCCTTCAGTTGGGGAGTGAGGTGTCGTACCATGAATTGAGCAGAACTTTGCAGATTGACAGGGGTACTGTGGAGCGGTATATTGATGTTCTTGAAAAATCGTTTGTTGTTTTCAGGCTTTCATCTCTCAATCGAAATTACAGGAAAGAATTGAAGAAAGGCAAGAAGATTTATTTTTTTGACAATGGAATAAGAAATGCAATCATTGCCAATTTTGCTCCTCTTGATCTCAGAACTGACAAAGGCGCATTGTGGGAGAATTTTTTAGTCAGTGAGCGCATAAAAAAGCTAAACTACGATGGCATCTGGAGTAACTCCTACTTTTGGAGAACCACCACCCAGGTTGAGATCGATTATGTTGAGGAACGCGACGGAAAACTGATGGCTTATGAATTCAAATGGAACCCCGCCAGTAAAGGCAGGAAGTCACTACCCCCTTCTTTTGCAGAAAACTATCCGGAAAGCTCATTTGAAATAATCACCAGTGAAAACGTAGAGGAATTCCTATTGTAATTGACAATGGACAGTTGACAATTGACAATTTGACGATGCTTTTTAGGGCTAGAATTCGCGGATTCTGGTAGAAAATAATGATTTTCGGGGAGGAATCAATTTGAATGTTGAAAATGGCGGATCGTTAATGAACAAATTCCGAAGTAGGCATGCAATGTCTTGCATGTCAACCCGGCCGTGCATCTCTGCCCCATTGAAAATTTGTCTCACCCCTTCAGGGTGAATTATGGGGGTAATGTTCGCACAGGGTTATGCCCTGGTCCGGGCTAACCCTGCGCTTTGTTGTTATGCCCTTTCAGGGCGTTTTTTAATCCTACATCAGACCCCATCGAGGTCATACAACAGAGCGGTGCGCCTGACCCTAAGCTTTCTTATCCCCCCACCCCCCAAAGCATTGGGGGAGGCAGACTATGCTTTGGGGAGGGGTGCAACGCCCACCGTGAAAGAACCACACAATAACAGCACCCTGAAGGGGTGCAACAAAAATGTCGCACGGGAAAATCCCCAAAAACAACAACCCCAAAAATTCGATAAAACACCGAAAACAAAGTAATTACGACGAAATTAGCCATCAACCATCCGCCAATTTGGCCATCAACCCATCAGGATCACCGCTGAGATCACAGAGTTCGCGGAGAAAGCGCAGAGAAAAGCACAGCGATTACCTTTGCGTCCTTTGCCCCCAAAGCATTGGGGGGTGAGTCAATGCGAAAAAAAATCACCGCAGAGATCGCAGAGTTCGCGGAGAATGGGCAGAGAAAAGCACAGCGATTTCCATTGCGTCCTTAGTGTCCTCGGCGGTGAGTAAATACGAAATAAAGAATCACCGCAAAACCCGCCAGATTGCCTCAGAAATGCTATTCGCCAGAGAAATCCCCCAAGAGCAACAACCCCAATAAATTGATAAAAAACTGGAGATAAATTACTTGCGCTCTAAAAACCATCGGCCATCAACCATCGACCATCAACCGCTCAACCATCATCCCCCCCAGGCCTTCAACACAAAATCACCTCCCATTCCACCCAATTAAACCGCCCGTTTTTCTGAAAAATCAGATTATCCGACTACTTTTGCAGCAAAATAAACAGCGATCTAAAAGCTTTTGCATGGGTAATAAGAAAATCCGGTCCGCCCTCATTTCTGTCTATGACAAAAAGGGGCTGGAACCTGTTCTGGAAGTCCTTCACAGGGAGGGAGTCAAATTGATCAGTACCGGGGGTACAGCGAAATATATCAATGATCTGGGATACCCGGTGCAAAAGGTAGAGGATATTACCGGTTATCCGTCCATACTGGGTGGGCGCGTCAAAACCCTACATCCGTCTGTTTTTGGTGGGATTCTCGCCAAAAGGGAGGCCGGTCACCTCGATACTTTAAAGGAGTACGACATTCCGCCCATCGACTGCGTGGTGGTTGATCTCTATCCTTTTGAGGAGACGGTAAAAGAGGGAGCCTCGGAGGATGAAATTATTGAGAAAATTGACATTGGAGGGGTATCGCTCATTCGCGCAGCAGCCAAAAACTTCCGGGATGTGGTAGTGGTGCCGTCCAAAGCGCATTACACCCACTTTTTGAACATTGTAAAGCACTCAGATTGTGCAACCACCCTGGATCAGCGCAGCGCATTTGCAGGTAAAGCATTTGCGCTGACTTCTCATTATGATTCTGCCATTCAAAAGTATGTGCGGGGAGAGGAACAAACAGATCAACTGACCCTGGCTCATCTGGAGGCGACTTCGCTCAGATATGGAGAAAATCCGCACCAAAGGGCTTCCTTTTATGGAGACCCGAGGGAATGCATCCGCCAAATTCACGGTAAGCCGCTTTCCTACAACAATTTGCTGGATATTGATGCCGCTGTGTTTACCATGGCTGAATTTGCGGACGAACCTCCGACTGTGGCCGTATTCAAACACAACAACAGCTGCGGTTTGGCCACCAGGTCTAATCTCCCGGAAGCCTGGAAAATGGCTCTGGCGGGGGATCCGCTGTCTGCCTTTGGAGGGGTGATCTGTTCCAATGTGGAAATGGACGAGAAAACGGCACTGGAAATCGACAAGATTTTTTACGAAGTGCTCATCGCCCCGTCATTCTCTAAAGCTGCCCTTGAAGTCTTGCAGAAGCGCAAAAAGCGGATATTGGTTCAGTTAAATAAATACCCCGAAGCCCAAAAAACCATTAGATCGACCATCAATGGATTCCTCGTGCAGGACCGGGACAATTATCAACACGAGACAGAAAACTGGATACAGTCCACTGAGGCAAAAGCCAATGAGCGCGAATTCCGGGACCTCCAGTTTGCCAACAAAGTGGTTAAACACCTGAAATCAAATGCCATTGCGCTGATCAACAATCAAATGATCATAGGCATTGGGGCAGGGCAGACCTCAAGGGTGGATGCATTGAAAGGAGCCATTGAAAAAGCAGGGGAGAACAATTTGCCTCTCAAAGGGGCCGTGATGGCATCGGATGCTTTTTTCCCCTTCAAGGACTGTGTAGAGATAGCACACCAGGCGGGTATAAAAGCAGTGGTGCAGCCGGGAGGATCTGTCAAGGATAAGGATAGTATTGATTTTTGCGATGAAAACGGGATGAGCATGTACCTGACGGGAATCAGGCACTTCAAACACTGATATGGGAATAAAGCTTGCGCTTGATATAGGAAATACGAGAGTGAAGTGGGGAGCCTTTTCCGAGGGTCTGTTGCAAGACAAAGGCACGGGCCATTTTCCCGACTTTGAGCTGCCGGAGGATATAGCAGCCCAGACTACCCATGCCATCATATCTGCCACCGGCAGTTATAATCTTCCCTTTGACTTTTTACCCGGAGAGGTAAAGCCGATTCTGTTGAGTGCTGATTTGGACCTCCCTGTAAAAAGCGATTATCTAACTCCGGAGACCATCGGCTCGGATCGAATAGCGGCCTATCATGGTGCTGCCGTTTTGTATCCCGGAAATACATTGAGTATCGATATAGGCACCTGCATTACCTATGATTTAGTGGAAAATGGCAGGGTACACCGCGGGGGAATGATCAGTCCGGGTCTTAAAATGAGACTGCGGGCCATGAATGAATTTACCCATGCACTGCCACTGGCAGAAATACCTCCAAAAGCAATGCCACTTGGACTCAGCACTGCCGAAGCACTCGGTCAGGGTGCGCTTTTTGGCACAGCTCGCGAAGTGGAGGGTATAATAGGATATTTTAAGGACCGTTTTAAGGGCATTAAAATTTTATTAACCGGTGGAGATGCCGGCTTGCTGGCTGAGAACATTCACACTGAAGTGATTTTAGAGCCCGATTTGGTTTTGTTTGGATTACACGAAATTTTAACACATCATGTCAATTAAGACAAAGAAGATCATTGCCGTTGTATGCACATTTTTTCTAGCTGCAGCGGTTTACGTGGAAGCGCAAAATACGGTGGTTTCGCCCTATTCGAGATTAGGACTCGGTGAGTTGCAGCATTCCAATATGCCCCACATTCGAGCCAAGGGCGGTCTGGGAGCGACAGATTGGTCGTACCGGAATCTGAATACCACCAACCCCGCCTCTTACGCCTTTTTGAGGTCGGCTTCCATGAATGCCGGATTCAACATTCAGTACAATCGTCTCTCTGACCAGGATAACGATGTCGATATATGGGGTGGAGGAATGAATTCTCTCGTCGTGGGTTTTCCCCTTATCAATACAATCAATGAGATGCTGGAGGAAACCTATTCCGACTGGAGGTACGGCACGGTGATCGGTCTTCAGCCCTATTCTACGGTAGGTTACGAAATTGAGTCAACGAACATAGATCCTGAGCTGGGGGAAATCAGAAGGAGTTTTGAGGGCAGTGGTGGGTCTCAAATGCTCTTTGCAGGTCAGGCTATTCGTTACAAAAACACCTCCATAGGTTTTAATGCCGGATATCTTTTTGGCTCCCTGGAACAAAACAGACGCATGGGCTTCCCCAATATTAGTGTACACTATGCCAACGAATTTGAGGACGAGATCAAAATGCGTTCCTTTTACTGGAAAGCCGGAGTCTTGCACAACATTATCCTCAATCGCAACGAGGACAATCCCTACCACGACAACAGAGGAAAGCCGATAGATTACCTTACCATCGGAGCGCACGGAAAGACAGCTACTAGCTTTACAAATACTTCAAACAGTCTTCATCTTGGCCGTCATATCTTTGCCAATGAACTTGTGGACACCTTGTTCAGTGCGGATAATTTGCGGTCCAGTGGTCAGCTTCCACCAGAATTTGGTTTTGGAGCATCTTATATAAGACACGAGCGCTATGAGATAGGATTTGACATAGAAGTTGGACTTTGGAGCCAATATGAAAATGAGGCCAAAAGGGAGGAATTAAAGAATTCTTTCCGCCTGGGGATAGGGGGATCATTTACACCCGACCACCAGTCCATTACGAGCTTTTTTGAGCGGGTTACCTACAGGGGTGGTCTTTATTATTATCGAGACCCACGTGTATCATCCGGCTCGCAGCTCACAGAGTATGGACTTAATTTTGGGGCCAGTTTCCCCTTTGTCGTTCAGCGACAGGTATCCAGCCTTCACACCAATTTTCAGATTGGCAGGAGGGGAGTCGATACTGCTTTGGAAGAATTTTTTATAAATTTGAGCTTTGGTTTTACTGTCAATGACAATACATGGTTCATTAAGCGCCGTTACGATTAAAACTGATATCTGATAACTGATTACTTTAACTTGATTAACTCTTAAGAAAAAACCTATGAAAACTGAGTTCATTATTTTCCTGGTTTTCCTTTTTGGAGGACTGACCATGATTAGTGAAATGAATGCCCAATGTGAAACGTGGACAGACTTAAGGAACCAGGACGATATCATAAGCGCTCATTCGGTATATCGCCAGGCCCTTAGAGTGGGAGATATGGAAATCGCTTATGAAAACTGGAAAATTGCCTATGAAAATGCTCCTGCCGCTGATGGTCAACGTGATTTTCACTTTACAGATGGAATCACCATTTACAAGCACCTTATTGAAGAGACCGATGATGCTGAGCTAATTGAGGAATACCAACAGAAGATTATCGATTTGTACGATCAGGCAGCCAAGTGCATCCAGGCCGGTGCGATTGCTATCAGAAATTGTGATTCTCAGGCCTGTTACGACCGAAGGGCAGGGGTTCTTTTAGGACGCCTCGCCTACGACCTTTTTTACGAATTCAATGCCTCGACCGAGGATGTGTACGACGTGGCTACCAGATCAATGAACCTGGCTAAGTTGGAATCCGAGTACACGGTATTAATTCCCGCTGCCGCCGCCGTTTCCAGAATGTTTCAGGGAGGGCAAATCGACGATGAAAGGGCCAGAGAGTTGCACAGCCAAATCGATGAAATACTTGAGTACAATATCGAGAATAACGAGCGCTTTGTAGAGCAATTCAAGGCGGTGAAAACTTCTGTTGATCGCCATTTTGCCAGAATTGAGGTGGATCTTTACGACTGCGATTACTTCAAAGAGCGGCTTTTGCCGGAGTTTGAGGAGGCTCCGCACGATGGGGAATTGGCTCGAAGAGTCTTCAGCCAACTGATAAACCGCGGCTGTGATGAGGAAGATCCCGATTTGCAGGAACTCAGAGAGCGCAATATTGCCTATGTGGACAGTATCAATGCAGCCCTGCAGTTAGACCTGGAAGCCAGAAATCCCGCTGTAGCTGCAAGGCGCTATTTTGAGGAAGGCGATTACGAAGAAGCCGTTGCCAGGTTCCAAAAAGCCATTGACATGGAAGAAGACGATCTGCGAAAAGCCGATTTTTACTTCAGGATGGCCTCCATTCAGGGGCGGCAATTGAATCAATACTCCACAGCAAGGAGGAATGCACTTCGAGCAGCTGAATTGCGCGATAACTGGGGTGCGCCCTATATGCTCATTGGTGACCTCTACGCACAAACACTCAGCAATTGCGGTGGCGATTGGAATCAACGCCTCGCCGTATTGGCCGCCATTGATAAGTATCGAACTGCAGCCAGAATCGATCCCGAAGTGGCGGATGACGCCAACCGACGAGCCAGAAGCTATTACTCCTCTAAACCCCAGCAGGATGAGGGCTTTATGAGAGGACTTTCGGCCGGTGACCGGGTGACAGTAGATTGTTGGTTCAACGAAACCGTAACCCTTAGATTCAGGAACTAATCGGTCTTGTTTGCAACTTTCCAGGCTTGTATTCCTTGTCAAAAAATAGTCAACTTTTCGCGTAGTGCTGTTATACGGCAGGTGCCGCAAAGCAGATTTATGTGTTTTTCAAAAATTTTGATCCGCAGCATGAAAAAAATACTCTTCCTTTCAGCATTGTTTTATGCAGCTTTTCTTTTGTTTGCAATTGCAGCTTGCTCTCCCGGCCCCGGGCAAACAGTAACTGAGCCTCCTGCACAGGACGAAAGTAAAGGTACTGTTGCGGAAACTGAGCCCCAGGATACCATACCGGCAGGCTGTGAAACTTTTGAATCAGCGAGAAGAGGTCAGCAAGCCCTTGACCACTATGTAATTTACCGGGGCTTTTTAAGAGAGGGCGATTTTGAGGAAGCCTTTGAAAACTGGAAGATAGTCTATGATATCGCACCTGCTGCTGATGGACAGAGGTGGACTGTTTTCAACGATGGGGTCTATTTTTACGAGACCCTTTTAAGGGAGGAGGAAGACCCTGAACTAAGAGATAATTACATAAGGAAAATCCTTGGTTTTTACGATCAAATCGGGCTTTGTTACCCGGAGCAAAAGGCCAACGCCAGGGCCAGAAAAGCTTTTGATCTGTATTATTACTACCGGGATTACGCAAGTCTGCAAGAAATTTTTGAGCTGTTCGCTGAGACCATCGAGTATTTCGGCGAGGAAACCCCTGCCTTTGTGGTCAACCCTTTCACTGCACTTTTGGTCAGCAAGACCTTTAATAAAAATATCGACCTTGAACGCGCAAGGGAATACGCTCAATTTATTTCAGAACTGGTAAAGGCCAATGTCGATGGGGATGATGAAGCATGGAACAGGGTGGGGAATTTTACCCCTCAACGGTTAATGGACCTCGAGCGCATAAGGGGCTTCTACGATTGTCAGTACTACATTGATACCTACTACGAACTCTATTCGGAAAATCCCGAAGACTGTGAGGCCATTCAGATGGCCCTGGGCAAAATGCAGTGGGGTGAGTGCCCTGAGGACCTGGATGTGGTAGTGGAGTTGCAGGAAGCCGCTTCAGTACACTGCGTAGTACCCGAAGATGCCTCCAGCCTGGTGCGTCAGGCTTATGCGGCATTGCGCGAAGCTGATTTTCAGGAGGCAATCAATTTCTTTGAGCGTGCCATTGATGAAGAAGAGGATGCTGATAAAAAAGCCAATTACGCTCTCATCATTGGAAAAATTTACTACAGCCACCTACGTGATTTCCCCAGATCCAGGGAGTTTGCTCAAAGGGCCGGTTCCTACAGACCAAACTGGGGCGAACCCCACATTCTCATTGGCAAACTCTACGCCTCAAGTGGTCCACTCTGCGGCCCGGGGACGGGTTGGGACAGTCAGGTCGTAACCTGGGTAGCCATCGACGAGTGGGAAAGAGCCAGATCAAAAGACCCCGAATCCAGAAGCGAAGCCAACCAACTCATCAACTCCTACCGCCAGTACATGCCGTCTATCGAGGACATTTTCCAAAGGGGACTCAGCGAAGGGGACTCGTATTTTGTCGAGTGCTGGATCCAACGCGAGACCACTATCAGAAGGGCGGGATCGTGATTCATTGACATTGGATTAATCAATTATGAATTACGAATGACGAATTACGAATTGGTGGTTTGGGGCGAGAATTTTATGGATTTGGCTGGAATGAGGGATTTTTGGGTGGTTCGTTACGTAGGATATTGGGTTCACCGCAGAGATCGCGGAGTTCGCGGAGAAAACGCAGAGAAAAGCTCAGCGATTTCCTTTGCGTTCATGGCCCCCAAAGCATTGGGGGGTGAGTCAATGCGAAGGTAAAGAATCACCGCAAAACCCACCAGGTTACCACCGAAACGCTATTCGCCAGATAAATCCTCCAAACCGAACAACCCCCACGATTAGATATACTGCCGTCAACATCGAGATTGCGCCTGGAAACAACTCAAAACTAAAAACTCAAAACTAGCCAACAACCATCCGCCGCTGCACGTACTTCCCTATCACATCGTACTCCAGATTGACAAGTTGTTCCTCCTCCAGGTCCTTAAATCCGGTGTTTTCGTAGGTGTAGGGGATGATGGCGACGGTGAAGGTGTCTTCCTTTAGATCTGCTATGGTGAGAGATACGCCGTTGACTGCGATGGAGCCTTTTGGTACAACCAGGGATTTGCCCGATTTCGGGAGCTGAAAGGTGAAGTACCAACTGCCGTCCAGGTCCTCGATTTTCAATAATTTCGCTACATCGTCCACATGGCCCTGTACGATGTGTCCGTCCAGAAGGGTAGTGGGAGTGGCTGATATTTCCAGATTAACCCTGGTGCCCACTTTCCAGCTTCCCAGGTTGCTTTTGTCTAAAGTCTCTTTGACTGCTGTTACACTGTAGCTCTCCGGGCCGGTTTCTTCCACGGTCAGGCAGACGCCGTCGTGACAAACCGATTGGTCCACCTGAAGGTTTTTGCTGAGGTCAGCGGTCAGTTTTATTTTTTTGGAAGTACCCAGATCAGTGATCTCTGCTACCTGTCCTATGTGTCTTACGATTCCTGTAAACATATGGGTTTGGTTTTTGGAAGGCAAAAATAAGCCCGATGGGCATTCTTGCCTGTGGTATTGAAGCAAAAGTCCCCGGAGAGGATTGTTTTAACGGATTAAAGTAATGTAACCGTTGAGCACCTGGGAGGTTTCCACATCGGTGGCGGTTCTGAAAAACACCCTGGCCCTGTAGTGGTAGGTCCCTTCGCTGAGGTCACTGCCATTCATGTTGGTGCCATCCCACTTTAACTCCGGATCGTTGGTTTCAAAAACTTTTTGTCCCCAGCGGTTATACACCTCGAAGTTCACCCGCTCCACAAACAAAAATGGCTCAAAAGGCACAAACAAATCATTGAATCCGTCTCCATTGGGTGTGAAGGCATTGGGCAGGTTGTATATCGGGCAGTTGCTCTTGCAGACCTCATTGCTAAGCTCACTGATGTTACCGGTAGAGTCGATGGCCTGAATCTGATAACAGCCGGTGACTCCAAATGGTGGTTGGTGTGTGTATTCAAGTACATCACCTCCCACTTCAGCCACCAGTTCAAACTCATCTTCTGTACTCTCTGCGAAAAAGATAAGAAAAGTCTCCACCGATTCTAAGGGGTCTCCATCCTCACATTCCGGAATGGTCCAACTCAGGTAGTTTTGGAGGTCCACATCTGCGGGATCGGTGACATCATCTATTCTACTGCATATATTGTCCACCTCCAAAAACGGGGGGCAGGGCGGAATGGTGTCCAGTGGCACGGCGCAGAGCACCTGGCTTTTATTGAATAAAGGTGCTGTGATATCCAGGAGTCCATAGGTGCCTTCCGATTCGACATAATAGCAGTATTCTTGCCCATTTTCCAAATTTTCGTGCACAAAGCCGGACTCTTCAACCTGTCCCAGTTCTTCAATGATGTCGCCTTCCCGGTTGCTGAGGAAGACTCTGTAGTTGTAATTTTGCCAGGGGGTGACATCCTCCCAGCTAAGTGTATTTCGCCTGTTGGCAGACGCTGCTTGCAAATATACACTCGACGCATTGACGGATCGACCGTATTCCCCGGCTGATTCTCCTGTGAAAAAGGCCACGGTATAGGTGTAGCCGGTATTCTCGGTGTCAATGCCCGTATCGGTAAAACTGGTATCGTTTGCTTCGGCGAAGGTGTTGGCGGTAAAATCTGCTCCCGGTACTGGCTCGAAGTTTTCTGTGCCCAGACCCGGTGATCGCAAAAGCAAGTACCTGTATGGACCGGGAAATTCCAGGGTGTCTAAATCAGCGGGATCCGGCCTGGTCCAGGTGACATTGATCTGGCCGTCCTCCACATCGGTCTCTTCAACCGAAACCTCCAAGATCAATGGCAAATCGCGACCGAGTTGATCGCAGGCTTCATTGGAGGGCAGACTCTGCACGCGGTTGTAAGGGTGATTCCCCACTTCGGTTCTGCGTGCAAATTCTGCAGTGATCCGGTAACAGTACACCTGTCCCTGCTCGACGGTCTCATCGACAAAGAAATAACTCTCATCGTCCTGGTCCACGATGCCGAAACCAACTGCCTGAAAACCAAAGTCCTCCGGATTGGTTCCGCAACTGTCAATTTCCAGTTCGGACACCCCGGTTTTCCTCCAAATAGTAAAGCCGACAAAATAATCGTTTTCAGTTACCTCACAGGCGAAGGGTTGGTCCCATCGGAGGAGTATGTTGTCCAGGCCACCTTCAGTGCGAAGATTTTCAGGGGGCGGACCGACCACTTTTATTCTAAATTGCTTCAACTCCACCAGACCGCTGGTTTGAAAATTGTTGTTTTCCGCTTTGAAAATGACACCGTATTCCTGGTCAGAGATGTGGTTACAATGCGTTTCCCAGGTGAATTTTCCCTCCACGGGATGCTCCTGGAAGCCCTGATTCACGTCAAATCTGGCCGGGCTGATTTCCTGCTCAAAGGGGCCTCCGGCGGCAGACAGTCTGATCAATACCGAAGGGTCCATAATGGGGTCTGTGGCGATGACGTTTTCACTAATTGTATCACCCGCAATTACACAGACTTCATCTCTGGCCTCAATGATCGGAGGGGTCGTTCTGCAGGTGTCGCGCACATTGATTTGCATGTCGCGAATGGTGTAATTGATCAGGTTGCCGTTCCTGTATTCATTAATCCTAATGGCGATGTTATACTCTCCGGCTCGCTGAGGGGCGTCCCATACAAAATCGCCTGTTACCGGATCCAGTGATATGCTGTTGTTGAGGCCCGGCTCCACCTGATTGGGGAATTCGTATCTCGGCACAGGTTCTCCATCTGTTTGCATGGGAACCACCAGTTCAAAGCTCAGACTGTCTCCATCCGGGTCGTAGGCGTTGGGATTGTGGATAAAACGCTTACCTACACATGCGAAATCAAGCGGTGGATTTAACAGCACCACTGAATTGTTAAAACCCTGAAACTGGGGATTTAAGAAGGTGTAAGTACTCTCGATATAAAAGGGGACCACGATGGAATTGGGAAAGTTGACGTTTTGAATGCCCCCGATCCGATTGGGATCCATCATGGATACAGTATAGGTGGCGCGTCCGGGGTAGGTGTGTTCAGCAATGTAGATGTTCATTTTGATATCGTTGCCAATAATCTCTCCATTGCCGCCCCCATTGACCCTTCCGACTACTTCAGAATTGCCATCACCCCACATGATGGTGAGGCTGTCCCGGTCCGCATCTACGCTGGAAGCTTTGGTGTAGGTGATGATGGTTGCTCGCAGGGTCAGTTCTCCAATTTGCTCCAGGCGAATTTCACCGGCGCGATTGTGGGTTGCATTGGCCACTTGCTGGACCGCTACCAGAAGGATGGTCCAAATGATTGTGAATGCCCAAAAGTGTTTCTTGTACATCAAACTGCTTGCCGACGTGTTTATTCATAGTGCAAACGCCTTATAACGTCAATTAGTTTGGGTTTTGGAAATTTCCCCCAATTCTGTGAGACATTTCTCCAGGGATTTGCGCCAGTGCGGCGGCTCTTCTTTTAAAATGCCCTTGATCTTTTCCATGGACATCAGGCTGTAATGAGGTCTCGGTGCAGCCTGGGGAAAATCTTTTCCCGGAATGGGTACCACCTTCACATCTTTCCTGGCCAGCTCCATCACCGCGCAGGCAAAATCGTACCAGGTCGCAACTCCGGAAT
>SKLY01000298.1 GCA_007121335.1 Saprospiraceae bacterium | reverse complement strand
TCAATAACTGAGGAGCGACTCTCCAACGGTTGGTTTGTCCATTCAGTCCGGTTGATTATTTTGTATCCATCCAGTTTGGCATTCGGCCGGTCCGTTTTCAACTGAATGGCATTTTCAGATACACTTTTGATGAAAAATCCATCGACAGATTCATGCAATGGAATCGGAGCATGGTACTGCGCGATTAAACCCGTCGGAGTGGTCAGGCCAAAAGCCAGGGTTAAAAGGGCAGCAAAAAGGCTTTTCCCGGTGATTGTAAAAACTTTGTTCATTCAGTGAAAATTAGAACTGCATTATATAAAACTCTCTCAAAGGTACTATCAAACCCCGTGATTTGCAAAAACGCTGTTTTAAAGGCTGACATTGTTGGAGACAGGAGTGGCATGGCCCCCCAACAGCTACCTGACAGCAAAAAAGCAGGGCCCAAATAAGGTACCCTGCTTTTGCTGTTTATTTTTCTATTGCATCCGGCTTAATCGGTAAATATTCGGACGTTGTCAAGTCGGTAGGTGGTGGTCTCATCTTGAGGTGCAGATCCCTCATACACCCACGCAATATGGGCATTTCCGGGGAAAGCGCTCAAATTAATGGTTCCCGATCCAACAAACTGCCAGCGATCATCCTGGGGACCTGCAAGTCTCGCATCCAGTTTGGTCCAATCTGCGGCTGTGGGGTCATCTTCATCAAAATTATTAGAGATATAAACGGAGAGACCATCGTGGACATGGAATCCCTGGGCAGATTCAAACTCCAGCTTCACACCATTTTCAACTTCAAAGCCGGGGGTGATTAACCACATTTTGTTCGCAGCGTCGCCAGACTGAAAGGAACTGGCCGTGCCAAATTGGTTGTCCTGAAAGCCTCCCATATCCCAGGGGCGGGTTCCGGTTTCCACAATGTTAAACCATCCAGGAAGATCGAGTGGTTCACCTACTTCTCCCTCCTGAAAATCCTCAAAGAGAATGGTTACCGGTTCTGTAAAGTCGCCATCTACATCATCCAGATTTCTTATGCTTACCTGTCGCGCCTCCTGAGTTCCTCCCACTGAAACGATTCCGGTGAGTGAGACTTCATCGGTGGGGATGGATTGGTTGGCAAAAGTGGCCTGAGATCTGGTGAAATGATCAATGGTTGCAGTGCCGTCGTTGAGGGTGGTGGTAAATGCAAAATCCTGAATATCGCCGTCTTTGGTAATACTCACGTTATGAATCCTCACCAGCGTGGCTTCGTAATCATTAAAATTCGCTTGTAATTCGCTAATTGTAAGTACAGTGGGTTCTACTTCATTGCCTTCAGACAGCACCTCTGCTGCCAGCAGGTCCACGTTGTTTATCTGCAATAATCCCTGAAACTGCGACAATTCCTGACCCGATACGTCAATTTGCAACATCGCACCCATTGGGAAATTGTGATTTCCTGTGAAACGCACCATAATACCTCCGCTCTCATCCTGAATAAACAGATTGCGCTCGGCAGTATTGAGGTTGTCCTTGTCGGAAATAACCACTCCCTGTATGACGGAGTTGCCTCCAACTGATGTGGAGCTGCCGGTAAATTGACCCCGGATGGAGGAAATGGGTGTAATTGTGGCATCGCAGCGTTCCTCATCCATTCTGACATCCTCAATCTCCCGGATAAAGAGCTGCTTTACATCTCCGAAAACGGTGTAAATTCCTACAACCTCGCCACTTCCCTGGGGTAATTGGGTGGTGGCAAAATCGGCAAATCCGCTTGTTCTCACCACGATAGGGGCATCTCCTTCACAGGATGTCAGATCCCGGTTGACGGTCTGCCTGATCTCATTGCCTTCGTCATCAATGGTGTTTATTGCAAAAGTCTCACCGAGATCTCCGGCGCGGAATTGCACGTTTTCCAGCCGGATTACGGTATTTATGTCTTCATCGGTAAGTTGATCCACGCGCGTGGTATTGATGTCGTAATCCTGATCCCATTTGCCCCTGAGGATAAATTTGTCGGCAAGTGGCAGTGGAATACCGTCCATACCGGTAATGTTGCCTGCTGCATCTCTTTCCACACCGCCTCCAAGTTGGAGAGTGCCGTTAAAGTCGCTGATGTACAGGTCACGGGCGCGAATAAACAGTCTCCGTCCAATGGGGTAGTTGTTGTGCAAGTCGGTAAAGTTGAATCGCATTTGAATGCCTCCGGTCTCATCCTGAAGCACCAGATTGCGGAAGAAATTACCCGAACGGTCATCTGCAACCACGATGGCTGAGAAAATCAGGTCTTCGTCAATTTGCACGTAATTTCCCGGTTGGTAAAATGCCTTGATATCAGCTATGGTTGCATTTACTTCTACATCGGGATCGGTACCCTCAGCCGGCGGTTCGTCAAAGTCTTCCTTTACACAGGCAGTGAGCACTAAGATAAATGCAGTAAATAACAGTGTTAATTTTAAGTTGATGGTTTTCATCTGATTGTAACATTTTGCTTTGTTAACCGCCGCCTTATAATTTTTGGCCGGCAGCTTTTAATGTAATTTTTGTCTAATCGCTTTCTGTATTCTTTAAAATCTATACGCTAAGCTGGCGAAGAAATTGATTCCCTGCGCATAAAAATACCTGCTGGGGTGGGTGTCAGGGTCTCTGTCCTGAAAATTGTACCGTCGCTGCTCAAATCCTCCTGTTCTTATGTCCTTTGTATTGAGCAGATTGTTGATCCCTACATTCAGGTAAATGAATTTACCTCTTTCGATCCTCCAGGACTTTCCTCCAAATACATTGACCATCACAGCCGATTCTGTGCTTTCCTGGCGGTGAATTCTCTCCCATTGCTCAGAACCTTTTTCTACCAAATCAAATGCGACTGCCCGCCTGCGATCAGGATTAAAGTCGATATACAGGTCATCGAAGTAATTGACATCCATGTTGATGAACCAGTAGTTGGGTGAGTTGTAACTGAATCCAAGGGACAGGGCGGTCTGCGGAGTACCTGAAACCAAAAAGCCCTTGGTGTAAATGGTCTCATCCTCGAACAGGAATTCCTCCGTTCGGTCCTGTACCTGCGAAGCTCGGGGATTGGAAGTGTGTCGGTAAAATCCGAGGGCTGCCACACCGCTTACTGACAGTGTGGGACTGACCTTGACTTCCACCGCTGCTTCTATTCCCTGATGGGTGGTGTTCACATCCTCCAGGAAGTAAAATCCGAATGCCCGCTCAATGTCGTTGTAAAAGGCAATCAGCTCTGTAATATCGCTAAACTCCGTGTAATAGCCGGTCAATCGGCCTCTCACAAAAGGAGTCCTGATCTGGTAGCCACCCTCAAGTGACATAATAGTTTCTTCTGTCATTTTGGGGTTCAAGCGGTGGCTGGTTCGTGGAGATAAAAAGGAATGTCGTGCCTGAGGTGCTCGCGTCTGATATGACACATTTCCATACAGGTATTGCCTTCCTGAAATTTTAAAAGTTGCCCCGGCTTTGGTGGAGTAGTTGGTGAAATCTGTTTTTTCAGAATCGCCCAGTGAGTTGTCGGGGAAGTGGCCATTTTGCATGTAACCAGTTCTCCAAAAATTGGTGTAGGTCAATTGCGCTCCGGCAAAGAAGTAAAACCTTCGCAGATCAAACTCCGTCTGGGCCCAGGCATTGGCTTTTTCAACATTAATATCGTAGTGATATCCGAAAACATCTCCCTCGGTTACTATTCTGTTGGGGTTTTGGAGGTCTGACTGAAGTCTGAGCTGACCCAGTGCTGCCACATCCCGCTCTGCAAATCGATCGATGTCCAGGTGAAAGTCCCCACCCAACAAGTCGTTTACTTTTTTGTAGCTCTCGTTTGTGAGCCTTTGGTAGCCTATGCCTCCGGTAAGCTT
>SKLY01000157.1 GCA_007121335.1 Saprospiraceae bacterium | reverse complement strand
GTGAAGTTGTGTGGATAAGACTCCATGACCTTCCATCAAACTAACTTTATCTGCTCCACTATAAAAGGCAATAGTCATATCATTGAAGCAACCACAGTCGAAGGTGCCGAAATACCATCCCTTTCTATAAGGCATACACTTTTCCCCATTTAATTCAAATCTACCTTCCGGGCAAATACAGTCACCATTCACACACTCGAAACCTTTTCCAACCCCACAGTCTGGAGGATCGCATTCAATTTCATCCTTACAGGACATCATCAGGCTAAGTGCAAGGCCTGAAATTACGAGTAAAAAATATTGGTAGTAAGTCATGGTTTATTGTTTTAGGAATTGATAAGTTAAGCACTTTAATTGACAGGATTTAATCTGTAAAAGGTGATGAAATAATTTAATTGCCTCACTCACCGGCAACCGTATAATCAACAAACATCGCAGAACATTCATAGGCCACCTCAAAACCGAGCTGCCTGGTCCACTGAGCAGTCACCCAAAGTTTACCCGGTTCCAGCTTCTCCATCTCAACCTGTACAAACTGGGTGGGGGTATCATCCCATTCGCACTCTCCGTCGAACAACCACAACAAAAAGGTATAGATGTTTTCTTCTGGATTGTGAAGTTGAGTGCCTAAGACTCCATGACCTTCCATTAAACTAACCCTATTTGCCCCACTATAAAAATCAATTATCAAATCATTGAAGCAACCACAGTCGAAGGTGCCGAAATACCAACCCTTACGAGGGGATCTACATTTAAGTCCGTTTAAATCAAACTTACCATCCGGGCAAATACAGTCACCGTTCACACACTCGAAACCACTTCCAACCCCACAGTCTGGCGGATCGCATTCAATTTCATCCTTACAGGACATCATCAGGCTGAGGGTGAGGCCTGTCAATACGATTAAAAAATATTGGTAGTAGGTCATGGTTTATTGTTTTATGAATTGATGATAATCCGTTTGGTCTTCCGTAACGATTTCAATAATGTAAGAACCGGAAGGAAGTGAATTCAGGCTAGTCAAACTATACTGTTTAGCATTGATATTTGATTTGGTCATTACTTGTAGACCACCCATTGAATATACGGTCCACGAAACTATTGGTGATTCAGATTGAATTTCCAAAATGTCCCTGACAGGATTTGGAAGGATGGTACTGACTCTTTCATTTAGGCTTCCTTCATCCTCAGTGTGGATAATTTCCCTGTTAGATGAATTTGGCACATTTAGCCAACAATCAATTGTCGTAGGCTCTACATATTCCATACCATCTCTTGGAAGCACATAAGACCCATATTGCTTATCAAGTTCCGACCATTCAGGCCACAAGCTAATAAAATAATTCACCACGGCCTTAAGATTGTTTTGGCTGTGAACACTACTGCCACTTAATGGTACGGTGTATAGTTTACCCTCAATTGGGTCAACAATGTGCTCTTTGGTTGGTAATTGCCTGTAGTATCCTATACTATGTTGGCCAATTTTTGGAGAGCAGCAATGCCACTTGTTCTCCAATTCGCCTTGAAGTAGTATAGTCGATAGATGATAATTACTGGCAATCATTGCAGAGGCTCTATATTTCCCATATCCAGATGTATGTACAGACGAATAACTGGTCATTACAACCTCTACTGGATCATTGGGTTTAAGGGTAACAGATGTAGATCCACTTATCAGCGTTCCGGTCTCATGTTTGTATGTACAATCACCACTCGTTTCTATAATATCAGTGGTTAATACATTGGTTAAATTATCAACAATATCAGGAAGCGCATCTGCATGGTCAGGAAGATCTTCAATATCATCTAATTCCAAAACCAATAAGGTAACATCTACGGCCAAAGTCAGGAAGTCGCTAACCCAATCAGCATTCCAACTGGTCGCACACGCATCGCCCACCAGCCCACGTCCGGCATCAATAATCTCAATGTCATTGGAATTTAACCTTCCTACGGAAAGAAGTGCAAAATCCTCAGCAGATGCCCGAGCACCTCTTCCTCCCCATCCACTGGGAACCCTCGCTTGCGCTTTCATTCTTGTGGAGTAACTGTAATCTATTAGTATTGTTTTATCACAATCGCAGTTAGCGGGAATCTGCGTAGTATATTCATTGCAAAAGAAATTATACCCTTGCTTAGCAAAAAAAGGAGATGTAGCTGAATACCCCTCTTCAAGATCGTATCCAGTCGTACTAGAAGTTTCTGATCGCTCACTGCTGTCGAATAGCCCGGTTGTCTGGACATTTAACCCATGATATTTAGCAGGCCCAAAACTCATTAATAGATGGTTCCTCCTGTTTTTACTTTCTCGCTTGTATGCGGCTACCTCCGGCAAATTGGTAGCACCTTCAAAATGTGGATTATCTGGTCCGATAGGATCGGATGATGATCGTTCACCTTTAACTTCAAGATGCGATGATGCAGAAATAAGAGAACAATCACATGGTTTGTCCGGATCAACTTCGTTAGGTCTTGGCTCAGAGGTACTGAACCACGCTGGCATAAGCGATGAAAGGCCTCCAGAAAAGTCCCTTTCTAACACATCAATTTTGTAATGATGTTGGACAAAGGCTGCTAATTCATGAATATTATACTGACTTTCAATGCCTAAAAGGTAATCAGATAATTTCACAGCAAACTCCCCAGTAGAAAATTCAGTTATTGCATTGTAAAGCCCGGGAGTGAGTGTGATCTTATCCTTCCTTGTGGTGGATACTGTTCCAGGGAGAACACCAACCTGGTAATCAGGAGATGACTCATCAATTAAAAATGCTTTTAAAGTGTAGGAAGTATCTTTTGCAAGGTCAGTAACGACAAAGTCGCTTGTAGTAGAATCAATAACAACCGTTTCTATCAAATTTGACTCTCCAATGTAAATCCTCAATGAGATTGAGTAGTCATCAGCAATCAAATTAGACACATTTACAAATAAGTCTGCCGAATTTTCAAAAATAACAGGCATGTAACTTAACTCAACACCCATCACTTCTCGATGATCCCATTCGATAGGTTCCAGATCAATAGTATCTAGTGAATGATCTAAACTGTCGTAGGGTGTGTTCACATATACTGAATCACTGGAACTAGCTTGAAGGCCGAACGAGAAAAAAGTTAAAAAAATCACGGTGAGAACAGCACGTAATCTGGTCGAAATCTGGTCGAAATCTGGTCGAAATCTGGTCGAAATCTGGTCGAAATCTGGTCGAAATCTGGTCGAAATCTGGTCGAAATCTGGTCGAAATCTGGTCGAAATAAATGGTACTTGTGGTTTCATACAAATGGTACTTGTGGTTTCATACAAATAATAATTTTTGATTAATAAAATTGGTTAATTGCTAAGATAATAAGAATTTTTAACATTTGGGCGAATAAGTAAAATTTAACATTTCTTTAACGTAAAAGAGGTTAATATCATAGAATATATTTCCTTGATATTCAACATAAATCAAATGGTGAAAAAGTATTCATAAAACGCCACAACCACCGACACGCATACATTATACTCTTTATTAAAATCAATATATTAAATCCCGTTGCCGTTCCGGGCAAATAAATCTCTTGTGACCCCAAAACGCCGGAAAAAATCACCCATCAAAATGGATCATCAAAGAACCAAAACTCCCAGTGAAAACCCGCTGCAATCGATCTCAATCTAATCAACAAACTACAGTGGCCGTTTTTGCACAAAAGAACCTTTCGATCTCAAGATAAGCCATCCGAGCCGGTCCCTCAATTCCGCGAACTCATAGGCACCGGGTATTTTTCGGCATATTCGCGGGCTTTGGGGATGAGGCTTTTCAGGGTTTCGGCTCTGCGTTCGGATCCGGGATGCGTGCTGAGGAATTCAGG
>SKLY01000104.1 GCA_007121335.1 Saprospiraceae bacterium | reverse complement strand
TCGGGCTTAAACCCCGAAGTGTTTTTGTTTCTCTCCGGGTTGTGGATATCCAACGGGGTATTGGCGATGTTGTAGTCACCGGCAATTACGAGTTTCGGCACCTCCTTTTTTAGCTCATGAGCCCAGGAGAAAAAATCTTCGAGGAACCTCATTTTTACAGCCTGGCGTTCGTCCCCGCTGGTACCCGAGGGAAAATAGCAGTTCAACAGACTAAAGCCCCTGAAGTCTGTCCTGATAATCCTTCCCTCCCGGTCATATTCTTCAACCCCCATTCCAATTTCGGTATTGACCGGATCTTCCAGACTCAGCGTCAGTACCCCGCTGTATCCCTTTTTCTCGGCAGAGTGCCAAAATGCGCCATAACCCAAATCCCGGAATTCTTTCAGCTCCACGTCCTCCCGTCTTGCCTTGGTCTCCTGAAAACAGAGCACATCGGGTTTTTCCATTGCTACCCAATCCACCAGGCCTTTGCGAATAGCGGCTCGAATGCCATTGAGGTTGTAGGAAACGATTTTCATATGCACTTTTTTAACTCTTGTTAAAATAGGAGTGGTAATCCAAATAATAAATCACCTTCATGGTGAATGAATTGAGCTGTGGCCCGTTCCAGAGGTCCCGGAATTCGCGAAAATAGCCGGCTGCATCCTCATTCCTGCTTGATGATATGTCGTTTTTCCAAACAAAAATTAAATCGCTACCGGGTGCAAACCGCCAGGTGTAGATCAGATCGATGTTGAACAGGTGAAAAGTCAGGTCGTGCAGTGTACGGTCCTCGCTTCCATCAGCTTTTCCGGTGTAATCAATTGCCTGGAGCTCTCCGTTTTCCCGGAGTCTGTAGAAGTTATGATAATCTACCTGTGAGTAAAAATGACGCGCTCTGAATTGTGCGCTCATCCGATTGCTAAAGACGAATCTCAGGTCCAAATTATTCTCCAGTATCCACCTGTCTCGGCTTCCAAACACAATATCCCCTTCACCTATTTCTTCAAAACCCGCCGATTGAGGGTTAGGATTGATAAACCCCTCGTCGTTTTTAAACTCCGTCAGCCTGGTGGATGCGATTACAAACAAGCGGTCGGAAAACCGAATGCGGGGAGCTATCGTCCAACTGTAAATGTAGCGATCCAAACCCGGGTAGTTCGTGCCTTCCAGGGTAATATTGGCGGCAATTGTCCTGCGGTAATCCGAGGAGTAATGGAATCTGCCATATCTTCGAGTGGGTCTGAGGTAAAAGCGTGAAAAATCTCCGGTGCGGGGTTCGAAAAAGTCCTTCACAGCACCCGGTCTGTAATCAATGTTGAAAAACAGGGCATCCCAGGTCCTGAAAAATACCGATGCATCCCAACTCAGGTTTAAACCTGTGCGGTCACTGGATGAATACAATTGGGCATAACGCAACTGCAAATTACTGTTAAACCGGTTTACCGAACCAATCGGCTCAAAGCGATAGTAACCAATCCTACCGTAAAAACGGCGCTCATTGTTAACGAGCAAAAGACCGAGGTCATTGGGGTCGAATCCGTCACTGATCTCCCGGTAACGAATCCCACCTCTAATTCTCCCGCTAACCCTAGCCAATTCGAGGTGATATTGGTGTCCGGTAAGATTGCTTCCCTCGGGATTTTGATTGACACTGATGTGCCCGTAACCCCTTGCAACGTAATTCCTATCAGGCGTAAAAAACCTGAAATCAGTACCCGAAGCGTTGGAATAAGGGGCCGATCCCTCTCGCCAAACATTGGTGTTCATAAACGCAATGCTGGAGTTGTTTCGGAGGCTTTGATCTGCTACCACCACATTGTAATTGGTGAGTGGCAAAGCCCTGATTTTTCTATCGTTACCATCTTCGTCCCTGACCCGCGTGTGTTCACGTGCAGAAACGGCATTAAAAAAACCGAGTCCAAGGCCTCCTCCCGTGCGCCCCGACAATTTGGTCGCATTAATCAGTTGTGCGGTGGTTGGGGTTTCTATGATTTGCTCACCTTCTTTCATCTCCTCCTCTACCGGTAAAAAGTAACTCGGCTGTCCCCCAATTCTCCGGCTGTAAAACAAGTCTCCACGGTTGAATATCTCCATTCCCTCGGTAAAAAACTGCCTGTTTTCATCAAAGACGAGTTCAAACGGACTGAGGTTGAGTTCATCCTTATCGGAAACAGCCTGGCTGAAATCAGGAACCAGGGTCATATCGAGGGTGAAAGCCTGACTGAATCCGTACTTTAGATCCATTCCACCGCTGACACCCCACGGATTTCGGCCGGTAATATCATTGTAATCCTTGTTTATGGAAAAAAATGGATAAAGGGACAGGCGCAGCGGCGGCTCCAGATCAACCAATCCACGGAGTATTCCACTTTGCTGTAAAACCCCGTCGATATTCGGGTCTATTTCGTTCCACCAACTCTGCTCTCTGGTGCGTCGGATATTGCGTCCAAAATTGATGCTCCAGTCCTGAATATTGCGCGCTGAAAAACGAATAGCAGAATAGGGGATTTTCATTTCTACTACCCAACCGAGGCTGTCTATTACCACCGCACTTTCCCATACTGCGTCCCAGGCGGGATCGGTGGTATTGGAGTACATACGGGCGTCTCGCTGTACCCCGGACGCAGTTAACACAAATGAATAGCCGTTCAAGCCATCCCGGTAGGGGTCTATGATCACCTCAAAGTGATCGGCATTTCCAATGGTATTTCTCTCACTGAGTTCCCTGAGAATCCTATCGGGCTCAGGATCGTGCATTCTCGCGCCGATGTAAAGGGCGTCATCTGTGTATAGCACGCGGACTTCAGTGCTCAAACTGGCATCCGCTCCGGGATAGGGGTCCTGTTGCACAAAATCCACGGCCGGCTCTGCCAGTTCCCACACCGTTTCATCCAACACCCCGTCAATTACTATGGGGTCAGATGTCCTGAATGCACTGAGTTCCTTGATGCTGGAATTTTGCCCAAAGCCGATTCCCGGGAAGCCCAACAGAACCACCAATCCGATCAAGGCCACTTTCATACCCACTTTTTTCAAACCTCTGATTTTTTGAAACAGGGCCAAAAATATGGATTTTAGCATATCTCCCTGAGTTTTGGCAGCATTTTAGGAAAATTTTTTAGGGCACTTCATTTATTCCGGGGGCCGACAGGCATGGCGTTGCACCAATTCCCATTGACCGTCTTTTTTGTGATAAACTTCCGTGTATGAAAGTTCGAATTCCATCGGGTCTCCATCCAGGCTTACTCGGAATAAACCCCGCCCCGTTACAATGCCAGTTTTTCCGTAATACCGCACATCCTCCTCATCAACTATGACTTCGCGGTACCCCAGGTGTCTGCTTGCGATGTTTTCCAAAACCTCTTCTTTGGTTTCAATCCAACCATTGGAGTGGATGTATTTCAGGTCTTCGGAAAGCACACTGCTCAAGGAGTCGAGCTGCTCCTCGACCATCCAGTTGAATTTACTCCGGTGCAGTTCCAGAAGCGGATCGCTGGCATACATTGGGGTGCAATGAAAAATACTCAAAACAAAGATTACGACCGGGAAGAGGAGATTATTTACTTTGTCGCTTAATTTCATTGGGAGTTGTTTTCTAATGATTATACAATGCAATGTTTGCTCTGGTCGGTTGCAAAATTAATTACTTTTGCCTGTTTATTGGCATCACCAAATTGGATAGAGCTGTGGAAGAATTTATCGCAGAGGAAGGCATACGGATATCTGAGGGCCGGCTTAAAATATTTGCCCGGGAATTTCCGCTGGATGAAATCGAGGGGGTTTTTGTTGCAAAGCACACTCCCTCCCTGGCCGGTCCCTTGATTTTCCTCGCCATGGGATTGCTGCTGTTGACATTAATCTGGTGGGCCGGATTGATCG
>SKLY01000109.1 GCA_007121335.1 Saprospiraceae bacterium | reverse complement strand
CCTCCGCTTCACTCTGAGGATGTAAAGATAATAACCCCGTTTATTTTTTAACCGGGAAGTTATCCACATTTTTAATGGTTAATGGGGGTACCCTGTCAACCTATATTATGAGGGCACACATCGACCATCGACCATCAGCCATCAGCCAAAAACCTATCAGCAGACTCAAAACTCACAACTGAAAACCTCCATCAACCATCTGCCTTTATCCCTTTCCGTTATCACCATCCCCCTTCTCGCTCTTCAAGGCATTGTCCAGTGCTTCCTCGAGCGATTCCTCGACCGATTCCAGCAGGCCATCCAGTTTTTCACCGGCTTTTTTCTTGAGTCGCTCACGCATTACCTCTCCTTTTTCCGGGGTGATCAAGAGGGCTGCTGCCAGTCCCACTCCGAGGCCGGTCAGTGCCCAAATCCATGTATTGGAATTTTTATCCGACATAATTATGGTCTTTTAATTTACTTCTTCGATTTGAAGATTGTTGTTACTGCTTTTAGGCATTCAATTTGTTTCTGAGACTTCGCACTACGCTGAGCAGGAGACGGTAGATATCCGATTTTTTCATGCTTGCGACCTGGACCAGGTAACCCGATTTTACAAGCCAGATCAGGATAGAAAAAATAACGGGGCGCCAATTGGGTTTTTCTCTTCCCAGTTGCTGCAAAACCATGAAAAGAATGTGTTGTTCCTCCGAACCGGACTCCCCTGCTGATGCTCCACCTTCAGCGGCTTTGCGGGACCTTGAAAACGACCCGAATGACCTGAATACGTCCGCTATTCCGGCAAAATCATCTACATTTTTCTTCAGTTTGCCACCGGACTTGCGCAGGTTGCCGAGTGAAACTTCTGCATCCAGGCGCGCTTCGGCCCTGGCTTTTTGCAACTCATCCCAATTATTGATCTTCTTCTTGCTCATCCGGTATCAGTTCTAAAAGCGACTTCATAATTCTGGACTTGATGGTGGATTTCCATATTTTGGCCACCACGATGGTAATTAGCAGAAAGAATCCTCCAACTATTAAAAAGCCTGCAAAAGTGTGATCAAGCAGTTCTCCCAACCAAAATGCAAGGGCTAAACCTAGAAACAAAAACCCAACTACAGTAAGGGTTCCCACTACCAGGAATTTTAAAAAACCCGAAATGGTATTGGTGCCAAACGCAACAGCATTCAGCTTAAAAATTTCAAGTCTTGCAGAGATATAGCGCTTGAGGTTTTCCGCCAGATCCCCCACCCTTGAATTGTCTTCTTTAGCCATTTTGTATTATTAACTAATCACGCGGAATAATTTCCTAATCGCTGACAGTGCAGCGAAATTGTATAGAACCTGATGATGTACATCGGATATGGAAAAGAATCCGGGATTAAATTCGTGGAAGCAGGAATCACTTGACTTTTTCGGCGGCGTCTTTCACTTTGCCCTTCACTTCGTCAGTGAGTTTTTCCTCAGTTTCCCTGAGATTTTCCGTGGCTTTTTCGACTGCGCTCACGGCTTTTTTCTTTGCCTTGAGCAATTCGTCCTTGCCCGATTTCACCATTTCATCCATCTTCTTTTTAGCGTCTTCGGAGTACTCATCTACCTTTTCACCTATCATTTTTCTGGTCTCATCGCCCGAACGGGGTGCAAATAATATGCCTAAAATAGCGCCTGTTGCAAGGCCTGCCAAAAATGCGAGAATACCTTTTTCTGGATTGTTCATGTCTTTGTTTTTTTTGGTTAAAAAATATTTTTTCAAGAGGACGCACAAGCTTTGATGCGCCAAATTATTTATCTTCCTTCTGAATTTTCAACAATAAAACGGCCTGTTTTGTTCTCATTTTCATACATTTGCGCTCAAATAATACCAACATAAAAACCGTGCCAAAAACAGAGCGGTTGGATAAAATTATCAGCCTCTTAAACTTTGATCAAATCCGTGGCTGATACGGCTGGAAGTATCTGAAAGGGGAATAAAAAACTACCGATGAACGAGCTGGTGAAAGTACACGACAGGGAATTTGAAATACTGCTAAGCAGGGAAGAAATTGCAGCCCGTATTGATTCAATGGGCCGTGAAATTTCGGCTTACTATCAGATGAGAAAACCTGTATTGCTGTCTGTGATGCATGGGGCGGTTATTTTTGCATCCGATCTGGTGAGAGCAATCGACGTTCCCCTTGAAATGGATTTTGTGCGACTCAAATCCTACAGCGGTATGGAGAGTACGGGTGAGGTGTTGATGTCCCAAAAATGGGAACGGTCCCTGGAAAATCGGGAAGTTTTGATCCTCGAGGACATTATTGACAGCGGAACCAGTATGAATTTTCTGATCGAAAAATTGAGGGAGGCCGGGGCTGCGGATATTAAAATTGCCAGCCTGCTCTTCAAACCGCACGCCTTTAGATACGAATACCCAATTGCGTGGAAGGGATTTGAAATCGGCAACGAATTTGTAGTGGGATTCGGCCTGGATTACGATGGACTGGGTCGCAATCTGCCGGCTATTTTTCAGCTCAAAACTTCGTGAATCACTCCGGTATTTTTACAGATGCCAACTACCACATGCCTGAAATAATTTTGTTTAATCCCTTGCGTTTACCAAAAAAGTGGATGAAGTTCTGAGATTGCAATCAGGGCGAAAAAAATTAGCCGGTTATTTGTCTTAACGGAATTTGTTTTATCTTTGCGTCGGTTTTAGACCCATGGTGTAACGGTAGCACATCGGTTTTTGGTGCCGCTAGTCAAGGTTCGAATCCTTGTGGGTCTGCCTCAAAGCCCAGGTGAATTCTCGCCCGGGCTTTTTTTTATGTCTCCCTGTCTGGCATCCAAAATGATTTTCCGGTTCATGCAAATCACTGTCTTAATCATGGTGTTGGTCATACCATGTTAGTACAATCTTTCGAAAAAGCTCCCTTAAATTAATTCCAGCCATTAAATTATAATTGAGCTGATTGGTCTTTGAAAGCAGATCGTTGGATGCGTCAACTATTTCCCGGGCATGTCGTTTGATTTGATGAATATGTCATCGCTAAAGGGATGGTCTGCATTCTACAATTTTTAATGAAAAACACAGCACAATGTCAACAAAAACACTTATCACCGGGGCAACTTCAGGAATTGGAATTCACACGGCCGTAAAACTCGCTGAAGCCGGTCACGATGTCACTGGCCTGGTCCGCGATATAGACAAAGGCAGAAAACTGCAGAAAGAAGGGGAATTACCCGAAGGAATGGATTTCATTGAGTGTGACCTGGCCGACCTGAAAAGCGTGAGAAAATGCGCTGATCAGGTCAGGGAAAAATTTGACCAGATTGATGTGCTCATCAACAACGCCGGTGGAGTTTTTACCAAACAGGATGAAACTGCAGACGGACTGGAGATGACCTTCGCCGTAAATCACCTGGGTCATTTTGCCCTGACTCTTTCCATCATGGATAAATTAGTGGCCGGTGGTGCGCGAATAATTAATGTCAGTTCTGAAGCACATAAATCGGGCAAATTAGATTTTGAACAGCTGGCTAAGCCTGAAAAATACGGTTCCTGGAAGGCCTACGGAGATGGTAAATTGTGCAATATTTATTTCACAAAAGAACTGGTGAGACGCTACGGTGAAAAGGGAATGACCTCCTATTCTCTGCATCCCGGGGTTGTTAGAACCAACTTTTTCAATCCCTTTAAAGGGGTACTTGGATTCCTTATCAAAATGTTTGGATTCCTAATGATATCGCCGGCCAGTGGTGCGCAAACTTCCGTCTATCTAGCGACAGAAGAAGGTTTGGAAGGCCACAGCGGCGGGTACTTTAAAAAGTCGAAACCTGCCAGGACCTCAAAAGTCGCACAGGACAGAGAGGCTGCAGAAAAGCTTTGGGACTACAGTGAAGAAATTCTGCAAGAAAAGGGTTATAAAACCGGGATTTGAAAAGGGAAACTGATGTGAAGAATTACTTTCGCCAAAGGCTCATGGACTGGTATGAACCCGAAGACCGGCCCATGCCCTGGAAGGAGAGTAAAAACATCTATCATATTTGGCTGTCGGAAATAATGTTGCAGCAAACCAGGGTGGACCAAATGCTGCCCTATTTTGAGCGCTTTGTGGACAGATTTCCCGATGTTTACTCATTGGCGGAGGCCGGTGAAGATGAAGTACTCAAATACTGGGAGGGTCTGGGTTACTACAGCAGGGCCCGCAACCTGCACAAGGCCGCCGGCTTGATTGCAGAAAGAGCTGAAGGTGATGTACCCCGACACATTGAGGAGTGGATGGAGCTGCCAGGTGTGGGCCCCTATACTGCAGCAGCCATTACCTCTTTTGTATACGGTGACCCCAACGCTGTTCTGGACGGCAATGTCTTTAGGGTTCTCGCTCGTTTTTTCGGCCTGGATGTTCCCATCGATACCAGTCAGGGAAAAAAAGTTTTCTCCAAGCTCGCAGATCAACTCATCTGTCAAAACGACCCCGCGATTTACAATCAGGCGATTATGGACTTTGGTGCTACTGTGTGTAAGCCGGCCAACCCTCTGTGTGAAACTTGCCCGGTATCTGAACAATGCGTGGCCCGCCTGGGAAACCTGATCGCCGAATTGCCCGTCAAGTCACGCCGCCCGAATAAAAAGAAATGGAAAATCACCTACTGCCACCTACACGATCATCAAAACCTGCTCCTGGTCAGGCGTCCTTCGGAAGGAGTGTGGGGAGGACTATATGAGTTGCCGGCATTTTCAGGCAAGGGAGAAATGGTGAACTGGATGTGGGACAATTTTCAGCTCAAGTTGCCAGGGTCCCCTGTCCCTGTGCATATCAGGCACGAATTAACCCACAGGCGTATTGAGGCTGAGGTTTTTTCCGTTAGGGTAGAAAAGTTGAAAGGGGTAAAAACAGAGAGTTGTTTGTTGGTTAGTAGCAAAAAGCTGCCGAAATTTGCTCTTCATTCTCTTATGAAGAAATATTTTGCTATCTTTACAAGCGATTGATCAAATTTTAAAAACCATGTACAACAAAGTAATTTTGATCGGCAACCTCGGAGCTGATCCGGAGATTAGAACACTTGAAAGCGGGGCAAAGGTGGCTAAATTCAGAATTGCTACCAATGAAAACTATCGGGATAAATCAGGCGATTGGCAGACTATTACTGAATGGCACAATATCGTGGCCTGGAGGAGTCTGGCAGAACGCGTGGAGCGCGACCTCAGAAAAGGGCTTCTTGTTTTTATTGAGGGAAAAATATCTCACAGAAAATACACAGACAAGGATGGAATCGAGCGATATCAGACGGATATAAACGCCTTTGTGATAAGGAAATTGGAACGACCAGATGAATACAAGTCAGGTTCTTCTCAATCCAGCGGGTCTTTTGAAACAACCGATGCGCCTTCTTCTGAAGAAAAAAGTACAGATGATTCCGGTCAAACCGATGACGATAATTCGGGCAATGAGAGCGACGATGACCTTCCATTTTAAAGGAAAAGTGGGATTGCTACACCAAATTTTATCAAGTTGGAACCAGAACCTCCCGATCCGGGATTTTTAAGCTTATTCTCCGTTTTTCTGCTGACAGCGCCTGGCGGTGATGTTGCTACGGCGGTGATTGCGCTGATTCTTTTGCTATTGTGCTCAGGACTGGTCTCCGGCTCTGAAGTGGCTTTTTTCTCATTCAGTCCCGGTCAGGTCTCTGAAATGGAGGAGAGAAATGATTCTTCAGACCAGCGGATACTGAGATTGAAAGAACGCCCCAGAACTCTTCTGGCCACGATTTTGATTGCCAACAACCTGATCAACATCGCCATTGTGGTTCTCTCTGATTATATACTTTGGCGAACTTTACCTGAAACCACCTTTCAATCCTGGTCTGAGTGGATTGTCCTTTCATTACCTGCCCTTTCAGACAGTGTGGATGCCATCACACGGTTGTTCAATTTCCTGGTCACTGTGGCCGGGGTTACCTTCCTTTTGGTGGTTGCCGGTGAGGTTACACCAAAGTTATATGCCAGAATCAACAACCTTAAATTTGCCCGCTTCATGTCTCTACCATTACTGGTGCTGAGGGATATCTTTTGGCCAGTTTCCAGATTGTTGGTCGGATGGTCATCTGCCATTGAAAATAAGGTTGCTTCCGGAAAATTGATCCAGGATCAGTCTGCACGCAAGGAAGAGCTGGATCGCGCCATAGAACTGACTGTGAGTCTGGATCTGGATTCCGAAAAAGAAGTTGATATTCTGAAGAGCATAGTTAAGTTCAGCGATGTGGCTGTCCGTCAAATTATGACGCCCAGGGTCAACCTGGTTGCCGTTGATTTTGAGGAAAAAGTCAATGAAGTATTTAAAACGATTCGAGAATCGGGCTTTTCACGCCTGCCGGTCTATCAGGGGGATCTCGATAATATAGTGGGAATTCTCTACGTCAAAGACCTAATCCAATTACTGGATAAAAAGGAGGAGGATTTTGATTGGCAGGAATTAATTAGGACCGAGGTGCTTTACGTTCCGGAGAACAAAAAAATCAACGATCTTCTCAGGGAGTTTCAACTCAGGAGAATGCACATGGGTGTAGTAGTGGATGAATACGGAGGTTGTTCAGGCGTGGTTACTTTGGAGGATATTATGGAGGAGGTGATCGGGGAAATCCGCGATGAGTTTGACCCCGATGAGGAACTCAGTTTTGTGAGATTGGACAAGCGAAATTTTATTTTTGAAGGTCAAACCCAGTTAAAGGACGTGTGCCGCATCATGGATATCGATACCAATACCTTTGACAATCTCAGCGGAGAATCCGATACCATTGCAGGATTGCTTCTGGAAACCCTTGGCCGGCTCCCACGTGCGGAGCAGGAAGTGGTGCTGGGTGCGTTTAAAATTAAGGTGCTTTTGGTCAATAAAAGGCGCATAGAAAAGGTTAAAGTTACCATCTTGTATTGATTTTGGTTCAGATTTTGAAACTATGAAACGATTTCCCGTATTTCTGTTGGTGCTTATCGTGCCATTGCTTTTTTTCCTGCCCGCCTGTGGACATGATGATGTGGACAATCCCAAACCGCGGATGTTTCCCCGAGTGGATTATCCCGATAAAGCCTATCAGGAGTTCCAAATGGATGTTTGTCCATTTTCTTTTGAATATCCCGTTTATGCAGAAATCGAAGAGGTGGAGCGGTTTTTCGGTGAAGAACCCGGCCACCCATGCTGGTTTGACATCGTCTTTAAAGATTTTGATGCGCGCTTGTACATGAGTTACTATCCTATTACCTCGCGCACAGATTACGATAAATTCATCACCGATGCCTACAAAATCGCCAATCAGATCAACAAGCGGTCTGACTTCATGGATGAATTCGTTGTGTCACGTGGCAACGTGGGTGGTATAATCATGGAATTTGAAGGTCACGCGGCTTCGCCTATGCATTTTTACCTCACAGATACCACCAATCACTTTTTACGGGGAGCCCTCTACTTCAATACCAGTGTCCGTCCCGATTCTCTTGCTCCCGTCATTGAGTTTTTAAAAGTGGATGTGGCACATGCGATTGGATCTTTTGAGTGGGAGGAGTAGAACATCTTATTTGACCGTCATTTCAGACCAGATTTCCCGGTAGATTTTGAGGTCGCTTTTGCTGAAAAGTACAAACCGCACTTCCTCGATATTTTTCAATGAGGTTAGAAGTTCTGCTGTGGTTTTCAGTGCTATTGGTGTAGCTTCCTCAATGGGATATCCGAATATTCCGGTGGATATTGCCGGAAATGCAATGGACTTCAGCCCATTCCCATCTGCCAGTATCAGAGCGTTCCGGTAGCAATCCGCCAGTATTTCCGCTTCTGGTTTGTCCTTCCCGTACACAGGCCCCAGGCAGTGGATTACATTTTGGTTAGGCAAATTGTAAGCTCCCGTGATAACCACCTCTCCGGGCTCAATGGGTGCCAGGGGCAAGCATTCTCGCTCCAGCTGTGGTCCGGCAGCCCCGTGGATAGCTCCGGCCACTCCTCCACCGGTTCGCAATTGAGAATTTGCGGCATTGACAATCGCTTCAATATCCGCCTGTTTGGTTATATCGCCCTGAGTGAAAGTAATTTGCTCGCTCAACTTTTTTTCTTCCTTCATGAAACATGGTTTTACCTGTCTTCCTTGTTATAAATTTCTTCCCGCGCAAGGCAAGTTTTTTGATTTATTGGCCGGGTTTCACAAATGTAATAAAAAGCTAAACCACCGCATAGTTCAATCGATTGCACCACATTGTCTGAAGTAATATTCAGCCTGATAGTTGCCCCCTTATGTACTCCGTGGGATGAAAGCTGTTAACAGATGCTGATTTTGGAAGATAGAGGGGGTGTCTGGGGTGACCGGGCTTTGTGAGCTCCCCCATGCATATCCATTTTTTGGATAAAATATTCGTTTGGTGGAGAATATCCCTCAGGCAGGGAATAAGAAAGGGCCGTTTTTCAATGAGATTTCCCCAGGCTGCCCATACCGGTGCATGCGGATATTGTTCCAAAATGTGGTCTATTTGTTGGAGATTTTGCCGGTGCAGCTTGCGATTTATGCGTTTGTGAATGCGGTTGGGGTCTGTGGCGCGCTGAGGGTAGAGGTTTAGCATAATCCATCCACTGTAATCCTTGTGCCGGGAGAGTCTCTTCACCGCGCGCATAGTGGGGTCCAGGTCACCCGGGCCCGCAGTACTCGGATTCACACCAATGCATATCAGTGGTTCAGGACCGTCTTCACCGAGGAAGAACCTCGCCCTGTTTCGCAAATCTGTATTATACAGCCAGTTTGATTTTTGGCTTTTCATAGAAGTTCGCTAATGTCCCGGCCGGCAGCTTTTTATTCAGCCCTTACCAATTCGGGTTCTTCGTCGAGAATCTCGCTGAGTTCCCTTTCGTAGAAGAATTCTTTTTGGCCTAAAGCCGGCTTGAGGTCACTCAACCAGGTCGCATTTTCGTCGTATTTGGCGAAAAACGGCTTGCAGACCCAGTCAGGATTTCTTCCCTGAATGAACTGCAGCACAAAAACCTTTTCGGACTTGCCATTTAGCGGAATGTCCTGAACACCCAAAATGTGTACTTTCCCCGGGGTGCTTGACATACTCGGCCCTCTGACTGTTCTGCAAATACCGCTTACCTGTTGATAAGCCTTTTGGAAAATTTTCCAGGCATCCACGAGTGGAACTGAAAAGTACTCCTGCGCTCCGGTATCTCTTTCCACAAACATGTAATAGGGAATACAGTTGTTGTCCACCTGTGCGCGCCACATTTCTGCCCAGGTATCGTCATCGTCGTTGATATGGCGGAGCAGCGGGGATTGAGTTCTAATTTGGGCTCCCGTATTGCGAATTTTCACAATGGCTTCCTGAACAGCCGGGGTTGAGAGTTCAACCGGATGACTGAAGTGGGCCATGAAAGACAGATTGACGCCGCTTTTTACCACTTTTTCAAAAAGGCGAAGGGTCTCGTCGGCATCCTTGTCGGTTAGGAATTTATAAGGCCAAAAACCGAGGGCTTTGGAGCCAATCCGGATGGTCTTGAGATTGGGGAGGTTGGCCTCCAACAGACCATTTATATAGACTTCAAGTGCAGAAGCCTTCATGATCATGGGGTCTCCTCCGGTAAAGAGCACATCGGTTATCTGTGGGTTGTTGCGGAGGTATTCCAGAAGCAAATCGGTTTCTTTCATGGCAAATTTCCACTCGTTTACACCTACGAACTGCGGCCACCGGAAGCAAAAAGTACAGTAAGCGTGACAGGTTTGACCATTGCTCGGAAAAAACAGCGCTGTTTCCCTGTACTTGTGCTGAATTCCCTTCAAGTCCTCACCGTCGAGTTCCGGGATGTTGCACTTCTGCCCGGCCGGATGTGGGTTTAGAGACATGCGGATTCGATTGGCTATTTCCTTTATCTCCATTTTGTTCTTACCACTGCGGAGCGCATCGGCTATTTCATTGTAGTGTTCTTCCTTTAACATTTCGCGCTGAGGGAAGGTGAGCCTGAACATTGGGTCATCCGGCACATTGCCCCAGTCAATGAGGTTATCCGTAACGTAGTTGTTGCTTTTGAATGGTAAAACTGATGCCACGACTTCGATGTCAAATTTCTGCTCTTCGGTGAGCATAGCCATTTGTGGCATCTTTCTAAAATTGGTTTGAGTATAAACCTTGTAACGCATTGTATCCATAGTTTTCCCTTTTTGAGTAATTTGTAATCTCTTTAGTTTCCGAGAGGCAATACCTCTGCCCTTCAACAGTGTGGACTCTTGTCATAAGTCACTAAACAATCTTGTGAAAGTGAGTAGTACTTACGCCTGCAAGGCCGCTTTCCTGCTCCATGCCTCCCCTACGATCCCGGGAGCTGAAAATTCCGGGGTCGCTAAGTTAGGGAAAAATATGGCAAGGAAAAAACTTCAATACCCCGGGTCAGCTGATTTCTACACTGCTGAAATTAATTTTCAGTGTTGAATTTTAGTCCAGGGCCGTGGTTGTCAGTTTTCTACATATTACCGTCAAAATCTTGTTAGTTGCAGTATAAAACTTGTGTAAATTTTTTCTCTTATCTCATCTCTGGCCACCAGGAATATAATCTTTTTGTAAAATGATTGTAAAAAATTTGGTTTTTCAAAATAATTAAAGTAAATTTGGCTGTCTAACGATATTTTGTGTGTGGTAATAGCCAATTTAAACCAAATTAACCATGTTTCCGCTTATAGACCTACACGCCCACCCTCAGTTAAAGCCGCTCAATGCAGTTAGTCCCAGGCAACAGAGAAAAGGGCTTTGGGAGGAGTACACTGGCAGGGCGGCTTGCGAGGACCTCAATTTCCTTCTCAGAACCGCAGTCAGAGATATCAAAAAGTCATCTCAGGCGAATTTTGACCAGGCCACTGAGGCTGCTGTACGTGGGATATTTTTGGCAATGGGACCAGTAGAGCGCAACTTTTTCGACCCCAAACCCCGCCACTTTCTTCTGAAAATGATTCTGCCGAAACGCCACCTGGAGCGCTTTGCATCTTGCATTACGGGGTTTGACCCGGAAAAGGTAGAGAAAATATTCAATCGGGTTCGCAAAAGGAGGGGTATCGATTACTACACCGAAGAGCTGCTGCCCGAATATCAGTTTTTGATTGAGGAGGCCTCTGACGAGCGCGTGCTGATAGCTGGTGATTATGAGGAGTTTGAGCGTGCTTTTAAGGCCGGGAACACCATCGCCAACATACTGACTGTGGAGGGTGCCCATTCACTGGGGAATTTCGAGGAGGTGGAGGATTTTTGGCGTCCGGTAAAAGATGCAGACCGGGACGAGGTACACCGGAGGTTGTTGCCACATTTTGAGCGGAATATTGCTCATATGAAAAAGTGGGGTCGGGGTAAACACACGCCATTTTTCATCACTTTTTGCCATCATTTTAGCAACTTGCTGGCGGGCCATTCGCGTAGTTTTCCCGAAGGTGGTATCGCCCCCGGCATGGCTGACTTACTCGATCAACGCAACGGTTTGGATGAGGGTTTCAGCAAGTTGGGCAGGGATGTACTGGACTTGCTTTTGTCGGGAACCAACGGCAGGCGGGTGCTCATTGACATCAAACACATGAGTGTAAAGACGAGGATGGAGTATTTTTCTCTGCTGAAAGAAAGGTACTGGGACCGGGGATTTGAGATGCCGGTCATCGCCAGCCACGTAGCCCTCAATGGATACAAAACACTGGAGGAGTCACTGAAGCCGGATAGTCGGAGAGCATTCAGACGGAATTATCTCAGCCGGCAGGCCATCAACTCCAGCGACCAGGAGGCCCGCATTATTGTTCAATCAGGTGGGCTTGCCGGGATAGTTTTTCACGGGGGTAGATTGCCGGGTGGCAGGGCCAAAAGGCAATTGAGCAGAGCTCAGAATAGCGATGAACAAAGAGATGCTGCCGTGGAGCTGATAATGAGCAATGTATTTCAATTCATCAGGGCAGCGGACCGACCGGAGGCCTGGGATTGTCTGGCCCTGGGAACGGACATGGACGGGGTGATCGAACCGCTTTTCCCCTACGAGAATTACCGCAAACTGGCGGATTTTCCCATTCACATCAACCAGTTTTTTCACCGGCCTTTTGACCTGAAGGGAATTGAGATGCCCGCAAGTGATGTCCGAAAATACATGTTTGGCAAAGAGCCGGAAGAACTCACTGAAAAGCTGTGCAACGGCAATGTGCTGCAATTTTTAAACCGCTTTTTCAGGGATGAATTCCTGATCCATAGAGCCTAAGTAATTGTGGATGGATAGCGACATTTTTTTGAATACAAAACCAATTTTCAAACTATAAAACCTGACCAATGGATGCTTATTTGAATGCAGTACCTGAAGAAATTCTTGAAGCAATTGAGGAATTGCGAGATAGAAATTATTCCGATATCCGGGATGGGGACAATCGCCAGTATGTGGATTTTGTGCAGGAGGGCGGTGGTGTGCTCGGAGTTGCTCTGGTGGGATACACCTGGGTGTTGGAGCAGTGCAATATTCGCTTTTTGAACCTGGCTGGTACTTCTGCCGGTGCCATCAACACCGTGGCTATGGCGGCGGCAGGGAGAATTGACGAGTCCAGGTCTGACAAAATACTGCAAATGGTCACCGAGGTGGATATGAAGTCATTTATGGATGGTCCGGCTTACAGCAAGCGTTTGGTCAATCGCATAATGGCGGGTATGTCAAGATTTTGGCTTGCAGTTCCCCTTTCGAGGTCGCTTGCATACTTGAGTAAAAATCTGGGTCTGCACAAAGGAGACACTTTTCAGAATTGGTTTGCACATTACCTCAGGGAAAATGGGGTCGAAACCCTGTCCGACCTCATGCAGGTTCGCGCAGAAATACCCGAGGGCATTTACCGGCTTGGAGAGGGTGAAGAAAAAATTCCCTTTCGCGACAAACCGGAATTTTGCCTCATAGCTTCTGACATTACCACAGCCACCAAGGTCATATTTCCTCAGATGGCCTCCCTATACTGGAAGGAACCGGAGTCCGTGGATCCCGCTGAATTTGTGAGGGCCTCTATGTCCATTCCCCTGTTTTTCAAACCATTCACCCTGGATGGCATCCCCGACAGCCTGGACGGCGACAGAGCTGCACTGGAAGAAAAATGGTTGCATTATGCCGGCTACAAAGGACCAATACCGAAGTCGGTGAAATTTGCCGATGGTGGTATGCTTTCCAATTTCCCCATCGATGTTTTTCACGTGAGAGACCGCATACCCGGACGACCTACTTTTGGAGTGCGGTTGAGTACATTCCGTAAAAATTATTCCAAAAATAAAAACCTCGGCAGGTTGGCCGGTTCCCTGATCAGTACGATGCGACAGTTCAACGATTACGATTTTTTGATTCGGAATCCGGAGTACCAGAGTCTTGTGGGGCGAATAAATGCCGATGCGGTTACAGACCAAAATGGGGAGAAAAAGTTCCACTGGTTGGATTTCAATATGGGAGAAGAGGAGAAAATCAAGCTCTTTGTACTGGGGGCAAAAAGGGCAGTGGAGTTTCTAAGGGATTTTGAGTGGGAGGATTACAAGGAAATGCGCAAGAAGCGTCTGGAGAGTGGCATGGATGACTAAACGTCCGGCTGGAGTGACGAGCCTTTGGCTTAATCTACTGGTAATAGACGGAAGTCCTTAACATTTCCTCCGATAATTCTATCCGTCGGTTGAAGGCTTTGTTGTTCAGCACCTTAAAATCCCTGGATTGGTTATCGAGATTTGAAAACCTGGAGAAGACAGAAGGTTCATGTTGTGCCACTGCAGAGTTCGGGCTATTTCTTTTCAACCGCATTCTTAAATTTTTCAAACTGACTTTGAATACCTGCAATTTG
>SKLY01000173.1 GCA_007121335.1 Saprospiraceae bacterium | reverse complement strand
GTGACAGAGGAATCAATGACATGGAGAGATCTCGCAGATGTCCTCCACATGGATCCTTTCCACCTAAAGTATCTCAATACCCACCTCGGAAGCAACAATCAGTTGACTGAAGGAACCGAAGTGAGGTTCGTGATACCCAAATTCAACAGGTACTTGATTGACGATCAGGGGGATGAACCCATTGTATATGAATTGGGTCCATTGGAAACAATACCTATGCTAAGGCTCTCCGCCATAAAGCCAGCCAACGCGCCCAACTTTCCCCAACGCAAAGGAAAGGTCATTGCCAACGCGGAAGCCCAGCTTAGCGGTACCAGAATCCGCAGAATTTACGCCAACAAAATGGTTCCAGGCCGTGGTCAATCTCTCTCTGATGCTGAACGTATGGAGGATTTTCACACCAATCGCTCACAGCAGTGGAAGGCCGCATTTGCTGCAGAGTAAGTTTCTTTATCCCCAATACCTTGATTCCTTTAGCCACTGGGGGATTCAATGGACAATGGACAATTTACAGTTGACAGTTGAAAATGGCGGAAAGGTTTTGAATCAATTTAGGTCTATGGACGCAATTCCTTCCGTATCCTACTATTTCCCTGCAGACCTTCCGCATAGATGCAACCACTTTGCCAATCTGAACGCCCATCAGTAATATGTAAAAAAATCATATATTTGCTCCCACATATATGTTCTCATTCCATGAAAGCACTTTCATTTATTTGTTTTGCGACCGCATTTTGGATGCTTACAGGGATAGTCTCCTGTAGCAGTTCCACCAAAGCTCCACATTCCAATGGTGCAGAGCTCAGTGAATCTCAATCGGGGATTAAACTCGCAGAAAATGTGGTGGTGGGCGCGGAGCGCATGGATTTGCTCGTCCCTAAGCTCGCCGGAAAAAGGATAGGGCTGGTGGTCAATCACAGTTCCCTGGTGGGTGAAACCCATCTTTTAGACAGCCTACTTAACCTTGGAAAAAATGTGGTGAAAATATTTGCCCTGGAGCATGGCATCAGGGGTGAAGCGGATGCCGGTGAATTGATCGACGACAGCCGGGATGCCCAAACTGGTTTGCCGATAATTTCTCTCTACGGAACTGAGAAGAAGCCAACGGATGACCACATGAGTGATTTGGATGTGGTGCTTTTTGACATTCAGGATGTAGGAGTCAGGTTTTACACCTATATCAGTTCTCTTCACTACATCATGGAAGCCGCTGCAGAAAACGGGGTAGGCATTGTGGTTACTGATAGACCCAATCCCAATGGTTTTTACGTAGATGGGCCCCTCCTCCAGCCTGGCTTTGAGTCCTTTGTAGGAGTGCATCCTGTGCCTGTTGTTCACGGTATGACTGTGGGCGAGTACGCGAAAATGATCAAGGGCGAGGGGTGGATAAAAAGCTCGGAGGATCTCGAATTAATGGTAGTGCCCTGTTTGAATTACGACCACAGCATGACCTATGATCTCCCGGTGCCCCCATCACCCAATTTGCCGAATCTGCGCGCAGTGCTGCTCTATCCGTCCCTGTGTTTTTTCGAGGGAACTGAGGTCAGTGTCGGAAGGGGGACCAATCTTCAATTTCAATTGATCGGCAGTCCATTTCTCTCCTCGGGTGACACTACTTTTATCCCGGAGAGCATGCCGGGTGCTACCAATCCGCCTTTTTTAGGGAAAGAATGTCACGGCTACTCGTTCACCCATTTTCACTGGTCTGAAATTGCCCAAAATGGCCAATTGGACCTCCAGCCGCTTATTAGAATGTTCAATGAGTTTCCCACCGAAAAGTCCTTTTTTCTAAGAAATAATTTCTTCGACAGACTGGCCGGGACCGACCGCTTGCGCCAACAGATTAGGGAAGGGCGAACCGAAGAGCAAATTAGAGCAGAGTGGCAGAGAGACCTGCATCACTTTTTAGAAATCAGGGAAAAGTATTTGCTTTACGATGATTTTTAGCCGGCGATCTTTCAATTTTTTTCCAAAAAACACCTGACAGCATGACCATTTCCCAGGATCACTATTCTGTCGATTGGATAAAGAGCCTGCCTTTATTGGACAATCCACTGATCGTGACCATTCCCTGCTATTCAGAACCCGATGTAAAATCCACCTTATTAAGCCTCGATAATGCAGCGGGAAGTTCCGAGAACGATATTGTAGTGATACTCCTGATAAACTCCTCCATCTCCGATAATCTGGAAGTTTTGCAGAAAAATGAAAACGCCCTGGAAACAGCCCTTTTCTTTGAGCCTCGCAACTATCATTTGGCTCCCTTATGGGTTCGGGATATTCCGGACAAACTATCCGGTGTGGGTTATGCGCGCAGGATGGCCATGGATGCTGCTTGTTTTTACTGTAAGAAGTATGGCTTCCCGGACAATCCCGTTCTCTGCCTGGATGCCGACTCCACTGTGGCCGAAAATTACTTTGTTGAAACGGCCCGGTTTTTCAATGATCATTCGGAATTTGATGCAGCTTCCATTTATTTTGAACACCCGGTTCAGGAGGTGGAAGATCCCGGATTGAAAAGTGGAATCATCGACTATGAGAACCATCTGAGGTACTTTATTCAGGCGCAGAAATGGAGTGGTCATCCGCATGCATTTCACACGGTGGGTTCTTCCATGGCTGTTCGGGCTGCAGCTTACCTCAGGGAGGGTGGAATGAATAAGCGAAAAGCCGGTGAGGATTTTTACTTTCTACACAAATTTTCCAAAAACGGAACGCTCGGCATATGTAACGATACCGCGATTTTCCCGGCAGCCAGGGTGTCTGACCGGGTACCTTTTGGTACAGGCCGGGCACTGCTGGAAATAAAATCAGGGAAAAAGTGGAGTACCTATGCCCCTGAGACCTTTTTTGATCTCAAAAAGATCAATGATGGCTTGAGGTCCGGTTATCAAAAAACTGCAGAGGATGTTTGGGCAGAATTGCCGGTGAGCTTTCAAAAATTCATCCCGTTTGGAGGTTTTGAGGGGAAATTCAATCAGGTTTGCAAGCACTCAGCATCTTCAGAGAGTTATAACAAGCGTCTCTTTCAATGGTGGGATGCCTTTATGGTGTTTAAATACGCCCACTTCTGTCGCGACCATTTTTATCCCAATCTCCCTGTAGATAAGGCCGTTTACAAATTTTTTGATGCAATCGGACAACAGGTTTCAACCCATCCGGAGGAGCAATTGGAAATGCTGAGGAAGTTAGACAGGTCCCGGGGACCGCAGGGGTAGTGATGTCAATTGTACTTTAAGGCCAAAACCGGGGTCCTGGTGTGGAGAATGAGTTTTTCTGTGTAAGAACGCTCGAACAGACGGTCGATAAGTCCGTAATTTTTGCTGAGAAGTACGATCAGGTCTGTCGGATTTTGATCGGTGAATTTCAGAATACCACTTACCACGTCAATGGCATCTATCAGAGAAAAATCCAGGCCGGGGTAGTGGGCCAGCTTGCTTTTGATTTCTTCCATTTTATTCTCCATCAGGGGGTTATTGGCAATATTTACGTCGAATAGGTGGATATTAGGGCTGAGTACTGAGATAAGTTCGTGGATTTCTTCAAAACGCCTTTGGTCAAAGTACATAAAATCAATCCCGAGAGCTATTTTGTCAGGACTTTCAACAACCCAGTTTTTCGGAACCGCCATTACGTGGGTGGTCGATTCCTCCAACACTTTTTGGGTAGTGCTTCCAAATACGAATTTGCGCAGGGTGTTTTGGCCCTCTGTGCCCATACAGATGAGGTCAAATAGCCCTTCTTTGGCGGTTTGATTGATTAGTGAGGAAACGCGTTTTTTTGAATTGATTGACTTAAAGGTAAAGGAGCCTGAGTAACCGGTTTTATTTCTCGCATGTGCAATGGCCTTTTCCAGCGCTTTGTCAAAGTTGGCCGTGGATAGTAATTGAAAAAACTCATTGCTGTAGGCGCCGGGGGCAACTTTACCTATGTGAACCGTGATTAATTGTATTTCATCTACCTGGTATTTCTCCCCAATGATACAGGCTGCATGGAGTGCATTGATTGAGGTAACAGAAAAATCCAGTGGGCACAGTATTTTTTTCATGCTTGTAAAGTTACCGGGTAAAAAGGATTGTTTTTTCGGAACACATAAATTTCCTGCTTTTGAGGGTTTACGCAACCACCCTGATAATATAAACGAGTGCAATGCTAATAAAAAGTCCCAAAGTCACCTTACCGAGGTCCAGGAAAACATTTTTCCAGGCATTGGAATCCAGTTTGCCCAACCTCCATCGAACGGCCAATTCCCTTCCGGCCAGCAAACCGATAAAGACCCAGGTCGTGCTCATTGGGACGTTGTTTAACTCCTTGAAGTAGTAAAGAATGATGCCGTAGGTGAGGTCGATAATGGTTGCAGATCGGATATCTGTGGTATTGGTCTTTACCTTGACTATCTCCTGGATTTTTCCCCCTCGCGCACTGAAAATGATTCCCAGCATGGTGAGAATAATGACCAGTGAAACGATCAATTCGTTGAGTGAGAGTTCGCGCGGTAAATAGACGTATATGTTGGCAAAATCCTGTATCAACCACATGGACCACAGAAATCCGGTGGACAGCACCTGAAATACCGACCAAACCGTTTTATTCAATCCCGTAAGTGGCCTTTCCATGAATTTCCTTTCCAGGAGGTTGGTCACCAACAGGTAAATTATTATCGCTGCAATAAGGGCTACGAAATAACCCGATACCGACTTGAACATCATGGATGCCAAATTTTCGGGATTGAAAAAAGTAAGTACCATAAAGGAAGTACTCACCGGAATTCCCAGGCGCGTGATGCTGAGCAGTACCATTGGTGGCAACAGGTAGTACCAGGCGAGGGGGTCGGGTAGTGGGTAGCGCTCCAATCTGGCGTAGGAAACGTCGCCCTGATTAACGGCCCAGCCATACACCAGTGTAAAGGTGAGCACCACCGATGCAAATATCCAGAGAATATACCAGGGCCGCTTTTCATTGGAGCTGATAAATGTTCCCAGGGTTTGAATGGCGTCATTCCCTACCACCGCGTAAGATGCGAGTATAAACCCGCCCCACATTACCAATAATTCAATACTCATTCGCTATTATATGATGTCGCTTCACGAGCGTACCCGCTAAACCGCCACAAAATTCTCAATAGCTCCATAATTTGATGCACCTCGTATATTATCTTAATGTTAATTGCTGTGATTTCTCAAGGTTGTTGGGGAAAGTACAATGTTCAGGAAGTACAAAGTTCGGATATAGCGCATAGGGCTTGAATAAATTTCCGTGTAGGGACGCAATGCCTTGCGTCCGCTACATGGTCCTGTTTTTGTCGCGGAAGACTTTTTTTTGACAGTACAAAGTTGGGAAAGTGGGAAAGTACAAAGTTTAGAGGGATTATATTGGGTACTGACAATGGCGGATGGTTTTTAGAACCAATATCTGTAGATACGCACGGCCGTGCGTATTATTCAACCAACCGCCGCAATTCCCGATGCCTGAATATGCGCAATGCCTTATTCGTGGTTTCCCTCAATCCCCGGGAATTTCATACGGTTTGAAAAAGAATTGGTGTAAAGCGGACAACCAATTGTTAAATGGCTTATCTTTGCATTCCGTAACAGAGATTTTTTTTGCAATGACTAAATACATATTTGTTACGGGCGGGGTAACATCTTCACTCGGTAAAGGAATAATATCGGCCTCGCTTGCCAAACTTCTGCAGGACCGGGGCCTCAAAGTCACTATCCAAAAGTTCGATCCTTACATCAATGTCGATCCGGGAACGCTCAATCCCTACGAACACGGCGAGTGCTATGTCACGGATGACGGCGCTGAAACAGACCTGGACCTGGGGCATTACGAGCGTTTTCTGAACATATCCACCAGCCAGGCTAACAATGTCACTACGGGCCGGATATACCAAACTGTCATTTCCAAAGAGCGGGCCGGGGATTACCTGGGGAAGACGGTACAGGTTATTCCACACATCACCGATGAGATCAAGCGACGTATTTCGCTGCTGACCGAAAAGGACAACTACGATATTGTGATCACCGAATTGGGGGGTACGGTAGGCGATATTGAGTCGCTGCCCTTTATTGAGGCTGTTCGGCAATTCCGAAATGAGGTCGGCAGGGGAAACTCCATTGTCATTCACCTCACACTGATCCCTTACCTCAGTGCTGCCAAAGAGCTGAAAACCAAACCCACTCAACACTCAGTTAAAGAACTACTTACCTACGGTATTCAACCTGATATCCTCGCATGCCGGACAGAGCACGAATTGTCAGACGAGATAAGGCAAAAACTCGCATTGTTTTGCAATGTAAAGACGGAGGCGGTGATCGAGGTCATTGATGCGCCCTCAATTTACGACGTACCCCTCCTAATGCTCAAGGAAGGACTCGACAAGACGGCTTTGAAAATGCTCAATTTGGAAGGTCTTCCTGAGCCGGACCTCAGCGCCTGGAAGGGATTTCTAAGCAGATTGAAAAACCCGGTGAATACGGTAAAAATTGGTCTTGTTGGAAAGTACAACGAACTTCAGGATGCCTACAAATCCATCCACGAATCTCTGGTTCACGCCGGGGCAGAAAATGAAACCAGGGTAGAGGTGGTGCCCATTCACAGCGAGGCGATTGAAAACTCCGATTACGATATCGAAAAACTCAACGCTTTACATGGAGTACTGGTGGCGCCCGGCTTTGGAGATCGTGGTGTTGAGGGAAAAATAATTGCCCTGAAATACCTTCGCGAGCAAAAAATCCCATTCTTCGGTATTTGCCTGGGGATGCAGTGCGCGGTAATCGAGTTTGCCAGAAATGTAGTGCAACTGAAGGAAGCCGACTCTACGGAGTTCAACCCCAAAACCCCGCATCCCGTAATCAACCTGATGGAATCTCAGCGGAAGGTTACCAAAAAAGGCGGCACCATGAGGCTGGGGGCCTATGATTGTAAGTTGAAGAAAAACTCCATTGCACGCAAAGCCTACGGAAAAGAAATTATCCAGGAGAGACACCGGCACCGTTTTGAACTCAACAGCGAATACAGGGATCAATTGGAAAAACACGGACTAAAGACTACGGGAGTCAATCCCGAACTGCAATTGACAGAAATAGTTGAGCTAGATGACCACCCCTGGTTTGTCGGTGTGCAATTTCACCCTGAGTTTAAAAGCAGGGTAGAAAAACCCCATGCGCTTTTTGTGGCTTTTGTTAAAGCAGCATTGGAGTACAAAAAACATATCAGGAAATAAGTGTATTTTTGCCGCATTGCCCGTTTGATCATTCAATCGAGCTTATTGAATTAAATTACATTCTTCCGCGAGTATGTTTGACAATGATTCGAGGCGCGCCGCATCTAAATGGTACAAGCGACTGAAGCTCAATTGGGTCTTCACAACCTCAACCTTTACGGGCAACTTCCTGCTGGCAATTGTCATCACCTGGTTTTTTCAGGGACTCGGTCACGGAGAGGCTGTGAATTACGTATTCTTCCTCACGATTTTATCCATTGGCTTGTGGGTTACGGAGGCCATTCCGCCCTTTGCAGTGGGGATATTCCTAATCGCCATGCTTTCCTTTGGGTTTGGAACGGACTTTATTCTAACCGAAAGTGCTCCGGTAGAGCGTTATCTTGGAGCCTGGACAAGCAATGTAATCTGGTTGTTGCTCGGGGGATTTTTTCTGGCAAAGGGCATGAGCATTGTAAATCTCGACAACGCCCTTTTCCGATTTACGGTTCGCCGGTTTGGGGATAAACCCGACCGCCTGTTGCTCGGTTTGATGATTACCACCGCTCTGGGAAGTATGATAATGTCCAATACGGCAACCACGGCAATGATGATTTCCAGCATTGTACCACTGGTTCTGACCCTGGGAAAAACCGCCAGTTACTCAAAAGCGCTGCTCATCGGTATTCCGGCTGCTGCATCGGTGGGTGGAATTGGCACCATTATCGGTAGTACGCCCAATGCCATAGCAGTCGGTGCACTTCAAGAGGTGGGAATCAATATAACCTTTGTGGAGTGGATGGTGGTTGGTTTCCCAACGGGACTTTTTCTGGTTTACATTTTTTGGCGCTACCTCATCAGGCATTACAAACTGCGAGGAATCGAAATAGACCTCAGTACACTAAAAACCAGGGAAGTAAAGACAGACCTGTTCAAAAAAAGAGCGGTGATATTTACTCTTTTTGCCACCATCACCCTCTGGCTTACCGAACCCGCTCACGGAATTCCCGTTGCTGCTACTTCAGCGGTTCCGATGGTGTTGCTCACCTTGACGCAAGTCATTACCGCTGAGCACGTGAGATCACTGCCCTGGGATACTCTGATGTTGGTGGCAGGTGGATTGGCGATGGGAATAGCCATAGTGGATGTGGGGCTGGCGCGTATTATAATGGATGCCATTTATCAATTGCCTTTCCCGGTTTTCGTTCTGCCGGCCATTTTTGCCCTGGTAGGGGTACTGCTCTCCAATGTTATGAGCAATACCGCTGCCAGCTCTATTTTGGTTCCCCTGGCCGTGGCCCTTCCGCTGCCCTTTGGTTTTGCCGCTCCGGTTATTGTGGCCATTGCATGTAGCTGCAGCCTCCTGCTCCCTGTGAGTACTCCTTCCAATGCAATTTCCTACGGAACTGGCTTGATTGAGCAAAATGAATTCAGGACGGGGGGCTACTTCTTTATTATCGCCGGTCCGTTGGCAGCAATTATTTCCGTGCTGATTTGGGTAGTCTTTTATGTTTAGTGCATTGCTCATAGGCTCTGGACCTAATTGGAATGAATGAGATTTTATTCCTGTTTTGTGTTGACCCTAACCGAGTATATAAAAAAGTCATATATTTGAATTCCCAATAGATGATGCGGTGATGCGATTAACTACTTATCACATATTGACTTGCTGTCTAATGTTATTTGCATGGAGTTATGCAGATGCACAAAATCCCTTTGACCTGCAACACAGGTTAGACGCAGATACTGTTGTTGAGCACGTCCCGGAATATGAGGTTGAAGAGCAGGAGATTGAAATTGACAGTCCGGCAATTCCCGAACCGGATACAATGCACCTTGAGTGCGAAGCTGAAGTTCCGGTGGAAGAGGATTTGGCGCCTCCCGTGGAGGACACCCTTCCTTCGGTAGAGATAGAGGAAGTTGAAGAAGAGGAAGTTTTAGATGAGCCGGAGGAGCAGGTAAAGGATTTGGAGGATAAGATAACAAAGCCGGATGCATTTAAAGACAGGGGCAATTTACTGTTGCTCATTTTTTTACTGGTATCTATTGTTTTGGCGTTTGTTATTGCCATTGACAGGTCCGTGATGGATAAAATATACCGGTCCATTGCCAACGAAAACTTCCTGAATTACTTTTTGCGCGAACAAAAGGGTGCCATCACGGTACAACTTCTGTTCCTCTATTTTATATTTCTGGTAAATGCCGGCTTGTTTTTACTCTTGTTTTTGGAAAAAATAGTTCAGTGGGATGTGGATGTGAAATTGTGGCAGACTGTGGTTTTTGTGGCAGGAGTTTACCTTGGCAGATACTTGTGTTTTGAGTACCTGAAACTCTTTGCTCATGCGCGTAAGGAACTTAACCGGTTTTACTTCACCATCTATATTTTTAACATTTTTATCGGCCTGGTACTTCTGCCTTTGAATGCCTTTGCCGCTTTTGCTCCTGAACCCCTTTCTATTGCTGCGCTTTACCTCTCACTTGCAATCTTCATTCTGATGTATTTGTTCAGGCAGTTGAGAGGACTTTTTATCGGAAGTAAATTTTTGATAGCGAATCAGTTCCATTTTTTTATTTATCTTTGCACCGTCGAAATAGCCCCTTTACTGATTTTGGGGCGGTATTTGGTATCCGTAAGTAGTTGAAAAACAGGATAATAAACACGTATTTTGCATGGTAGCAAACGCTAAAACCGAGGAAAACTACAAAAGGGTAGAAAGCATTTTGGTATCCCAGCCAAAACCCACCCGCTCCCCTTATTTTGAGCTGGAAGAAAAATTCGGGATAAAAATTGACTTCAGGCAGTTTATTCACGTAGAGCCGGTACCGGAAAAGGAGTTTAGAAGAAACCGTATAAGACCGGATGAGTTCGATTGCGTTGTTTTTACCAGCCTGAACTCCATCGAGCACTTCTTCAGAATGTGCGAGGACATGAGAATTAAAATGTCCCAGGAAACCAAGTACTTCTGCCTAACTGAAGCCATAGCCAATTACCTGCAGAAATTCATTCTCTACCGGAAGCGTAAGGTGTTTTTTGGAAAAAGGGTCATGCAGGACATGCACAACGCCCTGATGAAACACCGAAAGGGGAACCGCTTTATTGTGCCCTGCTCCAATCTCGGAAGTGTACCGGTGGTCAACTATCTCAAAGAGAAAAAATTTGACTTCCAGGAGGCCATGATGTATCAGACGGTTAGCAGCGACCTTTCTGATCTCTCTGACATCACCTACGATGTACTGGTTTTTTTCAGTCCGCTCGGTATAAAATCCCTTTACGAGAACTTCCCCGATTTCAAACAGAACGAAACCCGCATTGCGGTTTTTGGAAAAAGCACGATGAAGGCAGTTGAGGACAAGGGTTTGAAAATTAACATTCAGGCCCCCACCAAGGAGTTTCCCTCCATGACCATGGCCCTGAAGAATTACCTGAATATGTCCAATAAGTAATTTTTGAAAATGGGCGGCCTGGTAATAAATCGGTTAGGTGGTTTTTTGCAAAGGCCAAATTTTTTCACGCCGACCTGGTTTCTGACGATCGCATGCTTGTTTTTCACCCTCACCCTCTGGTCTTTTTCTCCGCAGGAAAATCCCGGTTTTTCGCATTCAGATAATGTATTTAGTCCCAATTGGGACTCACTCATTCTAAAACCTGGTATCTGGGACTGGTACGCCCCGGAAGAAGAATCCTTTCCCGCTCTTTTGGTGCTAGGCGGGTCGGAAGGAGGAAATGCCTACGGTAGAAATTGGGGCCCTTATCTTTCGAAGGAGCTGGAAATTGGAGTGCTTGCCCTGTCTTATCACGGGGTCGAGGGGCTTCCCGAAAACCTTGAGTCCATCCCTTTAGAATATTTTTTACAGGCCTGGGAATGGATGAAAAATCAGCCGGGGGTGGACAGCTCGACCATGGGTATTATGGGAGTGTCCAGGGGCGGCGAACTCGCTTTGTTGCTCGGGTCCGGCTTTCTGGAAACTTCTGCTGTCATTGCTGCGGTCCCTTCCAATTTGGTTTGGCAGGGAATAAACTTTGGCAACTGGTTGGAGCAAAATTCCAGTTGGTCCTATGAAGGCGAGGATCTCACATTTCAGCCCTATGACATGAGCAGAGGTTTCGGTAAAATTCTGAATTTTTATTTGGCCGGAGCGGAGAACCCTGAAAGTGAGGAGGTAATTATTCCCGTCGAGGATATCAATGCGCCCTTGCTTTTGTTTTCCGGCAGCCGGGATTTGATCTGGCCGTCGGAAATAATGTCCACCAATATCATCCTGAGACTCGAGGAAAACGAATACGACTATCCCTACTATCACTATACTTTTCCGGAGGCACGTCATTACTTTCACCATCTACGGGACCTGTCCAATGACGAAGAAAGGTTGAAAAACAACCTGTCATCCCTCGGAGGCAGTCTTGAGGGATACCGTGAAGCTCATCGCATTTCTCTGGAAAAGACCTTGCAGTTTTTAAGAGACCATTTGCTGAGGTAGCCTGATTTGGATGCGGCGGTTGAAAGATTTTGGGGTGGGAAATTTGTCATATTTCCCCTCTTTGCTATATTTACCCAAAATATACATGGATATGGAAGACAACAACAGACCCTGGCTGGCGAAATACCCGGATGGAGTACCCGCCAACATCAATGTGGATGAATATCCCTCTTTACTTGCCTTATTGGAAAGTTGTACGGCAAAGTACAAGTCCAAACCGGCTTTCTCCTGCATGGGAAAAACGATCACCTTTAAGGAATTGAGGGATAAGGCCATGCGAATGGCAGCTTATTTGCAGTCTCGCGGCCTCGAACCCGGGGATCGCATCGCGCTCATGATGCCCAATACGCTTCAGTATCCGATTTCTCTATACGGATCACTATTGGCGGGCCTGGTTGTGGTTAATACTAATCCACTGTACACCCCGAGGGAAATGAAATATCAATTTGCCGACTCGGGAGCGAAGGCTGTTATCATAGCTGAGATGTTTGCTGCTAATCTGGAGAAAATAATTGACGAAACCGATATCCGCGTGGTCATCAAGACCAGTATCGGAGAATTGCTCGGCCCGTTAAAAGGCACACTGGTGAACTTTGCGGTCAGACATATAAAACGGATGGTGCCGAAACACAATATTCCCAATTCCGTATCCTTCAAGCACGCTCTTTCAGAGGGTAAAAAATTTAAAGTCAAACCCACAGAGGAATCCCCCGACCGTACGATTTTACTGCAATACACAGGGGGAACCACCGGGGTTTCCAAAGGGACCATGCTCACCAATCGCAACCTAGTGGCCAACGCACTGCAGATCAGATCTTTGATGGTGCCCTATCTAAAAGAGGGCGAAGAGGTGGCGATTTGTCCTTTGCCGCTCTACCACATTTTTGCCTTCACGGTAAATTGCGTGGCCATGATGACTTTTGGTGCTCACTCTGTGCTGGTCGTCAATGCCAGGGATATACCCGCCCTGACCAAAGAGTTTAAAAAATACCCCGTTTCGCTGGCAACAGGTGTCAATACGCTCTTTAACGCCCTGCTCAACAACGAAAAATTCCGCAAACTCAACTTCGAACACCTTAAAGTGGTCGTAGGTGGTGGTACAGCAGTTCAAAGGGCTGTTGCCGAGGAGTGGCAGAAAGTGACAGGATGCTATTTAAATGAGGGCTATGGTCTCACCGAATCTTCGCCTTTGGCCTCTGTGAATCCCCTGGATGGCTCCGGAAAACTCGGTTCCATTGGTATCCCAGCTCCCTCAACCCAGATGAGAATTGTGGATGAAGACGGAAAACCGGTGCCCGTTGGAGAAATCGGAGAAATCCAGATCAAGGGTCCCCAAATAATGAAGGGCTATTACAACCGGCCCGATGAAACTGAGAAAAGTCTCGTGGACGGCTGGCTCAATACGGGAGATATCGGCCAGATGGATAAAGACGGCTACTTTAAGATTGTGGACAGGAAAAAGGACATGATCAATGTGTCCGGCTTTAATGTATTCCCCAATGAAATTGAGGACGTCATCGCTGCCCACCCGAAGGTTCTGGAAGTGGCTGCAGTTGGTGTTCCCCATGAAAAATCGGGCGAGTGTGTCAAGGTTTTTGTAGTCAAAAAGGACAAATCGCTCACTGAAAAGGAGGTTATCAACTACAGCAGGGAAAATCTCACGGGCTACAAAGTACCCAAAAAAGTGGAGTTCAGAGACGACCTGCCGAAAACCAATGTGGGGAAAATCCTGAGACGAGAACTCAGGGAGGAGGAACAGGAGAAAGGGTGATTTTGGGGATCGTCGCATTGGGAAATAGGATAAAAGAATTGGCTATGAATCTAAAGTGTTGATTGATACGAGACTAAATTGACAATGGACAATGGACAATGGACAGTTGACAGTTGACAATTTTTGTTTCGGGCGAGAATTCGGGGGTTTTGGCAGAAATGAGGGATTTTAGGGTGATTCGTTATGTAGGATATTGGTTTCAGGCAGAGTAATCAATTGAAATGGCCCCCCCCACCAAAGTTTTGGGGGCAGGCGACGGGTTGGGGGCTAGGGGCTAGCGGATAGGATTTGAAAAAATTCTTTTGTAGGGACGCAATGCCTTGCGTCCTTAACACCCCAAAATCCCATTGACCATATACCAAATGCCGGAAATATCTGTAGATACGC
>SKLY01000026.1 GCA_007121335.1 Saprospiraceae bacterium | reverse complement strand
ATACGTTACCCAGGAGATGAAACCCTTTACTGACATTTCAGAAATGTCGCGTATAGTGAGGGAATTGGCACAATCCGCCATGGAATCCGGCATGGAAGTCCGGATACTGATGCCCAGATTTGGAACCATCAACGAGAGGAGGCACCGATTGCACGAGGTTGTGAGATTGTCCGGGATGAATATCATTGTAGATGACGATGATTATCCACTTATCATAAAAGTAGCATCACTGCCAGGCGCAAGGCTTCAGGTCTATTTTCTCGATAACGAGGAATTCTTCAAAAGAAAGCAAATCTTTGAAGACGCCAATGGAAAGCCCTTTGATGACAATCAGGAGCGCATGATTTTCTTTTGCAAGGGCGTAATAGAAACAGTTAAGAAGTTTGGATGGCCACCCGATGTCATTCACTGCCACGGATGGATGACAAGCCTTATTCCGGTCTATATCAAGCGGGCCTACAAGACCGAGCCTTTGTTTCAAAACTCTAAAGTTGTTTATTCGGCCTATCCCAATGAAATCAGTAAGACTTTTAACAGCGACTTCATAGAAAAAGCCCAGATTAACAACCTGGAAGAAGAGGATTTAACCAGTTTCCAAAAAAACGGGGAAATCAACCTCATTGATGGCGTACAGGAATTTGCAGATAATATCTTACTCTCGCGAAACTCAGAAAGCGACAATGGCTTTGAAGCAATTGAAGGTGAAAAAATCAGACAAGTCGAATACAAAGAGACACCTGAATTGGTGGAACAGCTTATTTCTTTTTACGATGAATTAACTGAGGACTAAATCGACAACTCCTGCGTTAGTCTCTCATGTATTTTCCAGGTCGCCCATTTGCGGAAATTGGGAGCTTGGTTTACACCCGGGTTTTCCGGCCATTGAGGCGGAGCCTGGGAATATTTAATTTACTGGAAAACTACACCTTTTATATGTTTCGCAAAAATCCCCTTATCTTATCGTTGGTCTCTCTGGCCTTCATTTTGGCAGTTTCCTCCGGTCCCGGTTGCAATGATCCTTCTTTTGTGGGATCGGATCTGGTTGAAGGCGACGCCATTGATTCAGAGATAATGAGAGATTTTGACATGAGAACCAGATTGGTAAAAACTGATTCGGTTCTGGTTTATGATCAGATTGCCCTTACCAGCGGATTTCATGTAGGACGTTATCACAATGAAAAATTTGGCACCGTACAAAGTGATTTGGCCCTTCAGTTTTTGCTGGAAACCCCAAGTGTCGATACTGCGGCCAATATTCAAATTGACTCAGTGGTACTCTCGCTTAGGTACAACGAAAACTTGTTCTATGGGGACAGCAGCCAACCTGTTAATATAGACGTTCTACGCCTAACAGAATTGATACCCAGAGATGGCAGGTACTACTCAAACGAAATGTTTCCAGTGAGTATGGAAGCAGTGGGCAGCATTCAAAACCACATCCACAAACCCAATACCCCCCTGACCAGGATTTTGGAGGGAGATGGGGAAGAAAATGGCGCTGACACCGTCTTGCTCAATCCCCAATTAAGAATCAATCTCGATAAAAGTCTTGGAGAAGAGTTGCTCAGCCTTGACACCCTGGCGGTTCAAAGCGATTCTGCCTTTTTGGCAAATTTCGGAGGATTATATCTTCAGCAAACAATGGGAGACCGCAGCATTGCAGCCTTCGACCTCAACAATGTCTCAACAGCGCTCACTGTCTATTACCAAGCTGATGGCGAAGAGAATATCAAAAGATACCTACCTATTCAAGACCTCACCCTGCGGGCACCCATTTACACCCACGATTATCAGGGTTCTAATTTAGAGAACTCGATAGGACAGTGGCAGGATTCGATGCTGGCAGTCCAGGGTCTTTCCGGGATGGCCACACAACTTGAAATATCCGGAATGGAAGAATTGCAAGGCACATTGATCAACAACGCCCGGCTGAGGATGGTCCTTGACGACAGGTTTAGCGAAGAAAACAACACCCTTTTCCCTGAAATACAAGCCCTGGCCATGAGATCCGTGGAAGAAGATGGCTCCATTCCATTTATAACCGACCTCATCGTCGAACAACAGACCAATATTACCATTAACTTTGGAGGTAGATTAATTCAGGATGAGGTGGCCGGAGATACCGTTTCTGTTTATGAAATGAATATCACCACTCACCTGCAGGAGGCATTAAAAAATGGTAGCAAAACCACCCTGCTGGTCACACCGAGATCGCGCCTTGGGGTGCCGGGCAATTCCATGATTTATGGTCCGGGACATCCGGACTATCCGGTGGAGCTTAAAGTAATTTTCACCAAAGAACAAGATCAGTAATCCATGTGCGGCATAGTTGCTTACGTAGGGTCAAAAGAAGCGTCACCAATCCTCCTGCACGGATTGAAGCGACTTGAATACCGGGGATATGACAGTGCCGGCATCGCAGTGCTAAATGACCAGGTGAATGTCCTAAAGAAAAAGGGAAAGGTAGATGAGCTAAAAAAACTGACCCAAAAACTCAAACCCACAGGCACCCTTGGCATCGGACACACTCGCTGGGCAACTCACGGAGCGCCTAACGATGTCAATGCCCACCCACACACATCCACAGATGGAAAAATTGCTCTGGTACACAACGGTATTTTTGAAAATTGCGACACTTTGCGAAGTGCACTCCAGAAACTCGGACACACCTTTCGCAGTGAAACCGATACCGAAGTGCTTGCTCATCTGATCCAGGAATACAAATCTCGCTACAATGTCCCACTCGAAGAGTCTGTGCGATTGGCACTGGAGAAAGTTGTTGGAGCCTACGCTATTGTAGTGATGGACCAGGACGAACCAAATAAGCTAATAGCTGCCCGAAAAGCAAGTCCACTAGTAATTGGATTGGGCAAAAATGAGTTTTACGTGGCCAGCGATGCCACCCCATTGGTCGAGCACACCAGAGAGGTAGTCTATTTGCAGGATGAAGAAATCGCAGTGCTGGAGCCAGGTCAAAAACTCTCCATAAAGACATTCAGGAATGAGCCCCAAAAGCCAGCCATTGTTGAGCTGGATATGGAGATAGAGGAGTTGGAAAAAGGCGGTTTCCCTCACTTCATGCTCAAAGAGATATACCAGCAGCCGGATACCATTGCAGATTGTATGAGAGGCCGCCTGAATGCAAAGGAAGTATGGACACGACTCGGGGGAATGGAGACCTACCGCGAGCGCATAATGAACGCAAACCGGCTCATTATAACGGGTTGTGGTACCTCCTGGCACGCCGGCCTCATTGGGGAATACCTCATTGAAGACCTCGCCAGAATACCCGTTGAAGTGGAGTACGCATCAGAACTCCGCTACCGGAATCCGGTGATCAATTCCGGAGATGTGGTGATCGCACTTTCACAATCAGGAGAAACAGCCGACACCCTGGCTGCCCTCCAACACGTAAAAGAAAAAGGAGCGCTGATCTACGGAATCGTCAATGCGGTGGGAAGCTCCATCGCGCGAATCACAGATGCAGGATCGTACATCCATGCGGGACCGGAAATTGGAGTGGCATCCACCAAGGCATTTACCGCACAACTCACCCTGCTCTCGCTAATGGCCATCACACTGGGAAAGGCCAACAACACCCTCCACCCTGAATACTACAAGGAACTGGTGAAGGAATTGGATGAAATTCCCAACAAAGTGAGAAATATCCTCGCTAAGGACGAAACCATTAAGCAAATCGCCGCCTCAATTAAAGACGCCTCCAATGCTCTTTACCTGGGAAGGGGTTACAATTTCCCCGTGGCACTTGAGGGTGCGCTCAAGCTGAAAGAAATATCATACATACACGCAGAGGGATATCCTGCCGCGGAAATGAAGCACGGGCCCATTGCACTTATCGATGAGAATATGCCCGTAATCGTTTTGGCCACTAACCTCAGTGCATACGACAAAATAGTCTCCAATGTACAGGAAGTCAAAGCCAGAAAGGGAATGGTGATCTCCGTGGTTACTGAAGGGGATAAAAAAATAAAACAATTATCCGACTACACCATTGAAATACCCAGGACCATAGAACCCCTTACACCGCTTTTGTCAGTCATACCTCTGCAATTGCTATCTTACCACGTCGCCGTTATGAGGGACTGCAATGTGGATCAACCCAGAAACCTCGCTAAATCTGTAACTGTAGAATAATTTAAAACCATGGAATACAACTCACAAAGAGATAAACTCATAGTACCTGAATACGGCAGGCACATACAACGCATGATTGACCACGTCAAAACCATCAATAACAGGGACCTCCGACAAGCTCATGCCGAGGCAGTCATCAAACTGATGGAAACCATCAATCCGCTAAATAAATCCACCGCTGAGGCCACTGAACGCCTTTGGAACCACCTCTTCAGGATTGCCAATTTTGAGCTGGATGTCACTCCCCCGGACGGCATCAACCCCTCACCCGACTCGGTAATTAAAAGACCGGAAAAACCGGCCTACAACAGCACCCGGATCAGGTACCGTCACTACGGCAATTACGTCCAAAAACTGGTTGACAAGGCAGCCGAAGAAAGCGATCCTGCAAAACAGAGAGATTTCCTTGTCATCATAGGCTCATACATGAAATTGGCCTATAAGACCTGGAACCCCAAGCACTACGCCTCAGATGAAAACATCCGCGCGGACCTGAAAAACCTCTGCAAAGGAAAACTGGAAGTACCGGACGACATCTACCTCGATGCGCTATCCTCCTCCAAAACCATCCGCAAGGAAAATCCTAAAAATCCGGCTGTACCCCAGCGCAAAAAGAAGAGGAGAAAGCGGAGATAAACTCGACCAACACTTATCTGTTTTGCAGATCCCAGGATTAGCTTTTGACGAATACTAATTCAAGTTTATTTCCTAACTGGAGGAAATGATATACCACTCCCCCGAATTTCAGCTTGCTGCTGAAACCTTACAAGAGGTCAATTATATATACAATGACATTCAGATCAACACAGAAGGCGTAGTATTCATTGTCAAAAATCAACTCTGGCTTCTTGCCGTGGGAGTGTAGTGATATTTCAAGTCCTGGAATAAGTGTATGACATACCATTCACTAAACACTTAACAACCTTTAGTGAACAAATTTTCATCCATTTTTTGTTAAGCAAACAAATGGCTTTATATTTGCACGAAATATCATACACTAAACAATAAATAAGATCTTTATGATTGAAAATTCATTCATAAAATGGACTTCAATGAGTGATAAGGCAGTGGTAGAGTTAATTGGGAAATTTGTCAGACATCACCGCATGGAACAAAACAGAACCCAGGATGAACTCTCCACAGCAGCTGGTATCAGCCGTTCGACCTTGAGTTTGCTTGAGCGAGGCGGAACGGTTACAATTACTACCCTCATACAGGTATTACGAGTTTTGGATCAATTGTCCGTACTCAATGAATTTGAGGTAAAAGATACCATAAGTCCACTGGCATTGGCGAAACTAAAGAAGAAAAAACGGCAACGCGCTAGAAGGAAATCACAGAAAGGGAAAACAGGTCCTGGCAAACTATGGAAGCAGATGTAGCAGAAGTAAAAATATGGGGAAAATTAGTAGGTGCCGTTGTATGGAACCCTGACAGGGGATATGCTACCTTTGAGTACGATCCCAAATTCAAGCAATTGGATTGGGACCTGGCACCATTAAAAATGCCGGTTGCCGATTATAAGATAAATAAAAAGCATCCCAGAGTACCATGCAAACCTTTCCATTCCCCCCAACTCCCTATATTTGTGAACCTAAAATCCCTGAACCGAAGGCGTGGCCAATAAAAGTTTGCCCCACCAAAGTTCGTTCAACAGGTTTATAGCGGAAAAAAGTCAGGGTTGTAACAGCGGAAATCCAATCACATGAATTATGAACTGAGGATAGAAAATCTGGCAGAAGAAGGAGGTGCCATTGATCTGAACCGCCTGATCAGAATCGCGAATGGTATCAGACGGATATCTGAGGGTGCCCTGCAAATTCGACTGAAAGGACTCAGCCTGAAAAGAGGCAGAAAAAAAATATCCATGCAGAATGCCCTGCGGGTTTCACTGACCGGCATGCAAAAAGACAGTACGGCTTTGTCCCTGAAGACACAGCGATTTGAAAAGACACTCGAACCCTTTCAAACAAACCTTTTCCTGGTGGAAGCGCAGGTACAACTGCCCAATGAAAACCCCATCTCTCTCTTTATCAAAACCTTTCAACTGGCAATGTCCGATGGCGACGAAAAGCAGGAACTTCTTGACAAACCATTGCTTCAGGAACTCAAAAAAATGAGGAAAGCATTTTACAGTAGCGAGGAGATAATGACCATTTCCAGTGAGGATGGAGCAACCGTGCTGAAGATAAAAGATAGCGATTTTGACCGGATAATAGACCTTGAAGATGAGATAGACGAGCCGGAACCTGTGGTTTTCAACGGTGCTGTGGATATGTTGCAATACTCCAATAGCAAAGTCAAAGTAAGGACAGAGGGAGACTATGTGTACGGCTATCTGTCAGAGAGCCTTTCTAACCCAACAGTATTCGCTAATCTGTGGGGAAAAGAGGCGATATTTACGGGAACCAGATATTTCAAACCAGGCGGAAGGTCCATTATAGAAATTGAAGAGGTGTACGAATGCGGGCCGGGTGACAGCTACTTTACCAAAAATCCACAGCCCTTTTTGAATAAACAGGGATTGCCTCCATCCGACGGCGACGGAAGTGTACAGGCAATGAGGGAATTTCAGGAGAAATGGTTTGGACCCGGCAGGAGAGATCCGGATTTAGACCAATTGCCCATCGACTTCGACCCGGAGGATTGATTTGTAAGAGTAGATTAATCACTTACTTCTCACTCTCCTCAACCAATTCCTCCTCATTCTCATATTCAACCGGAGGACGGTATTTAAAAAAGGGCAACTTGAGCATGGTTACTATGTCATTGGCTTCGCGGTCATCCATGTGGGTATCCAAACCGTAGCGAAGTTGCCGGTTATCAACTTTTACATAAGTGCCGAATATGCGATCCCAAATAGAGAAAATATTGCCGAAATTCATGTCCGTATAGGGCTGTCGATAGTGATGGTGGACCCGGTGCATATTGGGCGTACAAACCACCCAAACCAGCGCATTGTCAAGCCAGGCAGGCATCTTGATGTTGGAGTGGTTGAACTGGCTGAGCAGTGCGCTGAGAGACTGATAAACCAACACAAGCCAAACCGGCGCACCCATAATCACCACACCCAAAACAGTAAACAAGAACCGGAATACACTCTCCAACGGATGGTGGCGATTGGCAGTGGTGACATCGACTTCCTGATCCGAGTGATGCACCAAATGCAACCTCCACAACAGGCGGTTTTTGTGCTGGAGATAATGCGCCAACCATGCTCCTGTAAAATCCAGTCCCATCAGTCCGATTAGAAGGAACCAAAATCCCTCCAGATCCAGCCAGTGCAACAATCCTATCCCCTGGGCAGTAGTGAACTCAGCCGCTGCAAACAACACAAAGGCCATGGCAAAATTCACCACAATGGTGGTGGCGGTGAAAAACATATTTATAAGCAAATGCTTCCACTTGTTGTATTTCAATCGAAACAGCGGAGCGGCATTTTCCAACAACAGAAAAAAGGTGAGACCCCCGAGCAGAATGACCGTTCGGTGACTGGCGGGAATGTCTGAAAAATAATTGATCAGTGCCTCCATCTCAACCCTTATTTCCCCAAATATATACACTTTTGACAAAAGGGACTTGTTTTTCCACCAGATAATACTGTACCGGGGAAATTCAACAAACAACCATTTTGATGAAAATATCGTGAACGCAGAAAAATGGCCAACGAAACTTTAGAAATTTTCGTCAAACTCAAAGGCCCATTTGTCCTTCTAAAGAATCATTTCATCTATCTGGAAAAAAATAATTGGAAACTTTTAAACCTCTTAAAGTTTCCCTGGTTACTTTTGCATGCCCAATCAAAAGTTGGGTGAATTTGCCATTGGCAAAAAACAGATAACTGGTAAATGGGAGCCAGAAATACAGCCCTGCTGCCGGTCAAAACATTTGGAAAATCAAGCTTATGAAACAACAAATAATAGAGCATGCCGGCAGGATTTTTACAAGGCACGGAGTCCGGTCCGTGACCATGGATGAGCTCTGCGGTGAAATGGGCATTTCGAAAAAGACACTTTACATCCACTTCGCCAATAAGGAAGAACTGGTGAGTGAGGTGATGAATACCCTTTTGAAAAACACCATGGAGTCCATTTACTTCTTGATGGAGGGGGCCTCTAATTCCATAGAGGGTTTTTGCGAGATAGCCAACCATGTTTTTGAAATAATGTCCAGGATTTCTCCTTCCATGATACACGAGATAAAGAAGTACTATCCTAAGGTGTGGGAAGACGTACAGAAGTTCAAGAAAATGTCCATTGAGAACATGGCCTACGAAAACCTGAAAAAAGGTGTGGTGGAAGGGCTTTACCGCTCCGATATTAATATCGACCTGGTAAATCGATTTTACCTGACCATTATTTTGAACATGAACGATGAGGAGCTTTTCCCTCAGACCACGACCAATCCCGGGGCAGTTTACCAGGGATTTATCAATTACCACATCCGCAGTATAGCGACTGAGGAGGGGTACGAAATCTACAAGAAGTACAATGAGAGCAAGGACCAAAAACCCGTTTTAAAACACCGCAATATCATTGAGAAAATCATCAAAAACAGAAAAACCGAGGTATGAGGGTATTGACAACAATAGCATTGGTTTGGCTGGCACTGCCGTCATTTATTTTGGCGCAGCCGCTCACCATAGATGACGCAGTCAACTACGCCCTGGAAAACAACTTTGAGATCAGACAGGGCAGATTGGATATTTCCGATGCAGATGCACGCGTAGGAGAAGTTCTCGCCACCGGTTTACCGAAATTAGATGGAAATTTGCAATATTCTTATTTCCCCGATGTGCCCAATTTTCTGATACCGGCACAATTTGCCGATCCTGAAGCTCCGGATGGGACATTCATTTCACTTCCCGCGGGTACCAGACAATCCGTAAATGCAAGTCTGGAGCTCAGCGCTCTGGTATTTGACGGATCATTTTTCGTGGGACTTCAAGCCGCCCGGGTCTTTAAAGACCTCACCGAAAAAGAAGTGGATGCAACCAGGGAGGATAACAAGTGGAATGTAAAAAGGGCATTTTACAGTGTTCTTTTGGTCCAGGAGCAGATAGGAGAACTGGAGACCAACATAGAGAGTGTCAAAAATCTACTGGATGAAACCAGGGCCCTCTACGACGAGGGTTTTGCTGAATTACTGGATGTGCGCAGACTACAACTCAATTACAACACCCTAAAAAGCCAGCGTGACCAGATTATGGGAATGGACACCATTACGGAAAATCTGCTGAAGTTTCAAATGGCCTGGCCCGCGGACGAACCCATAGAAATAACCGGCGACCTTGAGGAAATGGCCGGGGAGTGGATGCTGAGAAAGCCCTCTGTGGATTTCCAATACACCGACAGACCTGATTACCGTGTGCTGCAAGTCAATGAAGAGTTGGCCGACATCAATATTCGACAGATACGCATGGGCTACTTCCCCACATTACGCGCATTTGCCAATCACAATCAAAACCTCCAGCGGGACGATCTCTTCAACAGCGATGAAATAGGATGGTTACAAACCACTGTAGTAGGAGCCACCTTGTCTATTCCAATATTCGATGGGTTTGATAAGCGTTCCCGGATACAGCGTGCGCGAATCAGTAAAGAGAAAGTGCTGGAGGGACAACATCAACTCAGGCACGCCATTGACACAGAAGTCAGAAACAACCACCTGCAGTACAAAAATGCGCTAAGGGGACTGGATGACGCCGACGGCTTGCTAGATCTAAGCAGAGAAATTTACGAAACGGTGCTAACCAAGTACCGGGAAGGAGTGGGGTCAAGCTTTGAGCTCATTCAGGCGGAGCAGGACCTGTTCGACGCAAGACTGCAAAAATTAAACGCACTTTACGAAGTGGTGGATTCGAGAACCCAATTGGAACAGGCTTTGGGCCGCTAAAACCAACGAATTTTTTAACATACAACAATGACTCGAAAAGCACATAAAATGATAAATTCTAAACTTCTCTTTGCCTTGGCATTATTACTCGCCCTGGGCTTATCAGCCTGTGGCAACAATGAAGGTGAAAACAACAGCATCTTCAACATTGAGCGCAAAAAAGACCAATTGAGAAATAAAAAGCAGGACCTGAGAAACATTGAGCGATCCATTGCTGAATTGGAGGCAGAAATAGAGGCACTTGAAAACGGTTTCAGTAGAGGAGATGCTGTACTTGTAGAGTTAGACACACTGCGTAAGCGCGACCTCAACCACTACTCAGTTTTCCAGGGAAACCTCGAGACTCGCAATCAGGTAATGGCTTCGGCTGAGGTGAGCGGAAGGATAGTTCAACTGCTGGTAGATGAGGGAGATCGGGTGCAGCGAAATCAAGTCGTTGCAAGGCTGGATACGGAAATAATCGACAAGCAGATTTCAGAGGTGGAAACTACACTCAGACTGGCCAGAGATGTTTACGAACGTCAAAAGAGACTTTGGGATCAAAACATTGGCTCGGAAGTGCAGTTCCTCGAGGCCCAAAACAGCGTCGAACGCCTTGAGAAAAATCTGGACGTACTGCAGGCCCAGCGCTCTAGAGCAGTGGTTAAAGCTCCCAAGACCGGAGTGCTCGATCAGTTGCTACTCCGGGAAGGGGAACTCGTATCTCCGGGAACGCCCGTTGCGGTAATTGTGGATATGGACAACCTCAAATTGTCGGTCAGTGTGCCGGAAAATTTTCTGATGTTTATTGACCGGGGGGATGAGGTAGAAATCCATTTTCCCTCCCTGGACAAAACCATACAGAGCAATATAAGCAGAGTTGGAAGTACCATAGACCCCGAAAACCGGACTTTCAGGGTGGAGACCTTCCTGCCCCGTGGACATTCGAGACTGAAACCGAATCTGATGGCACGTATGTCCATTAACGACCGTACAGCAGAAGATGCCATTGTCATACCTCTCAACATCATCCAAAACGAACTGGGAGGGAAAGCTTTTGTTTACGTCGCTCACGAAGAGAATGACCAGATGAGGGCCGAGAAAAGGTATATCGAGACCGGATTGGAGTACCGCGGACAGATTGAGATAAAAAGTGGGCTGAAGGAGGATGACATATTGATCGTGCGGGGTCAACAAAACCTCTCCGAAAATCAACGCTTAGCCTTACACCAATAAAAAACACCCTGGATGGAAAATTTGAAAAAGAAATTCAGAGAATTCGGGCTGACTTCTCTCGCGGTGGACAACGCCACGACTATATTGATACTGACCTTTATGATCTTTCTATTTGGAATCAGGTCCTATCAGGATATTCCCAAGGAGTCCTTTCCGGAAATTCCCTTTCCGGAAATTTTTGTCAATACGGTTTACTTCGGGAACAGCCCTGCCGATATGGAAAACCTGGTGACCATTCCCCTGGAACGCGAACTGTCCGGCATATCAGAGGTGCGGAATATCACCTCCAATTCCATTCAGGATTTTTCCATTATTGTGGTGGAATTCGATGTGGATACAGAAAGGGAGTTGGCCATCCGAAAGGTGCGTGACGCCATAGATCGCGCCAAACCCGAATTGCCCACCGACCTCACTGAGGAGCCTGAAATCATAGACATCAACCTCTCTGACATACCCATCATGACGGTCAATGTATCGGGAGAATACAATCTGGACGAGCTCCGGGTTTATGCAGACTATCTGGAAGAGCGGATTAATCGACTCAGAGAGATCTCAGATGTGGACATCAAAGGAGACCGGGAAAGAGAGGTGAAAATAGATGTGGACCTCCACAGAATGCAGGCGGTCCGAGTCACTTTTGACGATATTGAAAATGCCATCCGGGCAGAAAATGTTACGATGTCCGGGGGCGAAATGCTGGTGGCTGATGTGCGCCGGTCGGTGAGGGTGGTTGGAGAGTTCCAATCCGTAGATGAAATCCGGGATATTATTGTAAAAAGCGAGGATCAAAAACCCATTTATCTAAGGGATATTGCCGACGTAAGTTTTGGTTATGAGGATCCAATCAGCATAGCCCGCTCGGATAAATTGCCCGTAATTTCTCTTGATGTGATCAAAAGGGCCGGAGAAAACCTCCTGGATGCCAGTGACAAAATAAAGGAAATAATCGAAGATGCGGAAGAGAGAATATTCCCTTCCGATCTTACCGTTCAAATTTTCAATGACCAATCAGTCCAGACCAGAGACACTGTACAAAACCTCGAGAACAGTATTATTTCCGGGGTAATACTGGTTATTTTGGTGTTGTTGTTCTTTCTCGGAATTCGAAATTCCCTCTTTGTCGGTATAGCGATTCCACTGTCGATGTTGATGGGAATAATGATCATCAATATGTTGGGCTACACCCTGAATATGGTGATTCTTTTCTCTTTGATCCTTGCACTGGGACTATTGGTTGACAATGCCATCGTGGTGGTGGAGAATATTTACCGGTTGAGGCAGGAGGGATTCAGCGGAGTGGATGCGGCCAAATACGGAACAGGGGAGGTTGCCTTTCCAATTATTGCATCCACAGCTACCACACTGGCTGCCTTTTTACCCCTGGCATTTTGGCCGGGTTTGATGGGGAGTTTCATGAAATACATGCCCATCACCCTTATCATAGTATTGACATCCTCGCTATTTGTGGCACTGGTCATCAATCCGGTGCTCACCAGTCTATACATGAAGGTGGACAAAAAGGCAGGCGATGCAGACACAAGGGCCCGAAAAAAGCGAAATGTACTTAAGGGCGTACTCATTATGCTGTTGGTTGCCGGAATGGCGCATCTTGTTGAGATCAACTGGCTGAGAAATATCCTGGTAATGGCATCGATATTGTCCCTGCTCAACATATTCCTGCTGCGGGATGCCACTTTCTTTTTCCAGTCGAAGATCATTCCCTTTCTGGAGCTGGTTTACGACAAATTCATACGCTTTGCTCTGCGAAGATTTATGCCTCTGGTGGTTTTCTTTGGAACTGTTGGACTCCTCGTATTTGCCGTTGGACTTCTCATTGTACACTCGCCAAAAGTGGAGTTTTTCCCGGAAACACAACCCTCCTTTGTCAATGTCTTTGTCGAACTGCCCCTGGGGACTGACATCATGGTTACCGATGAATTGGTCCATGATCTGGAGGACCGTATAATGACCACCATCGAGCCTCACAGAGATGTGGTGGAGGCTGTACTGGCGCAAATTGGTCAAAACACTGCCGACCCCAACTCCGGCCCGGATTTTGACTCCTCGCCACAACGCGCAAGGATAACCGTCTCATTCGTACCGTCCACTAAGCGAATTGGAGTGAATACTTACGACATAATGGATGAAATCCGCGAGAGTATCTCAGGCATACCAGGGGTGGAAATAACCGTTGACAGAAACAACGACGGTCCGCCTGTGGGAAGACCCATCAATATTGAAGTGCGTGGCGAGGACCTAATAGAATTGGCAGAAACCGCTGAGGACATGCGGGTTTTTATTAACAACCAGCAAATAGGTGGGATTGAAGAACTGAGGACCGACCTCGAACTCGGAAAGCCGGAAGCAATTATCAATATTGACCGGGAAGCCGCACGGAGATACGAAGTGAGCACCTTCGCTATTGCAGACGCCATGAGGTCTGCCATTTTTGGAAAAGAGGTCACAAACTTTAAGATCGGTGAAGACGAATATCCCATTATGATTCGATTGTCGGAGCAATACCGCTACAATATGGCCGACCTGATGAACCAACAGATCACCTTTAGAAGTGCCTCCACCGGGCGAATTAATTCTGTTCCGGTTTCGGCCGTGGCGAATGTCTCCTACAGTTCAACTTACAACTCTGTGAATCGAAAAAACGAGGAGCGGGTCATCACCATTTTTTCAAATGTTCTTGAGGGCTACAACGCCAACGAAGTAGTTTCAAGAATCAGGTCCTCTTTAGAAAACTACGATATGCCGGAGCACCTTTCCTATGAATTCACCGGAGAGCAGGAAGAACAGGCCGAAAATCTGGAGTTTTTGAATGCCGCCTTTTTAGTGGCTCTGTTTTTGATCTTCCTGATTATCGTTTCCCAGTTCAATTCACTTATTACCCCGTTTATCATCATAATATCCGTGGTTTTCAGTACCATTGGAGTGTTTTTAGGATATGTGGTCAACGATGTAGATATCGTGATTATCATGACGGGTGTAGGAATTATATCACTGGCCGGGATTGTAGTTAACAATGCCATTGTTCTCATAGATTATATCAATTTGCTTATACGGCGAAAATGCATTGACAAGGATGTCAAAAACATTTACGATCTCACCATAAATGAGGTGAGAGAATGTGTGATTCAAGGGGGGAGCATCAGGTTGAGACCCGTACTTCTCACCGCAATTACGACGGTATTGGGGTTGATTCCCCTGGCCATTGGATTCAACTTCGACTTCCTTAACTTTGTTACACATTTGGACCCCAATTTTTACATAGGGGGTGACAGCGTGGAATTCTGGGGAGTGATGGCCTGGACCGTAATTTACGGACTGGTTTTTGCCACCTTCCTCACGCTAATTGTAGTGCCGGCTATGTACTGGTTGGCGTATCGCGGAGTTTTATTCTATAAAAATACCAGTAAAAAACTTTTGGGAGATGCAGCAAAATAAAGAGATAGATATCAGCAGAATCAGGAGAGAATACCTGGGTTCATCACTGGAATTGAGTGACCTTAAAGCCAACCCGGTTGAGCAGTTTGAAAAGTGGTTTTCCAATGCTGTGGATGCAGGTGTTCTCGAACCCAATGCCATGACGCTATCCACGGTTGGACCCGACAGCAGTCCATCAGTTCGCATAGTTCTGCTCAAGGGAGTCTCTCAAGGAAAAATAATTTTCTTTACCAATTACAGCAGCCTAAAGGCCAGTGAAATAGCTTCCAACTCCAAAGTAGCACTGCTCTTTTTCTGGGCAGAACTCGCCCGGCAAGTGCGAATAAAGGGAAAAGCGGAAAAACTGTCCCGGGATGAATCGGATGCCTATTTCCAATCCCGGCCCCGGTACAGTAAAATAGCGGCCTGGGCCTCGGCTCAAAGCAGGGTCCTGGACAATCGCGAGCAACTGGAAGAAAATTTTGAAAAATACCTCGAAAAATACAGAGACGATAAACCCATTCCCACTCCTGAAAACTGGGGCGGATATGCTGTGGAAGCCTCCGAATGGGAGTTTTGGCAAGGGCGCGAAAACAGGATGCACGATCGCTTTCGATACAGAAAAAACGAATCAGGGGTTTTTGTCATCGAAAGACTGAATCCCTAAACATCTTTAGGAGCTTAAGGCTATTCAAGGAACTTTTGCATGAAAAATTTTATTCATTGTAAAATATGGGAACCAGGTTGAAGTTAAAGAATTTATTAAGACAATAAGTGATGACAACGGTCGTCCCTTATTCGTGGAAATTATCATCAATTATTCAAACCAAGAAGTATGAAATCACTTTTTTTTACAGCACTAATGGCCCTCGGTCTTTCAGCTATGGCATTTGCTCAAAGCGATGGAGAAACGAAAGGTCCCGAACTCACCCTTGAATCCGAAACCCTTGAGTACGGTGTGATCGAGCGGGGAGCAGATGGTCTCAGAGAGATCAAATTCACCAATACCGGTGATGAGCCTCTTTTGATCACCAACACAAGAGGAAGTTGCGGATGTACCGTCCCCTCGCAACCTAAGGATCCAATTCTACCCGGTGAGACGGGAATTATCGAAGTCAAGTACGACACCAACCGTCTCGGGAGGATCAATAAGTCAGTCACCATTTTCTCCAATGCCGGCAATCCGGTCAGGGTGAGATTGAATGGTGAAGTCAAGAGAGATGGAGAAGCAGGTTAATAAAACCTCGCTGAAACCACCAGAAAATACTAAATAACTAAAATCACGCCCTTGTCCCATAAGCATGGTGCAAGGGTTTTTTTATTGGTCCACCATATATCTGGGTATATCCTTCCACAGTGGAACCCCCCTCAAGCGGTTTATAGTGTATGCTTTAAAAGGCTCCGGGGCCAGGTCAAAAATTCCCTCCGGGTAGCGCAGAACCACCGAGCTCGGGGCTGTGTAATCCGCCACCTCGGTCTCTAACCTGAAACAATTTTTATCCACTTTTATGACATCCCTCTCAATCCGCGGGTATTCCTCCCTCAGCATGTGATACACACCAAGGCTCACATCCATCGAAATTTCATGCCTCCCTCCATCAAAAACCCACCAAAAGGAATCCGTCTCAATTTTTTTGGGATGCAGGTTGCTGTAAAACTGACTCTCCGGCAAAATTTCAACCTCTCCAATCCTTTCGGTTTTGAATTGCATGAGTTTTTTTCGCTCCGGGGTAAAGGCATACAGCCGTCTGTACTGATCTTCCAGTTTTAGAGGTTCCACTACTATGTGACGGCACTCATTGCTGTTGGCCGAAGAGTAGTCTTTTAAAATGACGCGTTTTTTATTTTGCATGGCCTTTTGTAGCCCTTTGACGGAGCGACCAAACTCAATCTCATCCAGTGACCGCGGCACTTCTCGGAGATCCGAATGAATGTAGAGTTTGTTCTGAATCGCTTTGCTAAGTTCCTCTTCCTCTGGCAGGAAACCAAGAATAAATTCTACCTCCTCTTGTGAAAAGGCCAAATTTATATCCATAGGCATTTTATCCACAATTTTATACTGGCGGGTATGCTTGTCTGCATAGAATCTGAAGCCTATCTCAATAAGAGTATCCTTGTAACGGTAAGCAGTTTTTTCGGATACATCCAGCGCAAATGCCAGTTGCCTTATGGTGCAACCTCTGTATAATTTTCGAATTGCTTTAAATAAATTAACTACCTGTCTCTGTCTTTCACTCATGGCAATAGTTTGGTTTTTGGAGCCTTATTTCAATCAATATTAAAAGGGTTCTATCTAGCTGTTTGTAGCAGTAAAGTTAAGCCATTACACGAATTCTGCAAATAAATCCTCTCTAAAAATGCACTAAACGGAGCAATTACAGCATAATACTTCCTGTCCGCAAAGCAAAGACCCTCAATTGTCATTTTATGACAATCGCTGTTTTTTATTACAAAAAATCCTCAAAAATAACATTTTTAATTCTATCCAGGCCAACTTTTTACCCCAGTGCAAAATTTAATTTGTCAAAAATATTAAACCCTCCCCCATCTGATAATCTTTTTTGGACAAAATCAACTAAAACCTAATCCAAAAAAAATCCGGAAATCTTTGGGAAAAATTGGGTACATTTGTTCGAGTTGAAACACCAAAGAGATAAAAACAAGCCGGGGTGATAAACGACAAGCAGCGAAGACTTTTGGAACAGAGCCGGGGCATGATTACTGAACTGGCCAGATTATTTGAAAGCGATGAGGGAAACGGAAAAGAGCAGATTAAGCAACTCTACTACTTTCTAACTGACCATCTTAGCCGGGGTGAGGATATACACTTCTCTACAGAATTTGCCGTCCTGAGTTATATTGGAGTGAAATACAGCCTGGAAGGACAATTGATGTTTCGCCTGCATCTGTTCAGGAAATTTTTGAGCCTCGATGCCGGACAACAAAAGGACCGAGATCAGTGGAAATCGGGTTTGTTTGCCATGGCTCTTTTAATCGATAGCCTCCTCGATACAATTCCCGGGCCCGAGGTAGTGGCTTTGGAGGTTCCACTATCCAGGATTTCTGAAAAAGAGGGAAAGGGCATGAAATTCATCCCCCGGGAGCGGGTCCTTTTCACGGGTCGCGACAACGACAGCGGATGGGAAGTCCTGCGGGAAAAACTGGGTGGAAAGCCGGCCTTTATTCACAAAAGTAACGGTCCTTTTGCAGAGGATCTGCTGCAACTTAAAAAGCTGGGGTTTTCCAATATAACCCTTTTACTGAGGGAAGTGAGAGAGGACGAAAACGGGGTACTGCACCCTGCTGTAATCATTGTAGAACCGGATTTTATTATCGATGTGACAGCCGTGGCATCCTGCGTGCAACCGGGAGATAACGATCCATCCATTCACTTACTTAGAAAATTCATACCACCGCAAAATACCAAATACCTAATGGCAGGTCACGTGGCCAATTACTTCCTCGACCGTCTGATGGAAAATCCAGAATTGCCATTCAATGATCTGGTCCGGAATTCATTTTTTATAGACCCGGTTTCCTTTGCAGCCATGGGGGATGAGGATATCCAGTATATCGCCCGCCAGGCACTGGGTTATTACAAAAACATACAAAAGCTAATCCGCTCCAATTTTTTGGCCGGCGGAAAGGAGCTCAGTCAATTTTCCATAGAACCTTCATTCTACTCTCCGGGAAATGGGATACAGGGGAGGTTGGATTTACTGTACCGCAACAGGAAGGAGAAAAAAAGCGAGATTTTTGAGTTGAAAAGCGGAAGCACCTTTCGTCCCAATGCATATGGTATAAACCCCTCCCACTATGCACAGACGATGCTCTACTACCTGATCCTCAAGGACCTCTATCCAAGGGATGAAAATCTCTCCGCATACATTATCTATGCAAAAGACAGCAGGGAGACCCTCAGGTTTGCCCCAGCCGTGCGCGCTTTCCAAAACAAAACCCTGTCTCTCCGCAACAAAATATTCATTGGCGAACTGCAATTGCAGCATGCCGACGGCCTGGAGACTGGTTCGTTTTTGAGGACCCTGGGAATAGACAAATTGGCTGAAATACCCGGCTTCACAGGAAAAGATGCAAGGGACGTTATCGCTCACTGGAACAAATTGGACGAACTGGAGAAAAGGTATTTTATATCGTTTTACGCCTTTGTAGCCCGCGAATTTGCCCATTCGAAGACGGCGGGCGGTGGAAATCCCGACGAGCGAAAGGGACTGTCAGCACTCTGGCTGGACGACCACAAGAGCAAGGAGGAGCGTTTTGCGCTTTTATCGGGATTGAGAATAAAGGAAGACCTCAGCAGTGATGCCAATCCACGAATGATATTGTCCCGTTCTGGCTCTCCCCAAAAGTTGGCAAATTTCAGAGTGGGCGATGTGGTGGTATTGTATGAGCAGGGTGTAAAAAGCCATCATGCCCCATTTACACAGGTTTACCGCGGGACATTGATTCAAATCCAAAAAGAGGAAATCACCGTAAGGCTCCGGTCCAGGCTCTCTCAAACCGAGAGGCCGGGTGCGGCAAATATTTGGGCACTTGAACCCGATGTGCTGGAGAGCGGATTCAGACATTACTTCCGCTCCCTGGCTACCTTTATGCGCGCTTCCAAAGAACAGCGCGATCTGTGGTTTGGCCGCCGCAAACCCAAAACTCCCACCCAAACGACCAACCGCGAATTTCCCGGACTTACTTCTGAGCAAAACCGGGTGATGAATAAAATGATCAACTGCAGGGACTACTTCCTTTTGTGGGGTCCGCCGGGAACGGGGAAAACAAGTGTGATCATTAAAAACCTCATCGACCACCTGGTCACTCAAAAGGGAGAGCGGCTGCTTCTTTTGGCATACACCAACCGGGCCGTGGATGAAATTTGCGATGCGATCCTGTCAATAGGAGCAGATGTATTCTCGCAAACAATTCGAATTGGATCCCGCTATGGAACAGCAGAGCGCTACCGAAAGCTATTGCTTGAAAGACAAATTACCGAACTCAAAGACAGGCGTCAACTGGTTGAATTCCTCCGGTCAAAGAAAATTTATGTCTCCACGGTATCATCCTTCTACGGAAAATGGGATATCCGAAACATCGTGGACTTTGACACGGTCATCATAGATGAGGCATCCCAAATACTGGAACCCTATCTGGTGGGGCTGCTCAGTTGTTTTAAGCGGAGTATCCTCATTGGGGACCACTGCCAGTTGCCGGCCATTGTCACTCAGGACAGCATCAGATGTACTGTTAAAGACCCCGGATTGAAAAAACTGGGTCTTCGCCAGCTCTCCGATTCTCTTTTTGAAAGGCTTTACCTTCTTGCACTGGAAAACAATTGGTCTCATGCAGTGGATTCCCTAAGTCAACAGGGACGGATGCACGAGGAGATCGCGGAATTTGTGAGTAGCAATTTTTATAGTGCGCAGCTTCGGTGTCTGGAAAAGCACATACCGGGAGCTGACAGGATGCAGGCTGCAATCGACCACTACTACCCGGCTGAAAATGGCGGAAAAAACTCAGAAATAATAAAGCTGCTGAAAAACAGGCTGCTTTTTGTGAATACTCCCGCCGGTGGAAGTCTGATCAAAACCAATCAATACGAAGCCCTGGCGGCGGTTGAACTGATTGAACAATACGCCGCCCTAAAGAAAATCAAATCGGACGACCAAATTGGTGTGATTTGCCCCTACAAAGCTCAAATCGCACTGATTACTCAATTGCTGGAGGAAAAAATGCCCGATCTGCTGCCACTGGTCACTGTGGATACCGTGGAACGCTATCAGGGTGGCGCAAGGGATGTGATCCTTCTCTCCCTCACCACCAATCACCACTCCCAACTCCACACCCTGGTAAACCAAAATCGCCACGGGCTGGACCGGAAATTAAATGTAGCACTGACCCGAGCCCGGGAGCAAATTGTAGTACTGGGAAATGCAGACATCCTCCGCCAAAATCAAACCTACTCCAATCTACTAGACCGGGCAGAGTGGGTAGAGCCTTCCAAAAGTGTGAGCAACTCCGTCACTCAAGAACCAGGAAGCAAATCATAAGTATAGAAATTTGCAGCCTCCATGGCTCGATTGACCAAAAGGAAATTCAGCAACAAATCCCTGAGGGCACAGTGGTGGAATTACGGCAGGATTGCCGCCTACTTCATCACCATCTGCACAAAAAACAGGAAGCGGTACTTTGGTAAAGTTGTGGATAAAAAAATGGTGCTGTCGCAGACCGGGATGATGGAAAAAATCCTGAGAATTGGGTTGTGGATTGATGAGGGAATATTCGATGAAGAGTCAGATGTTCATGAAAGGACTAGATTGCAGGGAGAGTTTAATTAGCAATTGAAATTAATCCCCTACTCCCGGATTACTTCAATAACTTAAAAGCGATAAATGGGGATTCAACCAGGCAGGTTTCAACCTCACTAATTTAACTCTATTCTCAATCAGCATCCGGATTGAACAAAACAATGTAATCGTGGAAAATGTACAGCTTTTTTCGCTGCGCCCCGGTCATTTCTTTGATTATTCCAATATCCTCCATGTCAGATATCAGTTTGTAGGCACTAACGGAGGATTTATCAATAATGAATGCAACTAACTTTGCATCAATAACCGGGTCGCTGTACATGTATTGAATGACCTTTAAGGCATCAGATGCTCTGTTGCCAAGGGGCTCCAATCTGGTTTCCATGTTTTTTTGTAGCTCGAATATAGCTTTAAAGGTAGTTACTGCCCGCTTTGCAGTATCTATAACGCCTTCAAGGAAAAATTTAAACCACTGACCAATGTCGTTTTGCTCTCTTGCTCGCATGAGATTGTCGTAGTACAATTGGCGATTTCTTTCAAAAAAGTCAGAAATATAAAGGATAGGCTCTCTTAAAATATTGCGGCTAACCAGGTAGAGAGTTATTAGCAATCTTCCCACCCGTCCATTGCCATCCAGGAAGGGGTGTATGGTCTCAAACTGATAGTGAATAATGGCAATTTTTAATAGATCCGGCATAGGATTGTGAGAGTCATTGGCAAACTTCTCCAGATCGCTCATCAATTCCGGGACCACATTGTGTGGGGGAGGAATAAAAACAGCATCGCGCAAACTGGCACCTCCAATCCAATTTTGACTTTGTCGAAATGCTCCCGGCATCTTGTGTCTTCCCCTCACTCCTTTCAAAAGAATTTCATGTGCATTTTTTATTAACCTCGTGGAAAAGGGCAGGTTATATAATTTATCGACCGACACTTTCATAGCTTCAATATAATTTTGCACCTCTTGCCAATCATCGTGAAACTCTGGAGAAATTCTACTCCGGTCCATAAAAGCTTCCTCCATTTTGGTCCGGGTCCCTTCTATACGCGAACTCTGTGTGGCTTCCTTTGCGACGTGCATTCTGATAAACAACCCAATGTTTACATATTCTGAATACATATCCAACCTTCCGAGCTGCCTGTCCGCAAGGCTCAAAAGCTTGAGGACCTCCATATCGTCAATTAACCATTCACGGTTAACCTTCGCTGGGATAAAAGCCTTAAAACTACCCTGGGACAACAACTTCCCCGATTTAAAATTCTTCATTTTACTTAACTTAATTGCTGCTAAGTTAAGAAAAAGTATAAAAACCTTAAATAAGCAAGGGTCTTATTTAAGTTTTGGGGGTGTTTTCTTAAATAAGGATGGAAACGAGCGGTGGTTATCGCCCTAAAATAGATTCAATTCCTCACTCCCACTCTTTGGCGGGGTGAATTTTCCCGGCTGCCTCACCGAATCCAATGCGAACGGAACCCTTTTGTCCGTGGCCTCGGAGGACCACTTTGTCCCCGTCGTTGATAAATTTCCGGGAGGTGCCGTCGGGCATTTGGACGGGCTTGGTGCCCTTCCAGCTTATTTCAAGCATGGAACCGAAGCTCTCCGGCTCTTTTCCACTGATGGTACCGGAAGCGCACATATCGCCAACCTTGAAGTTGCAGCCATTGACAGTGTGGTGGGCCAATTGCTGTGCCATATTCCAGTAGAGGTATTTGAAATTAGAGTTGCAGACTATCTTTTCGTCTCCGTTCTCGGTTTGAATCGCCACCTGCAGATCGAGGTCAAAGTTTTTCTTCCCCTTGTACTGGAGATAGGGTAAAACCTCGGGGTTTTGATCGGGTCCCTCAGTGCGGAAAGGCTCGAGCGCATCCAAAGTGACCACCCAGGGCGAGATGGTTGATGCAAAACTCTTTCCGAGAAATGGCCCCAGGGGCACGTACTCCCACTTTTGAATGTCCCTGGCCGACCAATCGTTGAACAACACCAGGCCGAAAATGTAGTCCTCAGCTTCTGCTGTGGAAATACGCTGACCAAGGCGGGTATCTCTGCCCACTACAAAACCCATTTCCAACTCAAAATCAAGCAGCTTACAGGGTCCGAAAACAGGATTATCCGAATCGGCTGGTTTGGTCTGACCTACGGGCCGATGGATGGGAGTACCCGAAACTACAATGGAGGATGCGCGCCCGTGGTAGCCAACAGGTATGTGTTTCCAGTTTGGTAAAAGAGCGTTATCCGGATCGCGGAACATGGTTCCGACATTGGTCGCGTGTTCCTCACTGGAATAAAAATCAGTGTAATCTCCCACTTTTACCGGCATCAACATCTGACACTGGCTGACCGGGACGAGCAAACGCCCGGAGTGAACTTCGGCCTGAAAAGGGTCTTCAACTCTCAATAATTCAGAAATTCGCTGTCTTACCTCCCGGCACTTTTCCTTTCCAAGTGCCATGAAATCATTTATATGCCTGTTGGCAAACACCTCTCTATCCACTGAAATACCTTCAAAAAGTCCGAGATCCCAGGCCTCCAACAAATCGATAACCTTGTCCCCGATAATTGAACAGACCCTGGCAGTTTTACCGGGCGGCATACCCACCCCAAAGGGAATGTTTTGAATGGGAAAATCAGAATCAGGCGCTACATGCACCCATGATTTTAATTCGGGTTTGTTGGCTTCAATTTGTTTCATGGTTGTTTTTTGTTCAATGCTTTGAAATCCTAATAAAATAACTTCACCCTTGTTTAAGGTCATCGCAAAGTTATGGAAAAATGGACAGCCCAAAACCACTTTGGGCCAATTTGTTCCGGTAGGCAGTTACAAAATATCCGATGTGAAATATCTCTACCCGCACAATTAGGCACCCATAACTCGAGGCTACAGAATATTAAACAAATCTTAAACCGGCCATTTTTTCGTAGTTTTTCCGTAATATTGGCTTCAAAAGTTCGTATGAAGCAAATTTACCTGCAATTATTTTCACCAAATTTCATTCTTCACGCATTCCTGGTCCTGCTTTTTAGTTCGCCATTACTGGCTAATGATACCCTCCATGTACGCGTGCACGACAAAGTCGATATGGTGTGGTTTGAGAGTTACGATCAGGACGGGGTCTTCCCTTCAGCCGATAAGGAATTCCACAGAGTTTGGATGATAGCCACACTGGGCTGTGCGTCGGGTGGCTGTTCTGATTGGGATTACACAGTTAATTTTCACCTGCTTGAAAACCGAGGGTTCGATTCAACCATTGCCTCCATCGACACCTTGCCAGGGGGAGAATTGGACACCATTTGGTCGGTTGATCCGGTGAGGGAAGAATTTGAGATTGGAAGATTAATAACTCCTTACGGTGGCTATATGGCCACGGGCAGTTTGGGATTTAACAATGACTGGACCCACCGGTACCGGTATGACGTAACCGACTTCTCACATATGCTCAGGGATACCAAGACCATCCGGGCCTTTTATTCGGGATGGAGTGCGGGATTCAGCATTACCCTGGATTTTTACTTTATTGAGGGGACGCCACCCAGAGAGGTGGTTGAGGTTAAAAACATCATTCACGGGAGTCACAACTACGACGATGCGGAGACCTACAACGAAGTCCGCACCCCACCTGTGGACCTCGTCACACCGGAGGGAACCACACAGGCAAAAATCAGATACCTCGTATCAGGTCACGGTTTTGACAACAATGTAGTCTGTGCGGAATTTTGCCCTCGAGAGTACTATTTGAGAGTGGATGGTCAACTTGTTGGAAATGGTTTAATTTGGAAGGACGACTGTGGTCTTAACCCTCTTTTTCCGCAGGGAGGAACCTGGGTTTACGACCGGGCGAATTGGTGCCCCGGAGAGCTCGTTCCCCTTCGCGAATACGAATTGGACGCTATAGGGAATCCCGGAGAGACGCTAACTTTTTCGCTGGACCTGGAGGAATACACCTGGAGTGGGAACCAGGCACCCTCTTATATCACCTCTTATCAGGTGGTTTACTACGGAGATTGGAACATAAGAAGAGATGCCGAATTGCTGGAAATAATGGCGCCCTCTACACACGAGGATCACCTGCGCATGAACCCCATCTGTTCCAACCCAATGGTTCGCCTTAGAAACAGCGGAGCAGATGACATTGAATCCATAACTTTTGAATACGGTTTTCCTGATGGACACAGTTGTATTTACCTTTGGGAGGGCATGCTGGCATACAGTGAAGAGGGAGTGGTCGAGTTGCCACAACCCCTGTGGAGTGAAATGGATGAGGATAAAGCTGAATTTTTTGTGCGCATTTTGGAAGTGAACGGCCAGGCCGATGAGGTGGAATACAACAATGAACTTCGCTCCACCGTGGAAGCCCCAATTATGCTGCCTGAGGAATTCGTCATAAACTTCACCACCAACAGCAGGTCTGATGATTTAACATACGGGATCTACCGCGAAGATGGAACTGCGATTTTTGAAAGAGTTCCCGGCTCGCCCAATACTTTGCATAGCGACACCATCTTACTTCCCACAGGTTGTTACTCCTTCAGAGTTTGGGATGATCAGGGACTTGGACTTACAGATTGGCCTACGGGCCAGGGCAATGGTTCGATTGTACTCAGGCGGGCCATTGGCAATTTTTGGACAAATATTCGATCCATCCGAACGGACTTTGGAACAGAAAGCAGCTTTAATTTTACAGTGGGTTACACCTTCCCAAATGAACCGAGTCGGGGAGACTGTGGAGAGCCCATCACCAATACAGTTGAGACCTCATTCACAAATGGTGAAATAGAACTATTTCCCAATCCGGCCACATCCTCGACCCTGATTAAATCCAGTTATTGGAACCCGATTCAGAAAGTGTCCGTTTTCGGGGTGAATGGTGAATTGATACAAAGCAATAAGGCAGGCTCGGCGGAGGAGTTTAGATTGGATACCTCACCTTTGAACCCGGGTGTTTACTTTTTGAAAATTATGACGGGCAGACAAACGGCAGTAAAAAAACTCATGATTGTGGATTGATTGCCGGAAAAACCGGAGATTCACCAGGGGAGGGGGTAATTTTTTTAAAATCACTCAAAAAATCAACTTATGAAATCACTTTTGAACCAGTTTTTAACGACCATAAGCGTTTTTGCACTTATAGGCCTGGCCAACACAGAAGCAATTGGAAATCCTGCTCAGGGCACTGAGAACAATGCTGCTTTTGCCAAAAAAATGATCTTGCAAGGCATGGAAGTGGCCACTGATCCTGTCATAAAAGTGGACACCATGGTCGTGGTCAGCCCTCAGACTTTTGAAGAAACCCGGTACATTCGAACCAGCATTTTGGGTTGGCAGTTGACTGAAAACAACACAGATCTGGTGGTCAATTTCTACATTCATGCCAAAAAAGGGCACCCTGATAAAATTAAATCCATCGCACGGGATTTCAGAGCCAGGGCAGTTGAAAGCGGACTTATAGAGCCCGGAAAAGCAGCTACCGTCAAACTGGATGCCAACAATCTCCTCGTAAACGGGGCCGATGCAGCTCGATCAGACCACCGCAACCTATGGAGGTCCTATAGAAATGAATACCGGGACCTGGAAGAGATCTGGTTGAGCGTGGAATAGGGTTCAGCTTTAAAATAAGTCTGAACTGAGATGTTGCTGGAATCAGGAAAATAGCTGGGGAGTACCTCCCTGGCTGAGATTCGAGGTGGTAGCATACGCAAAATCCGAAATAGTGATTTGCCTTGCGGATTAGAGGGTGTTGTATTATTGGCAGTTTTTTTCAATTGAAATACCTGAATCATACAAGGCAATTGAATCAGGCCGGATTAAGGAGCACAAAGTAGTTTTTCGCCAGACTTTAGTATCATTTTGGGGATTTTCTTCCGAAGAAAATAAAATATTTCCACAGACCAAAATATGCATTCTTCAATGACCTCTCCTCAGTCTCAAGTGAAGATAATAGTTCATGGTCCACCAGGTTTTCCATCTCAACATGGTTGTAATGCATCCATTTTTTAAACCACCGGAAATGGCTGGAGTTGAAATCTACTATTCCTAAAACTCCCCCTTCATTAAGATCTTCAATTGCTTTATCCATCACCTCAGATTTATACTTGCCCATCATCGTAAGGGAATAACTGAGGAAAATAATATCGTACTTGCAGTCTGTATTAAAGTCGAGGTAATCTGCTTGAATCAGGTTTACTTTAAAATTTTGAATGGGTTTCTTTCGAGCTGCCTTCTCAAGCATTTCAGAGGATAAATCAATGCCCGTGAAATTAGCCATTGGATACATTTTAGTGAGGCAGCTTAAATTGCTTCCCGTTCCACATCCAATTTCAAGAATTTCATTGGGATATTTGATCAACCCTGGCAAGCCTTTGATGGCTTCTTTTCTTCCAAACAAAAAGCTCCACCGGGTCAGGTCATATATCGATGCATGTATCTTGTAATAAGATTCCAATCTGGTAGTTCCGGCGTCATCAGCCATATATTAGAATATTTTTTCTGCCAATCCAGTGTATCTGTACATTCCAACACGGTCATTAATCACTATATCTGATGTATTATTCTCAAACCTAAAGTACTGTGAAACACTGCCTGGGAGGAAATTGTGATCTGCGGCAGCAGAGCGAAACAGCACCTTAGCCCCTTCGGTGGATTTCGCTCTAATCAATTCCCACTGTTCATCGAGAATTTCAGGCTCATTTTCAACCAACCAATCCATGTGATCGAGTAAAATGAAATGTGAAAACTGCGAATCATGATTCCTGAGGTAATTATTGATGCTTTCAGTACTGAAGGTAATCTTATCGATTTGATGACGAATACGATCGAAGTTTTCCGGTTTCAAGTACTCAGGACAGGACTCCTCGGAATATGAACCATTAAAATAAACCTGGTAAAAGTAATTATCAGCTCCGGGATTGTTTGAGAAATTCCGATCCAGACACTCACTCAAATATGCAGAGGTTGTCACTTTTCCATTACTCGAAACCAACTGAAATTGTGATTTGGGTACTCCTGCCAGAGAGAGGACCGATATCTTGTTCATAAGGGTGGTCAATGGGAAGGAGAACAATTTTGGTCTTAAGCGGTCAAATATTTTACCTTGCTCCTTGGTATCATGTGACTTCAACAATTTATCCACTTCCTTTCTAAGTCCCGGTCGATAATTTAAATACCGGGTAACCATCCATGCTAAAAACCCTGAAGCTCCACGGAAGTAAAAGGTTCTCCTTAAGGTTCCACCTTCAAAATAATGGATTTTTTTATCCCAAAACTGCCTGGAATCTGAATGGAGATATGGGACTAGTTTCGTCCTGTAAATTTCTCCTGCGTTTTTCTTAAATCCTTTGCCAAAAAAATCCCACAACAAATCATAGTCCCCATTACGAAAAAGGGCACATTTTAAATCCAGAACCGCATTTTGCCTAAAATTCAGGTCAACACAATGTATTTGCTCCACATTTTGATTGAGGTAATCCAACGCATTACAACCTGCGCTTGTTAGCATGAGAATCCGGCTGTTCTCATCCAACTGGAGCAATTTTCTGTCACAGGCCGGGTCCTCCCAACAACAATTGTAGATCAAATTATTATTATGGATCCAATTGAATATTCTCTGGTTAAAAGACATACTTTCTAAAATGAGGACTTAAAAATGCTTCCAGGTCGTTTTGATCGCAGGTCTCAGCCAACTCACTATCCAGGAAATCAGGATCATTGAACTGGGAGTTTTCATTTAGCGAATGATCATCATCGTAGCGATAAAGCGTCCACTTATCTCTGAAATATTCCAAAGCGGTCAGATTTTCAATCCAATCTCCGCTATTCATATAAGTAACCTCACCTGATGAAGTTTTGACCTTTTTTATTTTGGGCTGATGTATATGTCCACACAACACATAACTGTAATTCTCCTCCACGGCTTTTTCAGCAACTGTATTCTCAAAGTTATTAATGAACTTCGCAGCAGTTTTTACACTGTTCTTTACCTTTTTAGAAAGCGACATTTTAGGTCTGTTAAACCTCTGAAGAACGTTATTTACAAACCTGTTCAATCTGATCAACCAATCGTAGCTCTTTCCCCCCAAAATGGCCAGCCACTTAGAATGCTGAATGGTTAGATCGAAAACATCGCCGTGAAAAAACCACAGTTTTTTGCCATTAATTTTTAAGATGAGCTTGTTGTCTAAATGAATATTATCAAGTTGCAATGGAATATACTTCCTGAGAAAATCATCGTGGTTTCCAACCAAATAATAAATTTTTGTGCCCTGTTTGGCAAATTTCAGAATTCTCCTGATTACTGAAATGTGTTCTCTGGGAAAGTACTTTTTATTGAACTGCCATGCGTCAATAATATCGCCATTCATCACCAGGACCTTAGGTTCAATGGAATTAAGGTAATCCAACAATTCTTTAGCATGACATCCAAAAGTACCCAGGTGAATGTCTGAAATCACACAAATGTCAACAGGCCTTTTTTTAACCCTATTTTTCTCCTCCATAATAACTGCAAAACTATGGGCTGAATAACAGGTGACGGTTAAGGCACTGTAAAGAAAAAATTATTGTTAGACCCCTCTGCAACAGCAATATTCAAGCTAATTCCTCAAAATCAATAACCAGAAAAAAGGTTTCTGCCAAACAAAAAAATTGCTTCTGTAAACAGCAAACATGACTCAAGTAAAATTTATCACTGCCTAAGAGTTGCAATCCTGGTCGATTTGCAACACCCCGATCACCCATTTATCAAGCTTTCAAGCTGACGGAAGGCCCCGGACCATGCGGAGACAAAATACTTTCTTGCCCAATCCCACTTTTCTCCCTGTCTCCAGCCGGTATGTAATAATGTAACTTTGGTTTTGCCAGGTCCGAGCTCGTTGAATAGTACGGTGACATTGGTGAGGGGCCGCACATTGTTCATAAACTCCTTTTGCTCTGCATTTCCGCGCCACTCAAAATTCAGAAAGTGCGGTCTGTCAAAGGCCAAAATTTTGCAGCCGTGGGTGCTGTTATTGGTTTTATCCGGGTCATCGGGGGTCCAGTACAATTCATAACGCCCTCCTTCTCTCAATTCCACATTGGCCTTTTTTGTAAGCCAACTGGTCAAAAGGGATTCAATCACAAAATGGTTGAATGCTATATCAGCCGGACAATTCAAAATAGCGCTTTGGGCGATAACCGGGCCTCTGTGGTCGTCTATAGCCATGATTTTTTCTGTCTAATTGAGGGTGATGCTGATCAAACTTACTTCCTCAAAGCTACAGAAATTTCTTTGGACTTTCGTCGAAAAAATTTCCAATCTTTTCTAAAGGGATTTTTTTCCTTGGGGAATTATCCAATCCTTAAAAACTCCCGGATGACTGGCTAAATAGTGGACTCAGACTTTTCCCCAGACTATACAAGGGACAGTTGCGACTGATGAATTCTCACTTCATCGGGGAGAGTTTTTTTAAAAAAACTTATGCCTCTATAGGTTTTTTCAAAAAAAATAGTATATTTGGTGAATGATTAAGCTTGTAAGGCTGTCGCAACACGAAAATTATGGATTGGCAACGGTTTCCCCAAATGTTCCGTCCGGTTGCATTCCTTGTATTGGTAACTGTAGCCTGCACCCTCACTTTGTCCTCTTGTAAAAAAGAGACCATCGTTGTTCCCGACAATAATCCCGCCTCCACCATCAATATCTCCCGAATAAAGATAGAGAATTATGTACAGCGGATATTTATCGATGTAATAGGAAGAGAACCGCTTGAACATGAGATGGTGGAAAACGGCGAAAGGCTTCAGACTGACAGCCTCAAGCGATCAACCAGAATGGAGATCGTCCTGGAACTGATGAACGATGAAACCTTCAGAGAAGGAGAGGGATCCTACCGCGCTGCCTACATCCTAAATCTTTACAATCTGGCTAAAATAAGATGCATGGAGGGGGTCTCCGATGGATATATCCAAAGCCAGATCAACATAGCATCTTCAGGAGCATTGAGAGATTCTTTAGATGGAAACTGGGACAGCTATTACCGCAGGTTAAACACCATTCGAAAATACCAGGCTGTTCTCGACAGCAGACAACACCTCTTCGATCGAAAGATCAAGTTTCACCATGTCTTTGGGAAAATGATCAACAATGGAATCTACGACCAGATCAATATGAACACCTTTAATTTCGTTCGTGCAGCCTTTGACGAGCTCCTGTGGCGCCTCCCGACGGAAGAGGAATTTTCCAATAGTTTTGACATGATAGAAAACGAGATGCCGGCCCAACTTTTTAATCGCATGGGTTCTAACAAAGAGGATTTTGTAGATATCCTCATCCATTCCCCGGCCATGGCTGAAGGTCTGATTATATGGGCTTTCCGTATATTTTTAAACCGGGATCCTTCTCCACTTGAAATGGCCACTTATCTGCCGGATTTTATTCAAAGTAGCGAAATAGATCACATCATTTCAGAAATAATAGTAACAGATGAATACGCTAATTTCAGATAACTTCAAAATGGCTCTCCTGCTGGTTGTTTCACTGTTCCTTTTTTCCTGCACAGAAAAAGAATACGTCTATGAGATAGCGCCTCAGGATATTTTACCTGTCAATTCAGAAAAGGACAAGGACAAAACAAAGATACAGTACATATCCATCCTCTACACCAATCTCTTCCGGCAGGCAATGAGCCCTAACGACATGCTGGACGCCCTGAAGGCCATTGAATCAGTAGGGGACAAACAGATTGCATTTGACATTTTGGTCAGTAAATACATGAATACCGGCGAGGTGGTACTTCCCTCCAATGAGGAGATGCGTACCAATCCGGAAAAATTTGTTCGGGACCTGTACAAAAGGTTTTTTGTGCGGCAGCCCACAGAGGCTGAGCTGACCTGGATGAAGAACTATATACAGAGCAGACCCGACGCACTGCCTGAACATTTTTACTTCGCTTTTGCCACCAGCAATGAGCATTTCCACTATTAAATCCAACTGTTATGGACAGAAGAAAATTTATCAAGAAATCAGCCCTGGTAACAGGAGGGGTCATCGGGATGCCCTATATTCTTCCCTCCGGTCTCCTCAATGCCCAAACCACCCCACCGATGACAGAGCACGTGGTTTTTGTCTTATTTGCTGGGGGCGTGAGACAGCAAGAATCCGTATTGCAGAGGTACCTGGCCGGCAGCCAAAATGAAGATATTGAGGGCAATATCATGTACAATCTACTCAACGGCCAACCGCCCGAGGATAAGATCGCCTACGGAACGGACGACACCCAAAACAACATAATCGGAGCTCACCCTATTGATCCTATTCTGCAAAATTCTCTTGAATCTCAGGGAACCCTCTTCCCGGAGGTGAGATTTGCAAGGGGCGGAGCGGGTCACTTCAATGGCCTCAGCACAGGAGTTTCCGGAAATTACTACATAACCCAGGGCTTGAGAAATCGCCCCGAGTCACCGACCATATTTGAGTATTTGCGGCGACACGCAGGTTTCAAGGCGACAGATTGCTGGTTCGTGGGGGTTGGAATAGGAGGTTCCAGGCCGCTCCTCAACTTCTCGGATCATCCAGACTATGGGAGGCGCTACGGCGGAAACTTTCTAGCTCCATTGACCACCTTCGGAGAGCCGGGACAAAAGCATTTCATGGACTTTAAAAACTACCACCCGGAATCAGACTGGGAGACCATACGCGAGATACGGACTTTCCTGAACAACAATTTTGCTGCAGATGGTCTGGAGATTCCCCACTTGTACAATTCAGTGGATGAGGAAAATAAAATCCGGGAATTTATCCGGTATATGTTTGACAAGGTCAAGCAAGATCAGGTAATTCTGCCTCCGGTCAATGACAATCGGGACCTGAAGACCATTGGATACGCTGTGGAGGTATTGAGGTATTTTAAGCCCAAATTACTGGTGGTGGACCTCACAGATATAGATGTTTGTCACTCCGACTTTACGGCCTATCTCAAGAATTTGCACCGCGCCGATCACGGGGTTGGATTTTTATGGAGAGAAATCCAGAGAATTCCCGAGATGCAGGACAACACCATTATGCTCGTCATGCCTGAGCACGGCAGGGATATGGACCCAAATCCCATTCAGGACCTCAACGACTGGTATGCATACGACCATTCAGCCGGCAATGAAAATACCAGGCGCATTTTCTCCCTGATGGTCGGCGCTGGGATAGATGCAGGTCTGAGAATTGGAGGCAGCGAAAATCCCGTAGGTGATGCATCAGATATCACTCCTACCATCGCGGATATCTTCGGTATAAAAAACCAGGTAAAATCCGCCGGACTACTGGACCCCAATGCACGCTCACTTTTTGACCGCATATAAAACCGCAAAACAGAGATGCTCAGTTGGATAAATAAATACGCCATTTGGATAATACCACTCACCCTGGGTGGCATCCTCTTTTTCCAGTCTTGCTCTGACAAGGAGGAAATCAACCCTTTTGACGAAACCACACCGGGACAGGATACGGTCAACTTTCAATTGAATGACCCTGACCCAAATTCAATCGCAGGTCTGTTTGTCAATATTTTCCAATCTACCTGTGCCAATGTGGCCTGCCATGACGGAACTTTTGAGCCTGATTTCAGGACCATCGAAAGCTCTTACAACACGATGGTGTATCAAAAACCGATCAAGAACGATGGTAATTACCAGTACAGAGTTCATCCGGGAAAACCGGATCAATCGATCCTTATAGCCCGAATTGACGGAATTATCAATCCACCAATGCCATTTCAACTTGAGCCGGATTCAGACTGGCTGCAGAACAAAGAGGAGTATATCCAAAATATAAGGACCTGGATCGAAAACGGGGCACCGGATATTATGGGGAATCTGCCCTCTGAAAATGCAGCTCCGCTTCCCGGGTTCAGGGGTATGATGGCTTACCAAAATGACATGGAGCTTTCCCGTCAGAATGATTGGTCCTCCATTATTATTCCATCGGAATTTGACTCGGTCCAGCTGTTTTTCGCCGTGACACACAGTGAACTGGAAGTCCATCTTTTCGATGAGCAAAATATTCGCTTTTCGGCTGAAACCAATGGATTCCAACAGGCTGTTAGCCACCCCCTGGAAGTGCTTCCGGTACCACTTATGAGCAGGGGATTGTACGGCGATGAAGAAAAGTACTACCAACGGATAACCATATGGCCACCTGACTTTTTCGAGACTGAAGACAAACTTTACTTGCGCTTGTATTTTGCTGATTCCGGTCACCCTTTTACGGAAATACCAACCAATGAAGCCGCATATGACATCAAAAGCTACCTCTCACTGGTTCTGTCCCATTAGGTCAGCGCTTATATTGACAGGAATCCTGGTTTTGGCAGCCTGCAATAAGGATGACGAACCTGCATTTTCCACGATCCCCGAGATTGAATTAATAGGTATTGCACCGGACACAGTTGTAGAGTTTAGCGATGTACTTATAATCACTATCGAGTACAGGGACGGGGATGGGGACCTCGGACACGAAGACCCCGATGTCAACACCATCTTTGTGCGGGATGCGAGGTTGGAAGAGTATGATGGCTTTTATATCGGTCCCATAGCACCTATTGGCAGTGAAGTAGCCATAACAGGCCAGTTGAACATCGAGTTTCCATCGCTTTTTTTGTTTGGAAGCGGACCCACGGAAAGTACTTTTTTCTACGTCTATATTGAGGACCGGGCGGGAAACAAGTCCAATGAAATCATCACACCCAACATCACAATTGTACGAGAATGAGAAAAAGAGCCCACATTTTTACCCGTATCTGCCCTCTGTTCAAAAAAGGGACGGGATCAATAGCTGCCCCGGCAAGACTTTGTAGTTGGTTGCTTGTTTTTACTTGTTTCACGATCGCCATTTCTACAGCTCAAAATGTCTATGAAATGCAGGATTTGGTGGTTTATGACTGCGAGGGAATATTTACCGACAGCAATGAAGGTGCGGAGGAAGGACAATACGCTCACAATGAGGACTTCACCTTTACCATTTGTGTAGAGGGAGCCTCAGAAATCATTGTCGTATTTGATTATTTTGCCACCGAAGCCAATTTTGATGTTTTGAGTGCATATGATGGGCCCGATGTGAATTCACCCCTTATAGCAGAGTTGTCCGGTGCATTGCAGCCACCGCCCACTTTATTGGCTCTGAGTGGCTGTATTACCTTTCACTTTGTCAGTGACGAAAATATAGCTGCAATCGGATGGCAGGCTTCCTGGTCTGTGGAGATTGATGAGCCCGTACCACCGGATATTCAACTATCCGAGGAGGCAGATTGTCCGATGTATTCGGCAAGTTTTCATGTACCGGGAGGAATTCCCTGCGACCAGCTCAATGTGGATAATTTTTCAATCGTAGGTCCTTCGAGTGCAGAAGTCTCCGGGGTTTCAGTACTGGATTGTGACGACGATACCGGCCTGGCAGAAAACTTTGAACTCTCGTTTGATCCTCCCCCTGCTGTAGAGGGAAATTACCGGCTTTTTTTTAACGGGACTCTGCCTGACAACTGCGATAATCTCCACGAAATCCAGACCAACCTTCTCTTTGCCCTGGAAAGCTGTCCGCTGCATGTGGAAATTTACTTGCCAAATGGGCCTTCCTGTGCCGGTGATTGTGTGGAAATTGAAGCATCGGTGTATGGAGGGAGTGGAAGCTATTCCTACAATTGGAACTTCACGGATTTGGACAGTGAAAGGGTGGAGTTGTGTGTGGAGACCACGACTGAAATCACCTTAATGGTGAGCGACCAAAACGGGAACAATACCGGTGAGGCTGCTCTTATTTACGATCCACTTGTCAATCCCATATTCCTCAATCCGCTTCAATCTGATACCTTTTGTGCTTCGCGGGGAGATCATTTTTATCAAACAGAGCCGGCAGGCGGCGAATTCTACTCAGAGATCATTCCCGGCGGACACCGCGAGACCGGAAGATATCAATTCTGGAGGTGGCGCTATGAAGAACCGGTCAACAAAGATGTCATCACTTATTATGCTCCAAATGGCTGCTCTGTGACAGATACAGTGTTTGTGAAGCACATTTGGTCCGGGCAAAGAGAGGCCGCCTGTCTCAATGCCGATCCGTGGATAGTGAGTGGTGGCTTCCCGGAGGGTGGATACTGGACAGGCCCACATACAGATAGCAGTGGTCTTTTTACCCCTGAGGCGGAGGGATCGTTCGTTATTACATACCACGCTGAAAATGGCTGTGGTCACAATAAAAGGGTAGATGTGGGCACTGAATTGATTATGCCCGATATCGACACCATTTGTTCTTCCCAGCGTTACTTTTTGGAAGCCAACATATACGGGGGACGTTGGTACGGGCCTGGGATACAGAATCGCATCAACGGCCGACTGGACACCTGGT